>JAIEMI010000208.1 GCA_019752235.1 Rhodospirillaceae bacterium
CGATGCTCACCAAAAAGCAGCACCAACTCCTCCTGTTCATCCGCGACCGGATCGCCAAGGACGGCGTCGCCCCCTCCTTCGACGAGATGAAGGACGCCCTGAACCTCCAGTCCAAATCCGGCATCCACCGCCTGATCCTGGCCCTGGAGGAACGCGGCTTCCTGCGCCGCCTGCAGCACCGGGCCCGCGCCCTGGAAGTGGTCAAGGTGCCGGACAATATGCTCCCGCCCGCGCCCGCCTATGCTGAAAAGGCGGCTGAACGTCCCGCCACCGGCTTCACGCCCAATGTCATCACCGGCAATTTCTCCGGCGCCATGCCCGGCGCTTCGATCAAGGCCCCCGCCGCCAACGACAGCATAGAGTTGCCGCTTTACGGCAAGATCGCCGCCGGTACGCCCATCGAGGCCTTGCGCAATCCCACCGAACACATCGGCGTGCCCGGCGCGCTGCTGGGCACCGGCGAGCATTACGCGCTGACCATCGACGGCGATTCCATGGTCGATGCCGGCATCATGGACGGCGACACCGTCATCATCAAACGCTGCGACACCGCCGAGAACGGCGCCATCGTGGTGGCCTTGGTGGATAGCGAAGAAGCCACCTTGAAGCGTCTGCGCCGCAAAGGCGAGACCATCGCCTTGGAGCCCGCCAACAAAGCCTACGAGACCCGCATCTTCGGCCCCGACCGCGTGCGCGTGCAGGGCAAGCTGGTGGGATTGCTGCGGCGGTATTAACTCACGCGCACTTCATGAGAGGTAACACTCATGCGGCATTTGCTTGTTGTGCTTTGCGTTGCTTTCCCGTCGGCTGCTTGGGCGGCATGCCCTCTCGGCACCTTCCCGTCGCTTGACAACTTCGGCAATCAAATCTGTAAAAGGTTTGATACCGGCGCGACGGACTCCGTCCGCGTCCCCGCGGGACAATGTCCAAACGGGTCGCACAAAGCCGTGGACGAATACGGCAACCACATTTGCGAAAGCTATACCGGCGACCGCCAGCGCTACTACGATACCTCGAAAGGCTGCCCCAACGGGTTCATCCCGTTCCCCGATGAATTCGGAAGAATGGGCTGCAAGCGCCTCTAGCCGCGCATATAGAGTTGCGGTCGGCAAACGCTCCTAGTCCGTTCGCTCACTGTCCTCGTCGCCGTCGCGGGCAAGGCCTCGCATCCAGACGCGGTTGCCCGTCGAGTCTTTGACTGCGCGCACACGTACGCCATCGTTCGTCAGCCACAGCGCATGCGCGCCGTCGCGGCGCAAGTCGATGAGGTCGATGATCTTGCCCTCGCGGCACAAATCCCGCGCCGCCGTGGTGCTGACGATAAGATCCGCGTTGCCGCAATCCTCCGCCAGCGCCGCCGAGGTGAAAGCCATCAGCATCTTCCGGTCGTTGCGCGCGAGAACGCAGCCGTCGGCATCGCAGCTGAGGCCGTCAATGTCCGGCCACGACCGTTCCGACGCGCCGTAACGGTCGGCCCACACCTCCTTGATGAACCCGCCGGCCCGGCCCGGCTTGGCGGCCATGTGGCCATCGGCGTCGCTCACCGCGAACACCCGCGCGGTATCGTCCACCAGCACATCCGGCGGCGGCGTCAGATACGGCTGCACGACCGCCGGAATCAGCGCGATGAATCCCAGCCAGCGTCCGCGGCCTTTCCACAGGCAGATAAAGATCGCGCCCAGCGCCCCCAGCGCCATGGCCCAGGCCGCCATGCTCGGCACCTGCACCTGCGCGTTCGGCCACGCCGCCACGGTGCGGGCGATGTCGTTCAGCACATGCACACCCGCGCCCATGACGCGAAACGGAATCTCTTCCAACCCCAGCGGCATCAAAATCAAACCCAGCATCATCGCCGGCATGATCCACAAACCCGTCAGCGGCACCGTCAGCAGGTTGGTGATCATGGAATAGGTCGGCAATACATTAAAATGATACGCGGCGAACAGCGACGTCGCTCCGCCCGCGGCGATATCGGTGACAACCAATCCCGCCAGATAAATGCCCGCCGCGCGCACGAGCGTGAGCCGGCCGTCGTCGCCACGCCAGATGATGCGCAGCCACGTCTGCTCATAGAGCGACACCAAGGCCAGCACCGCCAGGAACGACATCTGAAAGCTCGCGCCGACGACGGCTTCGGGAAACAGCACCATCAACAGCAGCGCCGCCCAGGCGATGGTGCGCAGCGAAAGCGCCGTGCGGTCCAGCAGGATCGCCAGCATCACCACGGCGATCATCACGAACGAACGGATGGCCGGCACACTCATGCCGGAGATCAGAAGATAGAATCCGGTCGCCGCCAATCCCGCCCACGCCGCCACCTTCTTGGTGTCGGTGCGCAGGGCAATCGCGGGCGCCAACGCCAGCAGACGCCGCACCATGAAAAATACCGCGCCCGCCAGCAGCGTCATGTGCAGCCCCGAGATCGACAGCAGATGCACGATGCCCGCGGCGCGGTAAGCCTCCTGCAAATCCTGGGGAATCGCATTCTGCTCGCCGTTGACCAGCGCCTTCACCACCGCGCCGTCGGGCCCCGGCACGATCTTTTCGATGCGCGCGCCGATGGCCCGGCGCCATGCCTCGGTCGTCGCGCGGAAGGATGATTCGCTATGAGGTTCGCTTCGCCAGCGCCCAATCGTATAGCCCGTACCCCCGATGCCCGCGAAATACAGGAAACGCTGAAACTGAAATCCATCGGGCACCACCGGCGGCTTGGCGGGGCCGACCACGGCGGGCAAGGTGACGATGTCGCCGACAGCGGGCAGTCCATGCCCTGCGGGGATGGTGATGCGCAAACGCTCCGGCGTCATCGCCGGCGCGACGCCGGGAATGGCCCGCGGCGCCATCACGATGCGGTTGCTGTCGGGCCGCGCCTCGGCCGACGTCACGCGCCCGCTGATTTCGACGCGCCGCGTTTCGCGCTCCAACAACGGCGTCGCCACCATCGCCGTGCGGACCTGGGCCGCGCCATGCCCCAGGCCTATCGCAATCAGCGCCAGGCCCACGGCCCTCGCGCGCGTGAACGTCAGCCCCGCGCCCAACGCCACGGGCACGGCCGGCAACCACGCCACGGGATCGGTTTTCCACGTAAAAAACAGCGCGATCCCCGCGCCGAAGGCCACCACCAGCCACGGAATGGCGCGCTCGGCCTGCCGGGCGAGTTCCATCTTTATTTTCAGGCCAAAGTTCCCCAGTCCCATCGCCTTATGCTAGACCAAGCCCACATCTAGGAAAACCAGAGCACATGACCGTCGTTACCCGTTTCGCCCCCTCGCCCACCGGCTATCTTCACATCGGCGGCGCCCGCACAGCGCTGTTCAACTACCTCTACGCCAAGCACACCGGCGGCCGGTTCCTGCTGCGTATCGAGGACACCGACCGCGCCCGCTCCACGCAAGGCGCCATCGACGCCATCCTCGACGGTCTCACCTGGCTGGGCCTGAAATGGGACGACGATCCGGTTTTCCAATTCGCCCGCGCCGGCCGCCACCGCGCCGCCGCCGAAAAACTGCTGTCCGGGGGTAAAGCGTACCGCTGCTACGCGACGCCCGAGGAACTCGCCGCGCTCCGCGAAGAGCAAAAGGCCAAGGGCCTCTCGATCCGCTACGACGGCCGCTGGCGCGACCGCGATCCCAAGGATGCGCCCGCCGGCGCGCCTTACGTCATCCGCATGAAAGCGCCGCAGGACGGCGAAACCGTCATTCACGATCTGGTGCAAGGCCCCGTCACCGTCGCCAACGCCCAGCTCGACGACATGGTGCTGCTGCGCGCCGACGGCACACCGACCTATATGTTGGCGGTGGTGGTGGACGACATCGACATGGGCATCACTCACGTCATTCGCGGCGACGACCATCTCAACAACGCCTTCCGCCAATTGCAGCTCATCCTCGCGCTCGGCCACACCGCGCCGGAATACGCGCACATTCCGCTGATCCACGGCGCCGACGGCGCTAAACTTTCGAAGCGCCACGGCGCGCTCGGCGTCGAAGCCTATCGCGACATGGGTTTTCTGCCGGAAGCCTTGCGCAACTATCTCCTGCGTTTGGGCTGGAGCCACGGCGACGCCGAGATCATCTCCGACGCCGAGGCCGCGCAATGGTTCGACATCGTCAACGTCGGCCGCGGCCCCTCGCGCCTCGACCTCGATAAGCTCAAGAACGTGAACGGCCACTATATTCAGAAGGCTGATGACGCCCGCCTGGCGGAGTTGATCCGCCCCGTGCTTGAAAAGACAATGCCGATCGATGCCATCGGTTTAGATCGTCTTCGCAAAGGCATGGCCGGCCTCAAGCAACGCGCCAAGACCCTCACCGAGTTGGCCGACGGCGCACACTTATATGTCCGGACAAGGCCCATCCCCCTGGATGACAAAGCCAAGGCGGTCCTGGCCGACGGCGGTAAGCCCGTGATCCAGGCCGCGCTTTCGGCCTTTGCCACGGCCCCGGCCTGGACCGGCCCGGCCCTGGAGGAATGGGTGAAGGGCTACGCCGCGCAAACCGGTCAAAAAATGGGCAAAGTCGCCCAGCCCCTCAGGGCCGCCCTGGCGGGCACCACGGTGTCTCCGTCGATTTTCGAAGTCATGGAGGCCCTGGGAAAGGCCGAGACTTTAGACCGGCTTCAGGATGCGTTGGCAGCCTGAGAGACGTTGATTTGCAAGCATTTTCCACGCTATAAGCAGTGCAGCATAAGGACGTCCCGTGGGGACTTGCGGAGGGGACGCCCGCTTAAAAAGCAGCGCATCAAGAAAGGGATATACCGTGGCGAAAACATTCACCATGAAAGACGACGCGACCGGCAAAACGTGGAAGTTCCCCGTGTTGAGCGGAACCACCGGACCGGACGTTGTAGATATCCGGAAGTTCTACGCCGAAACCGACAAGTTCACCTATGACCCGGGCTTTACGTCCACCGGTTCGTGCGAATCCAAAATCACGTTCATAGACGGCGACAAGGGCGTGCTGCTGCATCGCGGCTACGCCATCGAAGACTTGGCCGAGAAGTGCAACTTCGAAGAAGTCTGTTATCTGCTGCTGAACGGCGAACTGCCCAACGCCAAGACCAAAAAGCAGTTCGAGCGCGACATCACCTATCACACGATGCTGCACGAGCAGTTCCATAACTTCTACTCGGGCTTCCGCCGCGACGCGCACCCCATGGCGATCATGTGCGGCGTCGTCGGCGCGTTGTCGGCCTTCTATCACGACAGCCTCGACATCAATAATGAGAACCACCGCCGCATCTCGTCCTACCGCCTGATCGCGAAAATGCCGACCATCGCGGCCTGGGCTTACAAGTATTCACTGGGCCAACCCTTCATCTATCCGCGCAACGATTTGGGCTACGCCGAAAACTTCCTTTACATGATGTTCGCCACGCCGTGCGAAGAATACAAAGTCAATCCGGTGCTGGCGAAGGCCATGGACCGCATCCTCATCTTGCACGCCGACCACGAACAAAACGCCTCCACCTCCACCGTGCGTCTGGCCGGTTCATCGGGCGCCAATCCGTTCGCCTGCATCGCGGCCGGCATTGCTTCGCTCTGGGGCCCTGCCCACGGCGGCGCCAACGAAGCCGTGCTGACCATGCTGAAGGAAATCGGCGACAAGAAGCGCATCCCCGAGTACGTGAAGCGCGCGAAGGACAAGAACGACAACTTCCGCCTCATGGGCTTCGGCCACCGCGTCTACAAGAACTACGATCCGCGCGCGCGCATCATGGCCCGCACCTGTAGCGAAGTGCTGAAGGAACTGAAAATCAAGGACAATCCGTTGCTCGATATCGCCGTGGAATTGGAAAAAATCGCGCTGGAGGACGAGTACTTTATCGAAAAGAAGCTCTACCCCAACGTCGACTTCTATTCGGGCATCATCTTCCAGGCCATGGGCATCCCGGTCACCATGTTCACCGCCCTCTTCGCACTGGCCCGCACCGTCGGCTGGATCGCGCAGTGGCGTGAAATGATCGAAGACCCGCAGCAGAAAATCGGCCGTCCGCGCCAGCTCTACACCGGCCAGACCAAGCGCAAGTTCACGCCGCTGGCCGCGCGCAAGTAAAGGCTAAACACCTACATCGGCTAAGTATTAAGCGGCGCGGGGGTTCATCCTTCGCGCCGCTTTTTCTTTGCAACCGCCGGGTCTATGCTGGCGTTAGTAGGGCGCGTAAGCACGGACTGGAACCATGGACATTCTCAGCGTCGCAGCGACGAGCCTGATCTCCGCCGGACGGCAAGTCCAGCAACGCGCCGAAGCTTTGACGAACCACGCCGCCGGCAATTACTTCGAACCGGCCTCGCTGTATTCACCCCTGCTCACCGGCGGCAGCGCCGCGCTGCTCACGCAGAATGTCGAACAGCCCTCGGGCCTCCTCGGCGACGCCATCGGCCTTCTCACCGCCTCGCGCCACTACGAAATCGCCGCCAGCTTGGTCAAAAGCGCCGACGATGTGAACAAGACGCTGATCAGAACTTTCGGATAAAACTCCGCCTGTCATCCCGGCCGAGCGTAGCGAGAGCCGGGATCCATTCCTCACCAGACTCTAGCTGGCGTGTTTTGCGCGATGGATCCCCGCTTTCGCGAGGATGACAATCGAGTTTTCTATTTCCTTATCAGCCCCAGCACCGCCTGCGCCGCTTTGCGGCTCGGGCGCTCGCCGCCGGGCGACAACTTCGACAACGCCGCCGAGAAATCCGCGCGCTGCGCCACGCGGCGCATTTCGTCGCGCATCAGCAGCGTCAGGTCGTCGGCGATCACCTCGGGCTTGCACTTGCCCTGCAGCCGTTCGGGCACCGCTTCGTGCCCCACCAGAATATTGATCAGGTTCACAAAACGGGTCTTGGCCAGCATGCGGAAAGCCATGGCCGACATCGGATTGACCTTATAGGCGATGACGTGCGGGATTCCCGCCAGCGCCAGCTCCAGCGATACCGTGCCCGAAGCCGCCATGGCGCACTCGCAGGCCGCGAAGGCGTCGCGCCGCTGCGCATCGTCCATCACCACCGTCACCGGTGCGGCCCATCCGCCCGACGCCCCGCCGGACGCCATGTAAACCTCGTGCGCCACCGTATCCACCGTGGGCATCACCACGTGCAGGTTGGGATAGCGTTCCGCCAGAATCTCCACGGTCTCCTTGAACACCGGCAGAAGCCGCGTCACTTCACTGCGCCGGCTGCCGGGCAGCACCGCCACAACACGCCGGTCTAAAGCGATGTTGTGCTTCTTGCGGAAGGCGATGCCGTCACCGGCGGTGTAGCCGCTTTCCAATACCGGATGACCGACCCAGGTCGCCGCCAACCCGTGCGGCGTAAAATACGCCGGCTCGAAGGGCAACAGCGTCAGCAGATGGTTGATCCAGCGCGACAGCTGCTTGGCGCGTCCGGGCCGCCACGCCCACACCTGCGGCGCCACATAGCGCACCCGCGGGATCGGGCTGTTTCTCTTGGCCAGGCGCTCGTGCACGCGCCCCGTGAAACCCCAGGAATCGATGGTCACCAGAATATTGGGTTGTTTCGCGTCGATGTCCGCCACCGCGCTTTTCACGCGCTTCAGCACCATGCGCGCTTTCGGCAGAACCTCGAACACACCCAGCAAGGCCAAGTCGCGCACATCAAACAGGCTGGATAATCCCGCAGCCGTCATCAGCGGACCGCCGACACCGGCGAAGCGCACGTTGCCGCCGGTTTGTTCCTTCAAGGCGGTCATCAGCATCGCGCCGAGTTGATCGCCGGAGGGCTCGCAGGCGATCAAATATATGAGCGGTCCCACCGGATCAGATCCCGGCCACGAATAAACCGGTCTCATCGGCGGCGGCGATCACGTCGCGCAGGCCGATAACCAGCGTGTGCCCCGCTTCCACGGCGACACCGCGCAGGCCCGCCGCCTTGGCGTTATGAATCGTGGTCACGCCTATCGTCGGCAAATCCGCGCGCCGTTCCTGGTTGGGTTTTTTGGCTTTCACCAGGACACCGCCCGGCGCATCCAGCTGCAAAGCCGCACAACGGGCGATCAAGGCATCGGTCCCCTCGGCGGCTTCGACACCGAGCACGATGCCTTGCTGCACCACCACCGCCTGACCTACATCCGCCGCGCCCAGAAGGCGCGCGGTTTCAAGGCCGCGCGCGATATCGGTTTCCGCGTCGGCGTCGGGTTTATGCCGCCCCAGCACGCCTTTCGGCGCGAGCAGTTCGGTCAGGATGTCGTCAGCGCCCACGACTTTGAAGCCTTCGCGCTCGATCTCCGCGATCACCGCCGATAGCAATCCGTTGTCGCCCAGCGCGCGGCCCGCAAGCCGTGCGAGCAGTGCCGCGCCTTTCAAATCTATTTTCAGCGCGGCGATGGCCGGGCGCTGCACGCCGCCCGCCATGACGACTTCTTTCACATCGGCGGCATTCAGCGCGGTGAAGCCTTTGCCGATATCGCCAAGGCCGATCCAGGCATCCACCTGAAGCCCGGGCGCGTCGGCAAAACCGGAAAGACCCAGCACATAATGCGGACGGCCGTCGGCCTTACAGGCCGCGGCCAGCAGGCCCGGGAGCGCACCTCGCCCGGCGATAATGCCGAGTTTGGGCGCGGTAGCGTTCATGAAAGGATCAGTGGCCGTTGCCGTTGCCGTTTCCGGCGACGGGCATGACGATGGAGCGCGACGAGTCTTCACGGATAAAATTGATGATATCCATCACGGCGGCGTTGCCGCCGTACAACTCCGCGACTTCATTCAGGCGTTCGGCCATGGTGCCGCCTTGCGAGAACAGCAGGCCGTAAGCGGTGCGCAAAGTACGGATGTCCTCGCGCGAGAAACCCCGGCGGCGCAGGCCGACGATGTTCAGGCCGTTGAGGCGCGCGCGGTTGCCCATGACCAGGGCATAGGGGATGACGTCCTTATCCACGCCGGTCACGCCGCCGATCATGGCGTGTTTGCCGATGCGTACATACTGATGCACGCCCGAGAGCCCGCCGATATTGGCATACTCGCCCACGCGCACGTGGCCGCCCAAGGCGACGTTGTTGGTCAGGATGACGTGATCCTCGATCACACAATCATGCGCGACGTGGGCGCCGGCCATGAAGAAGCAATGGTTGCCGACACGGGTTTCCGAAATGCCCTGCGCTGTGCCGATATGCATGGTCACATGTTCGCGGATAACGTTGTCGTGACCGATCACCAGGCGTGTCGGTTCGCCTTTGTAGCTGAGATGTTGCGGCACGTGGCCCAGCGAGGCGAACGGATGCACCACCGTGCGCGCGCCCACCGTGGTGTGTCCGTCGACCACGGCATGAGAGATCACACGCACGCCTTCGCCGAGGGTCACATGGGGACCGATCACGCAATAGGGACCGATCTCCACGTCACGGCCCAACGTCGCGGCTTTATCGACCACCGCGGTCGGGTGAATTTTTGTCATCTGGGGTGCGGTGTCCACGGGATGCGGTCGCTCAGCGGTCCATGATCATGGCGGTGTAGACCGCTTCGGCCACTACCGTGTCGTCGACGCGGGCTTCGCCGCTGAACTTCCAGACGTTGGCGCGCTGGCGCTCTTTACGGCAGTGGAGACGCAGCTGATCGCCGGGCACAACGGGCTTGCGGAAGCGCGCATTCTCGATAGTCATGAAATAGACCAGTTTGCCTTCGGCTTCCTTGCCCAGCGCCGCGACCACCAGCACCGCCGCGGTTTGTGCCATGGCTTCAACGATCAGCACGCCCGGCATCACCGGACGGCCCGGAAAATGGCCTTGGAAATGCGGCTCGTTGGCGGTGACGTTCTTGATGCCCACGGCGGACTCGCCGGGCACCACGTCGACCACGCGATCCACCAGCAAAAACGGATAGCGGTGCGGGATCATGCTGATGATCCGCTCGATATCGATGGTGAAACCCGGCTGGGTCGACTGTCCGTCCATGGGCGTAATCCCGCTGAGGTGATCTACCGGCGGAGCCTCCCGCCCCGGCGGCCTTCATCTGGTATCAGTTTGTACGGTTACTTGTCGCGCCGGGTCAACCGCGACACGGCGGCGACGTCCCGCCAAAACTGGCGGATCGGGCGCGCCGGGTAGCCCATAACGATCTCGCCCGGCCCCACATCGCGCATAACACCGGTTTTTGCAGCGATTTGAGCGCCTTCGCCTACCGTCACGTGATCTGCGAAGCCGGCCTGCCCGCCGATGACGGCCCCGTCGCCGATCTTACAACTGCCGGAAATTCCGACCTGCGACACAATAATGCAGCGGCGGCCGATCTGAACATTGTGCCCGATCTGGACAAGGTTATCGATCTTGGTCCCCGCGCCGACGACAGTATCTCCGGCGGCGCCGCGATCAATCGTGGTATTCGCGCCGATCTCGACGTCGTCATGCACAACCACGCGGCCCAATTGCGGCACCTTGCGGTGACCGTCCTTGCTCGGCACAAAACCGAAACCGTCTTGGCCGATCTGAACACCGGCGTGAATGATCACCCGGTTCTCGATAAGGCAGTGGGACAGCGTGACGTTGGGGGAAATCCGGCAGTCGTCGCCGACCACGACACCATGGCCGATGACCGCGTTGGCCCCGATGCGCGACCGCTTGCCGATCGCGGCTTTAGCGCCGATCACCGCGCCGTGCGCGACCGCGGCCCCTTCACCCAGCACGGCGTCGGGCGCGATGCGCGCGCTCTCCGCCACGCCGGTCATCGGCTCGTCGGGATAGAACATCCCCGCGATCTCGGCAAAGGCCGCGCGCGGGTCGTCGGCCACAAGCACCGCGCAACCCGGGGCTTTCGCCGCCAATTGTTCGGTGGTCACGCAGGCCGTACATTTGCTGGATGACAGCGCCACGACATAGGCCGGGTCGGCGAAATAAATGATATCGCCGGCTTTGGCGGCATCAATCGCGCCGATGTCGTGGATCATCGCTTCCGGGTCTGCACCCGGCGTCAGCCGGGCGCCGCAGCGCCCGGCGATATCAGCCAAACGGAAAGGCCCGGCGCGATGATAGAACCGGGAATCAGGCATTTACTTTTTGGCGGGGGCGGCAGCCGCCGGTTTCGGCGCAGCGCCGCCGGCCGGAGCAGCGCCCTCGGCGTTGCGCGGCCAGCTTTCAGGATCCTTGAACTCGACGCTGCTCATGCGCTGGTTCAGCTTTTCCAAAACCGGCTTGGTGATGTCCATGCCCGGGTCGAAGATCATGAGCTGATTGCGCGCCATCACGGCGTTGATGCCCTTTTCCTTCGAGACTTCGCTGGCCACGACCATGATGGTCTCGCCGATCTTCTGCATCGACTGCTGGAAGGAGTAGTCGAGGCGTTCCTGCTTGTCTTTAACCTGGGTTTGGAAATCCTGGAGTTTCTGCTGAAACGCCTGAGCGCGCTGCTGGAAAACATCCGGCGCCAGAACGCTGCGCTGTTGCGACAGTTCCTGGTCTTCCGCGCGCAGCTTGCCTTCCATGTCCTTGACTTGGTTTTGGTACGTGCCGGCGTATTTGTCGCGCTCGAGACGCACGCCTTTGGCGGCCAAGGAGTCCTGCAGCAGCAGGTCGGTGTCGACGATGCCGAGCACCGGGGTCGGACGCTTTTCCGCCTGCGCGAAGCTGCCGGAAGCGCCGAACACCAGGACCAGACCGGCCAGCATGGCGGCCGCGGTCGTACGGGTGAAGCGATGAGTCGTTGTCATGTTTATCCTCTGAATTAGAAGCGATTGCCGAAATTGACGCGGAAACGTGTTTTTCTATCGAAGGGCTGCGCGTTGAAAATGAAAGGCGCGTAGTCGAGGGTGATGGTGCCGACGGGCGAAGCCCATTCGACGCCGGCGCCGGCGGAACCGCGGATCGCGCGGGAATCCAGCACCGTGGTGGGAGCGCGGTCCTTGAGATCCTTCGGCGGACCGATCACACCCCAATCGTTAAACAGCTTGGTCTTGATGCCGGCTTCCTTGGGCAGGCCCAGCGGTATGCGCAACTCAAGCGAGGTGGTGGCGATCCAGTCGCCGCCCAAGGCGTCCAGCGTCAGCGCGTCGCGCGGGCTCGCGCCGAAGTCCTTGTAGCCGCGCAGCGTGTAACCACCCAACTGCGCGCGCTGGTAAATCTTGATATCCTTGCCCAGGCCGACGACGTAGCTGCCGCTGATGGAGGTCGAGAACACCCAGCCTTCGAGCGGCTGGACGTAGAACGCGCCGCCCGCGCCGCCGCGCACGAAGCGTTCCGTGCCGCCCAGGCCCGACAGGTCCGTGGACACCGTCAGGTAATAGCCGCCGGTCGGATAGATGATGTTGTTGCGGCGGTCATAGGTCAGCACCTGGCTGATTTGCGACGTCAGCGCCGTACCCGCCTGCTCGCGGATGTACCGCGAGACCGCGGCATTCAAGCCCGTCAGCTTGGTCGCGGTGAACTGATAGTTGAAGCGCTGATAAAGGTATTCGTTATAGCTGAAACCCAAGCGCAGCGTGCCGCCGTAGGTGTTCGAAGTGAAACCGCTTTGCCTTTGGTAGTTCGTCTTCGACGCCAGCAGGTCGGCGCCCGCGACGAGGCGGCTCTGCTCGGTGGGCTTGGCGTTTGTGGTCGCACGCTCTGTTGCT
>JAIEMI010000254.1 GCA_019752235.1 Rhodospirillaceae bacterium
CGCCATCGGTCCATACTTCAATCTCCAAGCCGGTCTTCGTCATGACTTCCGACCTGACCCATCGCGGACGTATGCCACGGCGGGCATCGAGGGCCTTGCGCCTTATTGGTTCGAGGCAGAAGGAGCGCTCTTCCTCTCGAACAAGGGAGAACTCATGGCGCGGGGCAACGTTTACTATGATCTGCGCGTCACGCAGAGGCTGATCCTGCAGCCCAACGTCGAGGTAAATCTCGCGGCCCAGAACAGCCGCGAGATCGGAGTCGGGTCGGGCCTGAGTGATATCGACCTCGGCCTTCGCCTGCGTTACGAAGTCCGCCGAGAGTTCGCCCCTTACGTTGGCATCTCCTATACGCGAAAAATAGGGAACACCGCAGACTTCGCTCGTGTCGCAGGAGAGAAGGTCGGCGGAACCAGTGTTGTTGTGGGCATTAGGACATGGTTTTGATCAGGGCGGACGTGGCCACCTACGACCTTGTAAACCAGCTATGGATGCCGCTTCGTTAGACCAGCGCGCCTCGGGTGAAGCGTTCCTTGCATTAGGCGGGTACGAGCCCGTTCAGCGCCGAGCGTGTTGCCAGTTGACAGATCGCCTTCAAGAAAGCGCATGTGCTGCTGGCTGCCGACGTCATTAAAGAGCGACGTCGTAGGGTCGCCAGATTGTCAGCTTCTACCGGAAGAAGTATAATATAAAGATGAGTTGGAATAGACTGCGGATCTGTCTCATTCTCTTTATCCTGGGGGCGTTTCTCTCGGTCTCTATGGCCGGGGCTATGATCCTACCGCAGCCATCGGTGAGCGACATAAGCACCGATATGGATCTGCCCTCGCACCATCCGATGCCGTGTGACGGCGTATCGAAACTCTGTCTCGATGCCTGCGGATGTGTGTCGCTAGTCAATATCGTGCCTCTCGCACCGATGTGCGTTCCTATCCGGCAGTGGACGCTCTCGTTTTACGGACTGCACATCGAGCTGCTTTTGCACGGGCGCATGATAGCCCCCCGTCTTGAACCTCCCATCGCCCTCTAAAAGTTCTTTTCGTCACGCTCGCGCTGACCTCGGTAGCTAACTGCCGATGGCTCATATGACTGCGGGCGCTTGCAAGAACACCGGCAGTCAACCACTGCCGCAAGCATGGGATTCAGGTCATGCGCGCTCTACGTCACCTTTTTGCCCTCTTTGTGGCTGCGTGCTGCGGCGTCGGGCGCCGAAATCTACGGGGTGAAATAAGATCCGATTGTCGGTTTTGCTGGCATCAGAACGTCGGCGAAACCGAAGGCGGCTCAAATGACCATCCGCCTCCTTAGATTGGACCGCCTATCCGCCAAGCGGCGGTCGCCGGACGAGCGCATGTCTGAATGGGCTTCTTGATCGGTCCATGGATGCACTTTTGTGCTCTTTCACGGAATTGCGTCTTCGCCTACGGCCGACAAGACAAATCCGCTAGCCCTGGTGGTGCGCCTTGACTGAATCCGAGATTAAGCGGGATATATTGGCGATTG
Source organism: Rhodospirillaceae bacterium (assembly GCA_019752235.1). Taxonomy (GTDB): domain Bacteria; phylum Pseudomonadota; class Alphaproteobacteria; order Rhodospirillales; family Rhodospirillaceae; genus SHVO01. The sequence goes on from JAIEMI010000254.1 coordinate 1,502, forward strand.
ACCACCCTGTTATGATGCAGGCCGCTAAGAATCTGAACGCGCGCAAAAAGCAAGGAGGCAATATCGGCATATTGTCCGGCGATGACGGCGCGACCACACGCCGCGCGCGATGTCTCGGCTTCGTGGAATTCGAGATCTAGGTACTACAGGGAGAAAAAAGGTGGTTACTTAGTGTTTAAAGTTAAAGGCTGTTGTTGCCATCGCGGGTGACAGCCTGTGTACAAACATCAATCAAGACGCAGAGCCATAATCCCAATACGTTGCAACGATACCAACAAGTGGGAGTGGCATCATTTTTATTTATGCTCCATCCCCGGCATTGGCTTCGAGCCGTTTGATGGCTCCTCATGATCATCCATATCGTCGTCGGTGCGGGCAGTGAGGATCTGGTACTGCTCCGGCGTGAGTTCGGGCAGCCGCTGGAGGAAAGCTACCATTGCCCACATGCGTTGATCGTCGTGGGTTGGTCCCCATGCCGGCATTCCGCTCATTTTGATGCCATGCTTGATTATCCAGAATGTCTGCGCCGGATCCTTCCGGCGAATTTGACTAAGATTAGGAGGCTGTGGATACATTGCAGCGCTAAGCTCTGATTCCTGAATGCCCGGCCGCAAATGGCATCCTGTGCACATTTCGTTGTAGTCTGCGCCGCCCGAAGAGATCATAGCCGAATCGTCGAGCGGAGGCACCAAGATGCCCCGTGAACGTACTGCTATCGAGCGCTCACGCACAGTCTCCATGAGTGCATAAAATGGCTTCGAATGGTGCTCATCGGCAGCCACGTTGAAGATGCCCGCGTATACAAATAAAACCGCGCCCAGCACCACGGCAGCGGCAATACCAATCACAATCTTTTTTTGCATTGGCTTAGCTCCTTTTTGATCATTTCATTATCGCCTTTCATTCAGCAGAAAAAAAGGAGTGATTGGGTGGCAATAAATCCTGTCCTGCGCAACGTTTCAATTTCGGCTGTAAAGTAGGTCTGCAATAGTCTGCTGCCCTTCCGCCTATTTTACATATGAGAGCTATACCCGAAGTCTACGTAGCGCGGTTCTCATACCATTTGCGCACTGTCCGACGAAATTTGCGGCCCTAAATTTACTTCCCGACACTTGTCTGTTCGGGCTTCTTCGCCATGTCGGGCATTTCTTTCATGTCGTGCTCTTTGGCATTCTTCTGGGGCATTAATTTCATGCATTTGTCGTGCAGCGCCTTTTGAACAGGGTCTTTTAAATCCACTTTGCTCATGTCCCCGTGTTCTATTGCCGAGCAATCAGGCGCTGCAGTCGCATTCTTTTTGTGAAGGCTAGGATCATGTGCCAGAGCGGGCATCACTGCCGCAGTAGCGGCGAGAAACAGCACGGCTGCGAGGGCGTTTTTCATAGAACTCTCCATTATTTTTCTTGGGTTTAGGCTGAAGCGATGTGGGTCTTCCAGCGCAGCATTAAGATGAGGCGGGAAACTATATAGTATACGCAGATGAGCTTTTTATCCCTCTCTAGAATACACGATTTATTGACTGGCTATAAGTATCTGTCAGTGCACGCACAATCGTCCCAGGCCCCTTGGTTCGTACACGTCCGGCGAGGGCCACGGGTGGATCACTTCTTTGCCGGGGTTTGTTTGCCCTTGGGCTGACTCTTTGCGATACGGCGGAGCATGATGCCGATGTGCTGCTCGTCGATGTTATCAGGATCGCACGGACGACCATACCAGGCCAGGGCTTCCTTTTTCTTTTTGCTACCGCGTCCTTTGTCTGATGCGGCTATCGCGTCGATGAACTCATAGTACCCGGGCAGGCCGCCGCAATCTTCCGGCGGGCAGCGGCGTTCGCCGCCGAGGAACCATGGATAGCGGGTCCCGTCTTTGGCAGGTTCGACCCGCTCCAGGATGATCCGATGTTCCCAGTTGTCGCCCATGTCGTAGGTATAGCGGAATTCCTCAGCGCTGTTATCGAGAAGCTTTGCTAGCCTGGTTGCGATTGCCTTCTGGATATTTCGGCCCCAATCCCCCGCCATGCGGATCGGGGGACCCCGTAACGCGCCTCACCCGTCTCGAACTCCCAGAGGTGGTAATCGAGCCACCCCATGGCGGCCTGGATGATCTTGTGCAGGACCACAAGATTGGTCGACGTCGTCACGGCAACGCGCAGCCAGATCAGGGGGGCGATGTCGATCAGTTCGATGCGAAGAACGGCAATCTGGTCGGTGCTCATGCCGCCAGTTTGGCAAGCCGGGCTTTCCGGTTCCAGGGCAGAAGCTGTTCGAGTTTGCTCACCGGTTGATCGGCGATACGGGCAAGCACATCGGCGAGCCAAGCTTCTGGATCGATACCATTGCGCTTGGCGGTGACGATGAGGGTGTAAAGGGCCGCGGCACGCTCGCCACCGCGGTCGGAGCCGGCGAACGGCCATGCCTTACGGCCAAGTGCGATGCCTCTCAAGGCCCGCTCCGCGGCGTTGTTGGTGAGGCAGATGCGACCGTCGTCCAGGGAGCCGGGTGAAGGCCTCCCAGCGCTTGAGCATGTAGTCCATGGCCTTAGCCACGTCGTTGTGCCGGGAGAGCCTCGCGCCCTCGGTGCGCATCCAGGCTTCCAGCTTTGCAACCCGCGGCGAGACCCGTTCCTGGCGAGCGATCAGCCGGTGCGCTATTGGCGATTGAGCTCACGTTCCACGTCGAAGATGGCATCGCGCTTCACGGCCTCAAGCGCCAGCGGCAACTTGCCGACTTCAGCCAGCACAAGGAACTTGCGCCGTCCATGTGCCCAGCACGCCGCCTCGGTAATCGGACCGGAACTTCGGCCAGGCGCATAGAGATCGTTGAATCCGGCATAGGCGTCCGCCTACAGTATCCCGGTGTAGCGGGCAAGATGACGGCTGGGATGGCTGCCGTCGCGATCAGGGGAATAGAAGAACACCGCTGCCGGCGGGTCGGGGCCAGCGAAGGGCTGGTCGTCGCGCGCATATGTCCGCGCCGGTGACGGTCTTGCCCATTGACAGCACCGGCACGGTGGTGTCGTCGCCTTGGATGCGTTCACCCGCGAGCGCGTGGCGACGGATCAGTTCCACCAGCGGCGCCAAGGTCAGGCTGCAAGCACCGACTCAGCCGACCAGGGTCGACACATCGAGATCGATGCCCTCTCGGGCAAAGCCTTCGCTCTGGCGGTCGATCGGCAGGTGATTGCCGTACTTGCCGTAGAGGATCATCGCCAACAGGTTCGAGCCTGCCCGGCCGCGAGCGATCGGATGGAACGGTGCCGGTTCCTATTTCATTCTCGACGCTCTTGGGCATGAGCGCTTAATCGGACAGGACCCGGCGGCTTTGAGGTAGTACCAACATTCTTCTGGAGAGTAGAGCCCGCAGATAGCGCCGACGGCTTTCCAGAGGGCGTCAATCGAGCCTGCTCCGTCTGAGGTGCGCTTTGAATTTGGCGAACGCCATCTTAATGGGGTGAGGTCTGGACCGTGGGGCGGCAGGAACAGGAACCAGGCTCCGCGCTCTTTCAGGGCAGCCGTTGCCGTCTCGCTCTTGTGAACGCCAAGATTGTCGAGAATGTGGTCGTTAGATGTTCGGCGCAAGAACCTGAAGGCTAAGGCCGGCTCTGGACGTTGAGGAACCCGGCAGCGGTCGCGGGTGCGTGCACTTGCATCGCGCACGTGGCATTCAAGTGCAGATACTCAATCCGGATCGGCTCGCCCGGTCGCGCTACAAGGCACGCGCCGTCCGGCACCGCCTGCCAGCGTGTTCCGTCGATCGGCTCGGAGGCCACGATCAGCCCCCCTGCCCCCTCTCGCCAGTAAAGAGATGGCGGCTTACCGTCGCACGCCCAGCGGAACGCCCAAAGGCCTTCCCCATCTGTCAGGACTGCAGCGAAGCGCAGCGGCGCAGTGACGCCTTTCGCGTACATCGCCGCTTTCACGCGCTCTAGCGTCACCGTTACCGCCCTGACGGGGTCTTGCTCCATTCCGTTTGCCAAGGCAGCTAGGAAAATCGCCTCGGAATCCGTCGTGCCTGTCCGCGCGGAATAGAATTCATTGGGGATCATCGCCTCCACTTTTTGACGCACGGAAGGCCAGCCGCCGATCTGCCCGTTGTGGATGAACATAAAACGCTTGACAGAAAAGGGGTGGCAGTTCGCCCGGTTGATCGCAGTGCCCGTGGCTGCACGAACGTGGGCGACGAACAGGCGTGAGCACACTTGTTCGCAGAGAGACTGGAGGTTCGCGTCCGACCAGGCCGGCTGCGCGGCCCGGTACAGGCCGGGCTCTATTCCGTCCCCATACCAACCTATCCCGAAGCCGTCCTCGTTTGCGCAAGGCTTGGTCTCTGCGGCGTGCAACGATTGATATACAAGCGAGTGAGAGGGCGACGTGACGAGAGTCGCCAAGAAGATTGGCTCACCAAGGTAAGCAAGGAGACGACACATCTAGGCAGACTAGGGCGAGGGGGTTAAGGTATCCTTAACGCCCCATTGAAGCCCCTATTCCCAATGGTCTGCTTCCCAACATTGGACCGCCGGAAGGCAGATTTTTTCCGGCTTTCATGATGGCGGGCTGGGTGCGCCATCGTGGTTGAGCAACGTAATCGGGGCTTTATGCCCGATCGCCCCATGCGGGCGTTCTTCATTTTAGTATCTGCACCAATCCTCCATCTTTTTCTGAGCGTCTGCAAGCGTCAGGAACCAGTGAGCATTTAAGCACTCGGTTCTGAAGCGGCTATTGAGCGCCTCGATAAAGGCGTTGTCGGTAGGCTTGCCAGGCCGGCTCAAGTCGAGGGTCACTCCGTTTATATAAGGCCCACAGGTCGAGATCGCGCGAGATGAACTCCGATCCCTGATCGACGCGTATCGTTTTTGGATAGCCAATCTTTGTGCATACCTTCTCCAAACTACGAACCACGTCTTCGCCGCAGTAACTGAACCGCGGGTCGATGATGGGCACATAGCGAGAGAACGTATCGACCACGGCAAGGACACGGATCTTCCGGCCCGTGGCGAGTTGGTAATGGACAAAATCCATAGTTCATATCTCGTGCCGACGCGTGGCATCCTTGCGATCTTCACGCAGCTTCGCCTTCACACGGCGCTTCGGTGTTTTATTACGTAATTGCAGGCCTAACTCACAATAAAAGCGGCGAGCCTTCTCGTGATTGATGAGCCAACATTCGCGGCGCAACAGCACATGCACGGGCCGATAGCCGTAGCGAACACGGGTCTGACATATCTCCTTGATGCGCAGTTGCAGACCTGATGAGGGTCTCAGGCCGGTTCACTCATGATGATAAGCAAGGAGGCGGCATATTGCGTCGAGCTCGAATACGATCGTTAAGCCAACAATTTATTAAGTGACGTCTATCTGGCGAAAGTTAGCTTGCTTCCTTAGTCGCGACTTCAGCATCTGGGGAATCGGCCACCACAACATGCTGATTACGCCTGTGTTCAGCGCCGCTGCCATTATCGAAGGGCAGCGCATTGTCGTGGTGTGGCGCGGTAGCTCTGTGTTTGTAAGTCAGCGAAGGCCGCCGAGATCGAGGCGGCACGCAGCGTTGACATCAAGAAGTTGCGCGACCCGCAAGATGACGAGGCTCGTGCCCAAAAAGCCGGGGTTCCTGATTATCATCGGCGTTTTGTACGCACCTTGGCTGCATTACGCTCGCCTCGAAACCCACGAATACGAAGGGCAAATTCGATGGCTGGTTCTGCCCTGCCGTAGTTCGGTGTACGATGCGTTCACGCGTATCCGCAAAGGGCATGCGCCGCGGAATCTCGACATTCCGCACTATAAATTCCGACTGTGCGCATTGGTTAAATTGCTTCGATTTCTGAAGGCTAATGCGGGCTGGAGGCGCGAGGGCTAAAAAGAAAGCACGGACAGTCATCTGGTTCTTCTTTGGGCATTTCCTAAACTTGCCAGCATGGCCTCCCTTCATCAGGGCCTGATTCTCGCGGTTCATGATGGTCGCCCCCCATTTTGCCTTTCCCGCCGAATTCCTGCGGGTTGGCATATTAAGTACGCAGCCGGCGCCATGAACGCTCCGCCCTTAAACCGCGAGGGAGAGGGAAGTTCGCGCGGCGTGCGTACTACAAGTAACGCAGGAGGATTCGCAATGCTGGAGTCAGATATTCAGACATTGGCCGACCGCGAACCGGATAGATTGCGGGATACGCTGAAAGCAGAAGTTTGGAGGGGCGTTGAGGCCAATGCCCGGATGTCCCCCAACGATTTGTCCTGGCCGGCGGCAGCGGTCGCGTTTGTGCTCGTTACAGTCATCGTGACCGGGAATTTTGCGGTTCACGCCGAAATGACCGATTCATCTTGGCTCGGAATATTTTCGCCCAAGACTGACCTGGCTCCTTCGACGATCTTGCTCGGCGGTAAGATATGACACCGCTCTCGATTATCGCCAGCGTCGGATTCATCATGCGGTCGGGGGCTGTCCTAGCCGGCGTCGTGATGGTTTCCGCACCTCGTGACCGCCACGGTCAAGGAGCCAGCCTTCATGATGCCACCCGCGAAGATATTATCCTGCGCCTGCGTTCTATTCTCGTGGTCGTGCTTGTTGTCGCCCTGGGGTTTCTGCCCATGGCTCTAAACGCCGGCACAGGTACCGAAGTGAACCGGCTCCTACTGCGTGGCGAATTAGCCGGAATCCATCGATGCGTCACGCAGGCCGAACCTCGGGAATCCTTCACATGAAACTTGCCCCATCGCTTGATGCTTGGCAGATGTTTGGGCACCTAACGAGATTGCTAGAATGGCGAAGCCCTATTGTAAAAAAGGCGTTCTCGGTCGTTGCTTTCACGGCCGTTGCGCTCTTATTAGAAACACAAGCATCACACGCTTGGGCATTATCCCTATGTGCGACGCCTAAACAGGCGTCCGACATACAACAAGCGTACGCTCGGCAGCCGGGCGTCGTACCTCTTGAGATTGCCAGAAAATTGGGACTAACCGAAGAAACCGTCGTAACCGGTTTATCCGACACTCAAAGCTTAGGTACGATCGACGGCCAATCTTTTGCCAAGGTATGGCAATCCCTAACGACTTGGGAACAGCCGGCCGTCGTCATCCCGCTAGAGAATGACGATGTTGTAGAGGTAACCGGTCGAATCAGCTCTCGCATTTTCTCCAAAGACGGCGAGGTGCAAATCGAAACGGTGGGCTCCGGTATCGGCGGACATTTCCATCCGAGCAATATTGCGGCCATCCACTCCTTGTCGCTACCCCGCAAGGACGGGCAAACGCTTCACGGTGTAATTTTCTTCAGCGCCGATGGAAAGACGATAATTTCGGTCTATGCCGTTGCTTCGACGAAGCCGGCTCTGATCGCCCTTCTCAGCTCCGACGCATACCAAAAGACGCGTGAGCTTATTGCTTCACTGCCTCGACATTGCCCGAAGTAGTAGTCGGAGATTCATGCCTAGCGCGGAGCAAGGCATAAGCGGATAACAAGGGAGATCCAATGAAGCTTATAAAGGCGTGTGCAACGAACGTCGTTCAAGCTCTTGTGGATGCGGGCTTCAGTAATATCACGCTTCAAGACGTCAAAGGCATGTTGAAGCTCATCAACGCGGATGAGAAAGATTTCTCGCGCGGTACAAACGCTGCCGTCATTTCCGAATCGCGTTTGTCATTGGTTTGCGAGGATTCAGAGGTGGAGAACGTAACGAGCATTATCCGGACGCATCGGGCCGCATATCTCCGGGTAGGTGTACGTGAGTCTTGTCGAACGAATGCTGCTTATAGGGGGCCCAGATCAGCCGCGCGGTTAAACCTTGTCCGCTGAAAGCGCGGATGGGGGAAAGGGAGGTTCCGGGCAACCCACCAAATGGCCCGGCCCCGGCCATGGCCCGGAATCTCCCTTGTCTTAGGTTTAGTCAGGAAAGTAGGGCATGACGACGGAAGGCAAGATTCTGCGGAATACTTTGATCGATTTTTCGGACCGATCACCGTCGGACCTAGTGAAATACTATGACCATGTTTGCCTAGGGGAATTCACGATTTGTCGCTGCGCCTTTGAGCCCAATCCAGGGATGATTTTGGAATCGCCCCAACTTGTGGTCGGCGTGGTCCAGGCAGGTACTCCATTCCAGCTGACATGGCGTGAAGGCCATACGGACCGAGTCACGACTATAGATCCCGGCCAGGTAAACATCTCCGGACCTCATTCCCGGTTATACGTACAATGGCCCAATGCTTCGCCAAGCATTAACGTGATCGCAATCGAACAACATTTGGTGAGTCGCATCCTGGCAAGTGTTGGTATCAATCCAAGTGCCCATATGTCTCCAATATTCGGGGTGCAGGACAAAGTCCTCCGCCAGCTCGCGCAGGCGGGCCAGGATGAAATCGCCGAGTGTGGTGAACATGGACGTCTCTTCACGGAAGGGCTGGCGATAGCAATTGTCACACATGTCTATCGTTCTTACGCGGGTGTCGCGTTTCCGAAGGTGAAAAAGGGTGGTTTAACCCCACGCGATACGCGTCGCGTGCTCACCTACATTGAAGAACACCTTAAAACCGACATCGGGCTGGAGGATCTGGCTAAGTCTGTTGGCCTGAGTGCACATTATTTTACCGAAGCATTCAAGAAGACGATTGGGATGCCGCCTTATCGCTATCTTTTATACCGGCGTGTTCAGCGTGCAAAAGAGCTTCTCTCAAGAGACAACCTCACCCCAAAAATGGTGGCGGAGGAAGTGGGATTCTCCAGCCAGTCTCAGTTTACGGTCAACTTTCGTAAAGTCGTGGGAACAACGCCGGCACGCTTTCGGCGAGAGGCCGAGTGAGACGATCATTGAATCGCATGAATGGCCCGCAGGTGGCACTTCGATTTCAACAATAAGAACAGCTTCGGAAATTCACGGTCAGTCGATGGACATCACGCTTGCAACTGGAGCAGCCATCTATGTGCCTCATCCGCACCCTTAACAGGCGGCTCCGCCGGTGAAGGTCTGCTTGAGTTAGTAGGCAAGTTACTCCCGAGCGGTGCGGTCCGTCACAGCACGACAACGTCACTCGATAGACCGTCAGCGAATGCCGCAGAGATCGTCGACGGGCGATGGGCGTCTTTGGCGTCAATGAACGGCGAATCATTCCCCATGGCTATGCTGATAAAGGCAAGTCTCGGCTGGTTGTTCTAAGAACGCGTACTTCTGTCGATGGTGGGCGCTATGGAAGAATCGTTTCAGGACAACGTTATCTTCGACGGTATTTTTGACAATTCGTGATCTATGCGCGGCTCACTAAAATCTGAAATATTAAATGGCCAATATGCATCTCGACGCCAACTCTCAACCTCACTGGCGCAATCGGATATTATTGCCATCGCCTGCGGCTGTGATGCTGGTTGAAAAAAATCACGAGTGGTCCCGCATTCGCCCTGGACTCAGAGAGTGTTTCGCGCGCTCTTTACACCGCGATTTAACAGGTCCATTGCGCGAAATGCCGGTGTTTTCAGAAAAACTGCGGGCGCTTGGTCCTCAAATCGAGTGACGAAGTCCTATATTATAAGGGTAGCAAGGCCGATCGTTAGATCGCTTCTAGGCGATCCGACATACCGAGGGAGAATCTCATTAGTGTGTGAGGTGGGCGTCATGCGTCATCCTTCATTTGCAGTCATTTTAACGCCGCTCGTGCTGTTCTCGACGACGGGGTGTGGCTCGTACATCCATGAATCCGAGCAGGTCGATTTCCATCAAGTCACTTGCGATACGGCGGGATCATTCCAGTCCGGGTCGGGGTCCACAGGCTCGAGCCCTGAGCCACGTTGCCTCATGCCGCACAAGGCCGATGCTCGAGGCTATGCCCGTCGGGCTGATCCCGTCTACGGCAGCTTCTGGGGCTTGAACGGCCCCTTCTATCGAGGTCCTTTTGCCGGACCCGGCTATGTCGGCTCAGGTAAGGGATTGGGCCGCTAAGATATGAGGATTTGGCGCTAATCTTCGGCTGGCTTCGGCATTTGGTCGGCAAGAATTGCAAGTCGCTCGTATTGGGCAAAGACCCGCATCCGGGCTTTCTTTGCTTCACCTTCCGGTAACAATTCGGCGCCGTTTCGAACTTCCTTGGCCAGCTCTCGCCAATAGTCGGCTAAGGGCGACTTCGTTATTTTCAAAGGCAGAACCATTATTGCGACGAACATATCTATAGGTTGATGATAATCGACGGCGGCTGCGGTTCGCAACGGCGGTGATACTTGTTCTCGCCTCGAATGCGTCACATCACTTCGAGATCGGCCTGGAGTGCGCCCGCCGCTTTGATTGCTTGGAGTATTGAAATCATATCCCGTGGACCGACGCCGAGCGCGTTGAGTCCGTCCACAAGATCTTGGAGATTGACCCCAGCCGAAACGACAGCGAGCCGCTTGTTACTGCTATCGTCTACGTTAATGTCGGTGCGCGGTACGATCGTGGTCTGTCCGGTCTGTGAGAACGGCGCCGGCTGAGATACTTGAGGTGTTTCCGTCACCGTGATCGTCAAATTACCTTGCGCCACCGCTACCGTAGAAACGCGGACATCACCACCGATGATAATCAGGCCAGTATTTGCGTCGATGACAACGCGGGCTGGTTGATCCGGATCGATCCGCAGCCCCTCGACGTCCGTTATGAGATCGACCATCGTGCCGCGATAGCCCCGCGGCATCGTGACAACCACCGTCCCTGGATCGGTCGGAACGGAGGCTCGCGTACCTAAAAAGGCGTTAATCGCCTCTGAGATTCTCTGGGCCGTCGTCAGATCAGGATTGTGAAGCGCCACCTTGACGCTGGCCACTTTTGAAAAATTGTAGTCAATTTCGCGTTCCACAATTGCTCCGCTTGGGATACGGCCCGCCGTTGGAACGCCGCGGGTTATCGACGCGCCGACACCTTGTGCCGTAAATCCCCCAACCTGGACCTGGCCCTGACCAACGGCATACGTCTCTCCGTCAGCGCCTTGGAGCGGTGTCACGGCCAGGCTTCCACCTTGGAGACTTTTCGCGTTGCCGAGGGAGCT
>JAIEMI010000323.1 GCA_019752235.1 Rhodospirillaceae bacterium
AAGAGCGCTTTGCGGGCGGCGAAATGCGGGTCTTCCATCATGTCCGGAGCGCGATAGATCTTGCCCGCCGGTACACCGGCGCGATCGAGGATGTCCAGCAACGGCTTGCTGTCATAACCCCGCGACCATGCGCCGATCAGGTCATCCAGCTCGGCCTGGTTTTTTCCGCGCGCCTCATGGTTATGGAAACGCGGATCCTGGGTGAGATCAGGACGGCCCATGGCTTCGGTGAGGCGGCTCCAGACATTGTCCTGATTGGCGCCGATGAGGATCTCGCCGTCCTTGGTGGGATAGACATTAGAGGGCGCAATGCCCGGCAGGATCGAACCGGTGCGTTCGCGGATAAAGCCGGTTTCGGCATACTCGGCCACGGTGGATTCCATCATGGCGAGGACAGCTTCGTAGATCGCCGCGTCCACCACTTGACCACGCCCGGTGCGGTGACGGGTTTGCAGGGCCATGAGCCCGCCCAGGCAGCCAAAGGTGGCGGCCAGGGAATCGCCGATAGAAATGCCGATGCGGCTGGGCGGGGTGGCGGGGTCGCCCGCCAGATACCGCAGACCGCCCATGGCCTCACCGATAGAACCGAAGCCTGCGCGCGCAGAATAAGGGCCGGTTTGTCCATAGCCCGTGACCCGAATCATGATGAGGCCGGGGTTAAGTTTGGACAGGCGCTCGTAATCCAGCTGCCAGCGTTCCATCGTGCCGGTACGGAAATTTTCCAACAGAAAATCGGACTTAGCGATCAGCCGGCGGGCCAGATCCTGGCCGCGCGGATCGCGCAGATTGAGGGTGACGCACTTCTTGTTGCGCGCCACCTGCGGCCACCACAAAGCCGCGCCCCGGCCCCAGACACGCATAGGATCGCCGACGCCGGGCGCTTCGATCTTGATGACCTCGGCCCCGTGATCGGCCATGAGTTGCCCGCAAAATGGGCCGGCGATTAGCTGACCCATTTCAATCAAGCGTAAACCGTCTAGGGCGCTGCCGCTCATATGTATCTACCTTCGCAAGCCCGTCTTACAGAAATCTGACGTTGTGCCAAATTTGTATACAATGTCGATTTCGCGTTGTATACAAAATCCAGTTCTCCGGTGTGAATTGTAATGCCTCCGTCAGCGATCAATATCGTCGAAGTCAGTGCCCGGGACGGCCTGCAAAACGAAGCGAATGTGATCGCCACCGATGACAAGGTGGCCCTGATCACGCGCATGATCGCGGCCGGCGCCCGGCGGCTTGAGGTTGCGAGCTTCGTCAATCCGCGCCGCGTGCCGCAAATGGCCGACGCCGAGGCCGTGATCGCCGCCCTGCCCGACCGCAAGGACACGTCTTATATCGGCCTGTGCTTAAACCAGCGCGGCGTGGTGCGTGCGTTGGCAACGCGCGAACACGGCCGGCGCGGCATCGACGAAATCGGCAGTGTGGTGGTGGCCAGCGACAGCTTCGGCATCCGGAACCAGGGCCAGACGGTCGAACAAGGCATCGCGGAGACCATCGCCATGGTGAATCTGGCCAAGCGGGAAGGCCTGATCGCGCAAGTGACGATCGCGGCCGCCTTCGGCTGCCCCTTCGAGGGCGATGTGCCGCCGCAGCGGGTTTACGATATCGCGCGGCGCCTGATCGAGGCCGCGCCGGACGAAATTTCCCTGGCCGATACGATTGGCGTGGGCGTGCCCCAGCAAGTGAGCGAGTTGTTTAGCCGCGTGCGGGAAATACTGCCGCCGGCGATTCGCCTTCGGGCGCATTTCCACAACACGCGCAACACCGGCGTCGCCAATGCCTGGGCCGCTATCATGGCCGGGGTGACGCAATTGGATGCCAGCGTGGCGGGTTTGGGCGGCTGCCCCTTTGCGCCCAAGGCCAGCGGCAATATTGCTACCGAGGATTTGATCTATATGTGCAAGCGTTCGGGCATCGCGACAGGCTACGATATCGAGGCCACGATTGCCGCCGCGCACTGGACCGAAACGCTGACAGGTAAACCGGCGGCCTCCATGGTGGGACGCGCGGGAGATTTCATAGCCACAAATACCGCAACATCGGCATAAACACGGCAAGGAAAGCGCATGACTTATCGCCTAGGCGTCGATGTCGGAGGCACGTTCACAGACCTTCTGATTATCGACGAAGCCACGGGCCGCACGTTCCGCGACAAGGTGCCTTCGACGCCCCAGGATCCGTCCATCGCGGTAATCGAGGGCGCGCGCAAAATCTGCAGCGACAACGGCATTAAGCCCGAACAGATCGGCCTGTTCCTGCACGGCACCACCGTCGCCACCAACGCGGTGTTGGAAGGCAAGATCGCCCGCGTCGGATTGCTGGTGACCGAAGGCTATCGCCATACCTTGCAAATCGCGCGGTCCTTCGTGCCCGGCGGTTTGGCCGGCTGGATCATTTGGCCCAAGCCCGAACCGCTGGCGCCGCTGGAATGCACCATCGAAGCGCCCGAGCGCATGGCGGCCGACGGCACGACCGTGCGGGCCTTGGACGAAGCCGTGCTGCGCGAACGCCTTCAAGCGCTGAAGGATTCGGAGTCCATCGAAGCGCTGACGATTTGCCTGATCAACGCCTATGTGAACGACGCCCACGAAATCCGCGCCGCCGATATCGCGCGCGAGATTTTCCCCGACATTCCCATCACCATTTCCTCGGCCATTCTGCCGGAGATGCAGGAATACGAACGCACCCTGACGACGGTGGCCAATTCCGCGGTGCGTCCCACGGTGGCGCGTTACGTCAACAATCTGGCGGGTGAATTGGGCAAGTGGGGCATGACGGGCAACCTGAGCCTGCTGCGTTCGGACGGCGGCTTGCAGTCGGCCAAGAAAAGCCAGGAAGCGCCTGTCAACCTGCTGATGTCGGGCCCCGCCGGTGGCGTGGCCGGCGCGGTGTGGGTGGCCAACACTGCGGGCTTTCCGAACATCCTGACGCTGGACATGGGCGGCACCTCGACGGACGTGGCGCTGATTGAAAACGGCGCGGCGCGGTTGCGCCGCGACACCTCCGTCGGCCATCTGACGGTGCGCGCGTCGTCGCTGGATGTGAAGACCGTGGGCGCGGGCGGCGGCTCCATGGCCTATGTGCCGGAGCTGACCAAAGCGCTGCGTGTCGGCCCGCAGTCGGCGGGCGCCATGCCGGGACCGGCCTGTTATGGACGCGGCGGCGCCACCGCCACCGTTACCGACGCCAATGTGGTTCTGGGCTATCTCCCGGAAAACCTGCTGGGGGGAAGCTTTAAACTCGACCGCGAGGAAGCCAAGCGCGCCGTGCAGAAAATCGCCGATGCCTTGGGAATCAGCCTGATGGATGCGGCTGCGGGCATCATCAACATCGTGAACGAGAATATGTTCGGCGCCTTGCGGCTGGTTTCGGTGCAGCAGGGCTATGATCCGCGCGATTTCGCGCTGATGCCCTTCGGCGGCGCGGGGCCTTTGCACGGCAACGCGCTGGCGCGCCTTATGGGCAGCTGGCCCGTCGTCGTGCCGCCCTCGCCCGGCGTGTTGTGCGCCTACGGCGACGCCACGACGCGTATCCGCGTGGAGCATCAGCGCAGCTTCAACCGCAGCATCACCAAAACTTCCGACGCCGAGGTATCACGCCTGCTGAACGAAATGAGCGACAAAGTCTCGGGCGATCTGGAGCAGGAGAGCGTGCCGCGTAGCGAGCAGACCTTGAGCCTGGAAATCGACGTGCGTTACATTGGGCAGGCTTTCGAAGTGCCGCTAACGGCGCAGTTCGCCGATTTTCAGAACGGCACCGGCTTGGAAAAACTGCGCGCGGCCTTCAACACCGAGCACGAGCGGCTCTTCACCTTCAACCTGGATGTGGAACACGAGCTGGTGAACATCCGGGTGATCGCCCTGGGTAAACCGGCCCACGTAAAACCCGAGCCGATTGCAAAAGGCGACGGCAATCCCAAAGCGGCGCGTCTGCGCGATCACCAGATGTGGATCAACGGGCGTTCCCATGACGCGGCGATTTATCAGCGCTCTCTGCTCCGCGCCGGGGACATAATCCCGGGTCCGGCGATTGTCTGCGAGATGGATTCGACGACGGTGATTCTCGACGGCAACGTCGCCCGCGTCGACGCCTTCGGCAACATTCTGCTTTCTGAACAGTAAGGGTAAGGACATCCGATGCCCGCAACGATCATTGAGACCAACACCGCGCCCTTCAAAAAACGCGACCTGGACCCGGTGACGCTGGACATCATCGAAAACGCGCTGCGCAATGCGCGTATCGAAATGGACGCCACCGTGTTCCGCACCGCCATGTCGCCGGGCATCCGCGAACAGGGCGACTGTTTCCCGCTGATCGCCGACCACAAGGGCCGCATGATCGTCGGCCAGTTCGGCTCGTTCATCACCGGCTTCCTCAACGTCTACCAAGGCTCGATCGAAGACGGCGACATGATCTGGCTGTCGGACCCCTATAGTTGCGAAGGCGCCATCAGCCACAACAACGATTGGCTAGTGCTGCTGCCTGTATTTCGCAAAGGCCGCCTGGTGGCCTGGACCAGCCACTTCGGCCATCAAACCGACATCGGCGGCAAGGTGCCGGGTTCGATCCCGACCGACGCGGCCTCGATTTTTGAAGAAGGCGTGCGCATTCCGCCAGTGAAAATCGTCAAGCAGGGCGTTTTCCAGAAGGATCTGGTGGACGTCATCATGCACCAGTCGCGCATGCCGGAATGGTGCCGCTCGGACTTGAACGCGCTGATCGCCTCGTGCCGGGTGGCGGCGCGTCGCGTCAATGAAATCTGCGAGCGCTTCGGCGACGACGTGTTCGTCTCCACCACCGATGCGCTGCTGGAACGCAACTACCGCGCCATGGCGCATCTGATTTCCACGTCCATCGGCGAAGCGCCCGTCAGCTTCGAGGATTACCTGTGCGACGACGGACGCGGCAACGGGCCCTTCAAGATCAAATGCACGATGTGGCGCGAAGGCGGGCGTGTGGTGCTGGATTTCGCGGGCACCGATCCGCAGTCCCAGTCCTCGATCAATTTTTATCTGAACGAGAACATGTTCCGCATGTTCTTCGGAATCTACATGATCATGGTCTTCGATCCGCAGATTCTGTTCAACGACGGCTTCTATCCGTTGGTGGACGTGCGCATTCCCGAAGGTTCGCTGTTGAAGCCGAAGTTCCCGGCGGCCTTGAGCCAGCGCACCCACGCGCTGGGGCGCATCTTCAACATTCTCGGCGGCCTGTTGGGCCAGAAGACGCCGGAATTTTTGAACGCAGCGGGGTTCTCCTCCAGCCCGCATCTGATGTACTCGGGTTTCGACCGCGCCGGAAAATGGTTCCAGCTATTTCAGATCGGCTTCGGCGGCATTCCCGGCCGCCCGCTAGGCGACGGCCCCGACGGCCATTCGCTGTGGCCGAACTTTACCAATGTGCCCAACGAGTTTTTGGAACGCTACTTTCCCTTACGCATCGAACGCTTCGAGGCTTTGGCGAATTCCGGCGGCGCGGGCAAACATCGCGGCGGCAACGGCATTCACATGACCTACCGCTTTTTGGAACCGGGCATCATCGCCATTCACGACGACCGCTGGTTCATTCCCCCCTGGGGCGTCAACGGCGGCGTGCCCGGCGCGCGGGCGCGCAAAATTCTCGAAAAGCCCGATGGCACGAAAAAAATCCTGCCCAACAAAGCCGACAACATCGAAGTGGAGAACGGCGACCAGCTGCACTTCATCACCTGGGGCGGCGGCGGCTGGGGTGATCCGCTGGAACGCGACCCGGCGACCGTGGCGCTGGAAGTGCGGCGCGGCCTGGTGACGCGGGATGGCGCCAAGGACTACGGCGTGGTGCTGACGAAAACCGGCGCCATCGACGAAGCGGCGACCAAAGCCCTGCGCGACAAAATACACGCCGCCCGCCCCGCCGGCCCGCTGCCGGTGTTCAACTACGGGCCCGGCCTCGCCCATTTGCGGGAACACGGCTTGGCCGAAACCGGATTGCCGGCGCCACGCGCGCCGCGCTAGGGCGACGAACAACACCGACTCCTTTGTTACGGGTGGATGGGGGCGATATAGCTTGGGGCCATCACGGCTACAGACCACCAGCGCCGGATGGGATCCGTTCACAAAATCGAGAAATGTGGCCCTGATGCCAGAGATTCGCCCCCTGCTATCCCGCCGCAGAACCCCCGCTATCGCGCTTAGGGAACTTGTGCGGAAGGGTGCGGAAATCTCGGTCCTTTTCCACGTTGCTGCGCAACGTGCGCACACAGCCACACCCTTCGTTTGTAACGCCCGGCCGACTCCCGCCGCGGCTATTGGCTCGCGTCCGCAATCGCGCGCAAAAATGCCGGCCCGAATTCCTTCAGCTTCTTCGGTCCGATTCCGTTGATGCCGGACATGCCGTCGAGCGAGGTGGGCCGTTCCCGCGCCAACTCCAGTAGCGTGGAATCGGGGAAGACGACATAGGCCGGGACGTTTCGCGCCCGTGCGAGATCAAGACGCAAGTGTTTGAGCCGCGAGAGCAAGGATACATCGCCCGGTTCCACCGGCGGAGCGCCGCTCTTTTTCGCGGCCTTGCGCGCGGAACGTGATGTGCCGTCGGCCTTGTAGGAGAAGGACTCGTCGCCCGCCAGCAGCGCGCGGCCGCGCGCACTGACTTCCAAGCACCCGTACTTTTGAACGTTGATGCTGAGGAATCCCGCGGCCACGAGCTGGCGGACGAACACCGACCACTCATCCTTCGGCCACTGCTTTCCCGTCGCGAAGGTCGCGAGGGTGTGGTGCCGGCGCTCAAGGACTTTTTGCGATTCGACGCCGCGCAAAATGTCGACGACGTGGCCCGCGCCGAAAACCTGGCCCGTCTGCACGATCGTCGACAGAAGCGCCCGCGCGCGTCCCGTGGCGTCAGTGACGATAGGCGGCGACAGGCAATTGTCGCAGTTGCCGCACGGGCCGGAGGCCTCGTCGAAATAAGCCAGCAACGCGACGCGCCGGCACTCCGCCGCCTCGCAGTAGGCCAGAAGTGCGTCGAGGCGGTGATGTTCGCGGCGGCGATGAGCTTCGTCGCCTTCGTTGGCGATGAACTGACGGCGCATCCCCATATCGCCCAAGCTGTGCAACAGCAATGTTTCCGCCGGAGCACCGTCGCGGCCCGCGCGCCCGATTTCCTGATAATAGGCTTCCATGCTGCCGGGCAGGTTGAGGTGACAGACATAGCGGATGTCCGGCTTGTCGATGCCCATGCCAAAGGCAATGGTCGCGATCATCACCACCGCGTTCTCGCTCATGAACCGGTCTTGGTTGATCTTGCGTTGCTCGGCCGATTGGCCGGCATGGTAGGGGATCGCATTCAGCCCCTGGCCCTTGAGATACGCCGCGACCTCGTCGGTGAATTTCCGCGACAGGCAATAGACAATGCCGGCTTGTCCGCTTTTGTCTTCCAGGAAGGTCATCAGCTGCGATTTCCAGCTGGCCTTGTTCGCGACCGTCAAGCGCAGGTTGGGGCGGTCAAAACCATGCACGATGATCCGCCCGCGACCGCGGAACAGCTTCGCGGCGATGTCATCGCGCGTCGCCTTATCGGCGGTCGCGGTGAATCCGGCGACAACACTTTCAGGAAACAGATCTGGCAGCCGCGAAAGGTTTTCGTAGTCGGGACGGAAACTGGCGCCCCACTTCGAGATGCAGTGGGCCTCGTCGACCACGAACATCGCCGGCTTGAGCGCCGCGAGGGCAGCGAGCATGCGTTCGGTCATTAGGCGTTCCGGCGACAGATACAGCAGCTTCGCGCCGCCCTTGACCCGCTGCCATTCTGCGATGTTTTCCTCGCGCGAGCGCCCGGAGTGAATGCAGGCCACATCGACGCCGTTGGCGCGCAGGGCCGCGACCTGGTCATCCATCAGGGCCAGCAAGGGCGAGACGACAATGGTCAGGCCGTCGCCCATCACGGCGGGGATCTGGTAGCAAATGGACTTTCCGGCCCCCGTGGGCATGACCGCGAGCACGTTCTGCCCCGACGTCAGCAGCGTAATAATGTCTTCCTGGCCGGGGCGAAATGCGCCGTAGCCGAAGACGTCGTGGAGAACCTGCGCCGCGCTGTTCATGGAACCCGCTAAAATGAATGGCCGTGAAGGGGATTTGACACAATAATGCCGCGCGGGCCACCCGCTTTCCCGGCGTCACGCCACTTTCTCTCTAGTCCGCGCGGCGGGAATTCCGTAAGCCAGTATCACCATGCTCGAAGTCGCGCCGCTGATCCTGCGCCTTTTCACCGTCATCGTCCTTGTCGTCGGCGCGGCCTATGCGGCCGAGCGCGCGGGGCCCCTGTGGGGTTCGATCATCGCGACGCTGCCGGTGGCGGTGGGCCCTGCCTACGTCATGCTCGCGCTCGATCACGACGCGGGCTTCATCGCCGCCAGCGCGCTCGCGAGCCTGGCCAGCCACATGGGTCTGGCGGCTTTTCTGCTGGTCTACGTCAAACTGGCGCCGCGCTTTCCTTCCCTGCTCACGCTTTTGGGCGCACTGGCGGCCTGGCTCGCCGCCGCGCTTTTACCGCGCGTCATGCCCTGGACGCTGTCCATGGCGGTTGCCGCCAATATGGCGGCCTTCGGGTTGGCGATTTACGCCACGCGCGACGCCGTGGGCTTTAAGCCGCCGCGCGCCGGCCCGCCGCGCGCCTACGAACTGCCGCTACGCGCGCTTTTGGTAGGCGCGCTTGTGATCGGCGTGGTGGCGTTCAGCAAGACCATCGGTCCGTCGTTCACAGGGATTGTCGCCACCGCGCCGGTGGTGCTGACCAGCCTTGGGCTTATTCTTCACCCGCGTCTGGGCGGAAAGGGCGTCGCGGCGGTGATGGCGGGTTCGGTGCGCGCGCTGCCGGGTCTGGGCTTCGGCTATGTCGTCTTGTGCCTCACGGCGGAACGGATCCACATCGCCCTGGCGCTGACGGCGGCATTGTTGGTCACGCTATGCTGGCCGGCGGGCCTTGTCTTGCGCCAGCGCGCCTTAACGCCGGCATGATGGTTCCCCCATGAACGACCCCGCCGCGCTGCAAACCCGCTTTCAAGAAGCCCTCGCGGCGCATCAGCAGGGCGACCTCGCGCGCGCGCAAGGCCTATACCGCGGGATCCTGGCGCAGTGGCCGGATCAGGCCGATGTTCTGCTGCTGCTGGGAATCACCCACCTTCAAACACAGAACTATACCGAAGCCGCCGCTGTCATAGCGCGCGCGGTAGCGGCCAACCCCGCCAATCCCGGCGCCTGGTTCAACCACGGCATGGCGCTGTTGCATGTGCAGCAGTACGCCGGCGCGGCGGACAGCTTCGGCAGGGTCATCGCGCTGCAGCCCGACAACCCCGACGCCCACAACAACCGCGCCATCGCATTGCGCGCGCTGGGGCGTCATGAGGAGGCGCTGGCGGGTTATGATCAGGCGGTGGCCTTGCGGCCCGATGCGCCGGAGAACCACAATAACCGCGCGGTGACCTTGGGCGACCTTGAGCGTCACGAGGAAGCGGCGGCCGCCTGTGCCACCGCCATTGCTCTCAAACCGGACTATGCCGAAGCGCATAGCAATCACGGCAATGCATTGCGCATGCTCCGGCGCTACGATGAAGCCCTGGTCAGCTTCGGGCGCGCGCTCGCGCTGCACCCCGCCGATGCCCAGGTCCATAACAACCGCGCCATGGTATACGCCGATCTAAAGCAATGCGACGCAGCCCTGGCGGGCTACGCTCAAGCCATCGCGCTGAATCCCAGCTACGCGGAAGCTTTCAACAATCGCGCCAACATGTTCGTGGAATTGCGCCAATACGATGCCGCGTTGGCGGACTACAACAAAGCCGTCACCCTCGATCCGCGTTACGCCGACGCTTTCGTGAACCTGGGCCATCTCCAGGCCGACATGAGGCGGTTCGAGGACGCCGTGGCCAGCTATCAAACCGCGCGCCGGATCAAGCCGCGGTCGGCCTTTCTGGACGGTCATCTGCTGTACACGCGCATGATGAACTGCGACTGGCGGGACATCGGCGCGGACCTCGCCGCGCTCAAGCAGCGCATGGCGCGCGGCGACCGGGCAACGACGCCGTTCCCCGCCCTGGTCCTGACCGACGATCCGGAACTGCAGCGACGCGCCGTCGGCGCCTGGGCCCAGGCCATGCACCCCACGCGGCGTGACGGACGGGGCATCGCCGTAAACGCCGGCGGGAAAATCCGCGTCGGGTATTTCTCGATGGATTTTCGCGCGCACCCGATCTCCGCGCTCACCGCCGGCCTGTTCGAGGCCCATGACCGCGAGAGATTCGAGATCACCGCTTTTTCCTATGGACCCGACCTGCAAGACGACATGCGCGCCCGTTTAAAGCGCGGGTTTGATCAGTTCGTCGACGTGCGCACTCTTCCGGACAGCGAGGTGGTGGCGCTGGCGCGCCACATGCGCATCGACATCGCGGTGGATCTGGCGGGCTACACCAAGAATGCGCGCCCGGGTCTTTTCGCCGCGCGCGCCGCGCCGATCCAGGTCAGCTACCTGGGCTTTCCCGGAACGCTGGCCGCCGCGCACATCGACTACATCATCGCCGACGAGACGGTGATCCCGCCGGACGCCCGCGCGCACTACACCGAAAAAGCGGTTTATCTGCCGCACTTTCAGGTCAACGACGACAAACGCGTAAAGCCGGCGCATGGGTTTTCGCGCGCGGAGCTGGGGTTGCCCGCGGATGGCGCGGTCTTATGCTGCTTCAACAACAGCTACAAATTCAGCCCCGAGATGTTCACGGCCTGGATGCGGATTTTGAACCGCGCGGCGGGCAGCGTGTTATTCATCTATGCCGACAGCGAACTTGCCGCCGCCAACTTGCGCCGCGAAGCCATGGCACGCGGCGTCGATCCGGCGCGGCTGGTATTCGGCAAGCGCCTGGACATGGCGGGATACCTCGCCCGCTATAAAGCCGCGGACCTGTTTCTCGATACCCTGCCCTACAACGCCGGCACCACCGCCGCGGATGCGCTGTGGATGGGCTTGCCGGTATTGACTTGCATGGGCGGCGCCTTCGCCGGCCGCATGGCGGCCAGCCTGCTGCATGCCCTGGACTTGCCGGAGTTAATCACCACCAAGCTGCAGGACTACGAGGAGCGCGCGGTGGCGCTGGCGACGGATGCGGCCCAGCTTGCCGCGGTGAAAGAAAAGCTGGCGCGGAATCGCGAAACTTCGGCACTATTCAATACAGCCGCTTTCACGCGCGCGCTGGAAAACGCGTATATGCAAATGTGCGCCAGGGCGCGGGCCGGGCAATCGCCAGACCACATCTTCGTGAAGTAAAACGGTGGAACCGGAATTCCGCGGTTTTACGTTAAGCTGACGCCTTCAATTTGAGGCGGAACTTGTGAAGCAGCGGCTCGGTATAGCCGTTGGGCTGTTCCACGCCTTCAAACACCAACGCACGGGCAGCCTGATATGCGAGGCTTTTATCCTCGTTGCCCGACATCGGCCTGTAGAGCGGATCGCCGGCGTTCTGGGCATCCACTTTCTTGGCCATGCGCTTGAGCGCGCTGTCGACTTCCTCCGCCGCGCACACGCCGTGCAACATCCAGTTGGCCATATGCTGCGAGGAGATCCGCAAGGTGGCGCGGTCCTCCATCAGGCCGACGTCGTGAATGTCCGGCACTTTGGAGCAGCCCACGCCCTGGTCGATCCAGCGCACGACGTAGCCCAGGATTCCCTGCGCGTTGTTGTCCAGCTCGTCCTTGATGTCCTGCGGCGTCCAGTTGCGGCCATCGGCCAGCGGCACCGACAGCAGCGCGTCGAGGCTGGCGACCGGCTCGGCCTTGCGTTCCGCCTGACGCGCGAAGACGTCCACATCGTGATAGTGCGTGGCGTGCAGCGTGGCGGCGGTGGGCGACGGCACCCAGGCTGTCGTGGCACCGGTTTTGGGATGGCCGACCTTCTGCTCCATCATATCGGCCATCTTGTCGGGCATGGCCCACATGCCTTTGCCGATCTGCGCCTTGCCGGACAAACCGCACGCCAGACCGATCTGCACGTTCCGGTTCTCGTAGGACGTGATCCAGCTCGACGTCTTCATGGCGCCTGTGCGCACCATGGCGCCCGCGCGCATGGAGGTGTGCATTTCATCGCCGGTGCGGTCCAGGAAGCCGGTGTTGATGAACACGATGCGGTCCTTCACGGCGTGGATGCAGGCCGCGAGGTTGGCCGAGGTGCGGCGCTCCTCGTCCATGACGCCGACTTTGATGGTGTGGCGCGCGAGGCCCAGCATGTCTTCGACGGCATCGAAGAGACTATTGGTGAAAGCGGCTTCCTCGGGCCCGTGCATCTTCGGCTTCACGATGTACACCGAACCGGCGCGGCTGTTGCTCAGCTTGCCGGTACGCTTCAGGTCGTGCAGGGCGATGAGGCTGGTGACGATGGCGTCAAGAATGCCTTCGGGCGCTTCGCCGCCGCCGGCCAGCTGCACGGC
>JAIEMI010000068.1 GCA_019752235.1 Rhodospirillaceae bacterium
CGGCCTTGGATTGGGCGGCGCGCGCGCAGGGGCGCATGGTATCGCCCGTGCCGCACCGCTCGGGAACGCCCGTCCGTCACGACCACGAAAGCCGGGCCGGCACGCCCTGGATCGGCGTCCCGCGCGCCGAAAAAATCGCCCGGCTGCGCGATCTTGCGGCGCAGCTCAAGTCCGACGATCGCATTGCCGACTGGACGGCGGATTTGACCTTTTCCGAAGAAGAAACCGTCATTGTCACGTCGGGGGGTGATTTCATTCGCCAGCGGCGCGGCGTCATTGTGCCCAATCTCTCCGCCAGCGCCTCCGATGGTACGGAAACGCAGACGCGCACCTTTGGGCGCGGCGCCGCCGTACGTCAGGGCGAACTGGACGCGCTGGACGACATGGGCTTTTGGACTGCAGGTACGCGCGTTGGACAGGAAGCGCTTGAGCTGTTGGCCGCGCCCGACTGTCCCGCGGGTGCCATGGATCTGCTGCTGACCCCGGACCAGATGTACATCCAGATTCACGAATCCATCGGCCATCCGCTGGAACTGGACCGCATTCTCGGCGACGAGCGCAACTATGCCGGCACCAGTTTTGTGACTCTGGATATGTTCGGCCAATATCAGTACGGCTCGAACCTGCTGAACGTCACCTTCGACCCCGGCGTCGGCGGTGAAGCCGCTTCTTATGTCTTCGACGATGAGGGCACACGTGCCGAACGCGCCTTCCTGATTCGCAACGGCCTGCTGGAACGTCCGCTCGGCGGCGCCTTCAGCCAGGCGCGGGCCAACACCGCGGGCGTCGCCACGGCGCGCGCCTGCAACTGGAACCGACCCGCCATCGACCGCATGGCCAACCTGAATATCGAACCCGGCGCCTCCAGTTTCAACGATCTGCTGGGCAGCATTGAGAACGGCATCCTGATGGAGACCAATGTTTCCTGGTCCATCGACGACAGCCGCAACAAATTCCAGTTCGGCTGCGAACGCGGACGCCTTATAAAAAATGGCCAACTCGGCGCCGTCGTGAAGAACCCCAACTATCGCGGCATCTCGGCGACCTTCTGGCGCAACCTCAAAGGCCTCGGCAACGCCGCGACCGTGGAAGTGCGCGGCACGCCCAACTGCGGCAAGGGCGAGCCCAACCAGGCCATCCGCGTCGGTCACGCTTCGCCGCCGGGCCTGTTCGCCGACGTGCAAGTCTTCGGCGGCAGCTAGTTCATGCAGGATGCATTCTTTGCGCTCGCCGATGTCATCGCCGCGAGCCTCAAAAACAACGAAGGCTATCTCGCGCGCTTTTCCGGCGAGGGTTCGGACTTTGTGCGCTTCAACCGCTCCGCCGTGCGCCAGGCCGGCGGGGTGGAACAGCGCTATCTCACGCTTGAGCTCTTCGAGGGCCGTCGTCATGCGGCACGCACGGTCAGTCTGACCGGCGATGCGAGGGAAGATCCGGCGCAGATCAAGGCTTCGGTCACGGCACTGCGCGATGTACTGGCCGATACGCCGGAAGATCCGCATTTCCTCGTGAACACCACGCCCCAATCGTCCACCCGCATTTTGCCCGCAACGCTGCCGTGCGCCGAAGACGCCGTGGACGCGATCCTGAAGGCGGGCGCGGGTCACGACATGGTGGGCTTTTACGCGTCGGGCCCGATCCATCGCGGTTTCGCCAACAGCTTTGGCCAGCGCAATTGGGACACGGTCCAGGCTTTCAACATCGATCTCAGCTTTTATCTCCGCGCCGACAAGGCCGTGAAGATGAGCCATGCGGGCACGCAATGGAATCCCGCGGCCTTCACCGCCAAGGCCGATGCCGCGAAAGCGCAGCTCCTGGCCCTCGCACGCCCCGCCAAAACCATCACCCCCGGTGGTGTACGCGTGTATCTCGCACCCGCCGCCATGGAAGAGATCATGGGCATGTTGAGCTGGGGCGGCTTCGGCTTAGCCGAACACCGCACCGCCACCACGCCGCTGATCAAAATGGTCGAGCAGGGCGTGCGCCTCAGCTCCGCCCTGACCCTCACGGAAAACAGCGGCGAAGGTCTCGCGCCGCGTTTTCAGGAAGAAGGCTTCGTCAAACCCGACAGCGTCACGCTCATCGGCGGAGGCGCCTATAAGGATTGTTTGGTCAGCCCGCGTTCGGCGGCGGAATTCGGCGTCGCGCCCAACGGCGCCGACGGGTCGGAATCCCCGGCGTCGCTGGATATGGCGGCGGGCACGTTGCCGTCGGCGGAGGCCCTGCGCACACTGGGCACCGGCGTTTATATCGGCAATCTTTGGTATCTCAATTATTCCGACCGCAACGCCTGTCGCCTCACGGGCATGACGCGCTTTGCCACCTTCTGGGTGGAGAACGGCGAAATCGCGGCACCGCTCAACGTCATGCGCTTCGACGACACGGTCTATCGCATGCTAGGCGGGAATCTTGTGGCCCTCACGGCGGAGCGCGACCTGCTGATGTCCACGGACACCTACGAAGCCCGCTCCACCCGTTCGATGAGATTGCCCGGCGCCATCATCGACGATTTCCGTATGACGCTCTGAGTCTCATGACCGCGACGCCTTCGGACCTCTTCGCGCGTTTAACAGCGCTCGGTATCGCCGCCGAAACCATCGAACATCCCGCCGCCTTCACGGTCGAAGAGCTTCACGCCGTCGCCGGTCATCTGCCCGGCGTACACGTAAAAAATTTATTCCTCTGCGATGCCAAGAAGAAAATGTGGCTCGTGGTCGCGCCCGGCGCACTCCGCATCGATCTGAAAAAGCTCGCATCGCTGATTGGCGCCGCCCGTCTGTCCTTCGGTTCGGCGGAGCGGTTGCTGCGTGTGCTGGGAATTACCCCCGGTTCGGTCTCGCCGTTCTGTGTGATCAACGACCCCGGCTGTAACGTGCAGGTGATCCTCGACGCCGGCATGATGGACGGGGTCATGATCAATGCTCACCCGTTGACCAACACCAAAACGACATCCATCGCTGCGGCGGACTTGCGCCGCTTCATCGAGGACTGCGGCCACCGGCCGCGCCTCGTCGATCTCTCGGCCGCTGCGCCGTCCTAGAAGATCAGTGCAGCACGAGCTGGTGCTGCACGGCGCGGAATTCGGCGGGCGTGATCAGGCGGCAATGACCCACCGTCACCGAATGTAGCTTGCCGTCGAGGTGGCTCTGCCAGAAATCGAGAAAATTTTTCAGGACCGGAAATTTCGGCGCTAAATCCAGATCCTGCCAGACGTACTCCTGCAGGAACTTCGGATGGTCGGGCATGTGGTAGAAAATGTGGGCGGTGGTGAGACGGTAGTTTTTCAACTGTTTCGTCAAACTGGACATAAAGGCTTCCTTGCACGTTTCAACGTGCCGGTGTCCCAGCGCCAACCGGTCCGGGACCGGCAGACGAATCGTGCCAGAGCCGATATGATCAAACAATAATATTTAGAATCAAAGGATTGGCAGCAATAGCCGGGTACTGCTAACAGAACCTGGAACCCCCTAAAAGATTTTTCGTTTTCGGCCTCTTGCCGCGCGGCGAAGCGCTTCCTAAGTCGCCCTCTGGCTGTCCCGTTGAGGGAGGCCGCTTCAACATTCTTGGACCAACCCGTCATTTGCTTATGGAAAGGAATGACCCCCTCATGACGACCAAATTCAGACCTTTGCATGACCGCGTTCTTGTCCGTCGCCTGGAAAGCGAGCAACGCACCACCGGCGGCATCATCATTCCCGACACCGCCAAGGAAAAGCCGCAGGAAGGCGAAGTGATCGCCGCCGGTCCCGGTGCGCGGGGCGAGGACGGCACCTTGCACCCCGTCGACCTGAAAGCCGGCGACCGCATCCTGTTCGGAAAATACTCCGGCACCGAAGTAAAGATCGACGGCGAAGAGTTCCTGATCATGAAGGAAGCCGACGTTCTCGGCGTTATTGAGAACGCCCGACCCATGAAGAAAGCGGCTTAAAGCGTTTTTGTCCCGCAACACCAAACACGGAAATCAAACATGGCTGCGAAAGATGTGAAATTTTCGGCCGACGCGCGCGAGCGCATGCTGCGCGGCGTCGACGTGCTGGCGAATGCCGTAAAAGTGACGCTCGGCCCGAAGGGGCGTAACGTCGTGATCGAAAAATCGTTCGGCGCGCCGCGCATCACCAAGGACGGCGTCACCGTCGCCAAGGAAATTGACCTGAAAGACAAGTTCGAGAATATGGGCGCGCAGATGGTCAAGGAGGTCGCGTCCAAGACCAATGACCTGGCCGGCGACGGCACCACCACCGCGACCGTGCTTGCACAGGCCCTGGTGCGTGAAGGGGCCAAGGCCGTAGCCGCCGGCATCAACCCCATGGACCTGAAGCGCGGCATCGACCACGCCGTCGGCGTTGTGGTTGCCGACGTCCAGAAACGCTCCAAGAAGATCAAGACTAACGACGAGATTGCCCAGGTGGGTACCATCTCGGCCAACGGTCAGAAGGAAATCGGTGAGATCCTCGCCAAGGCCATGGAAAAGGTCGGCAACGAGGGCGTCATTACCGTTGAAGAAGCCAAGGGGCTCGAAACCGAACTTGATGTCGTCGAGGGCATGCAGTTCGACCGTGGTTATGCCTCGCCCTACTTCGTGACCAACGGCGAAAAGATGGTCTGCGAGCTCGAGAATCCCTATATCCTGATCCACGAGAAAAAACTCGCCGATCTGCAGCCGCTGCTGCCGGTTCTGGAAGCCATCGTCCAGACGAGCAAGCCGCTGCTCATCATCGCCGAGGAAATCGAAGGCCAGGCTTTGGCCACCCTCGTCGTCAACAAGCTGCGCGGCGGCCTCAAGGTCGCCGCGGTGAAAGCGCCGGGCTTCGGCGATCGCCGTAAAGCCATGCTCGAAGACATCGCCGTGCTGACAGCGGGCCAGGTGATCTCGGAAGATCTGGGCGTGAAGCTGGAGAACGTCACGCTCGACATGCTCGGCCGCGCCAAGCACGTAACTATCGACAAGGATAACACCACCATTGTCGACGGCGCCGGCAAGAGGGCCGATATCGAAGCGCGGTGTCAGCAAATTCGCACGCAGATCGAGGAAACCACGTCGGACTACGACAAGGAAAAGCTCCAAGAACGTCTGGCCAAGATTGCCGGCGGCGTGGCGGTCATCAAAGTCGGTGGCGCAACCGAAGTCGAGGTGAAGGAAAAGAAGGACCGCGTCGATGACGCGCTGCATGCCACCCGCGCCGCGGTGGAAGAAGGGATCGTCCCAGGCGGCGGCGTGGCGCTGCTCTATGCCACCCGCGCGCTGAAGGATGTGCGTCCAGAAAACGAAGATCAGAAAGTCGGCATCGATATCGTGCGCCGTGCGTTGGAAGCGCCGATCCGCCAGATCGCCTCCAATGCCGGCTTCGACGGCGCCGTGGTCGCGGGCAAAGTCCTGGAAGGCAAGGACACAACTTGGGGCTTCGACGCCCAGGAAGGTGCCTATAAGGACTTGGTCAAGGCCGGCATCGTCGATCCGACCAAGGTTGTGCGCGTTGCCTTGCAGGATGCGGCGTCGGTGGCCGGTCTCTTGATCACCACCGAAGCCATGGTCGCGGAGCTGCCGGAAAAGAAAGCGCCCGCGGGCGCCCCGCCGGCCGGCGCCGACATGGATTTCTAAGCCGCGTTTCACCCTCCACGATTGAACTTGCAGCAGTGCTGCGGGGGCCGCCTCCTTACCGTTCGGGGGCGGCCCTTTTTTTACTCCGCCGCGACTGGCGGTGGGGCTTTGCGAGCGGTGCGGCGCATGGCGACGACCAACGGCGCCAGCAGCATCACCAGCAGCGACACCAAAAAGAACATGTCGTCGAAGGCCAGAAGCTGCGCCTGTTTCATGACCGTGCCGACCAGGGCGGGCGCGGCGCCCGGGTCGGTCCAGGTCATGCCCTGGGCGTCGAGCCATTTGTGCACGTCGGGATTATAGGGCGTGACGTGCTGGCCCAGCACCTGCCAGTGATATTCGCCGCGGCGCGCGAGCATCAGGCCGATCACCGCCACGCCGATGGAGCCGCCGATGGTGCGCACCAGGGCGAACAGCCCCGTGGCGCCGTCCATCAGGTGGCGCGGCAGCGTGTCGTAAGCCAGCATCGCCGACGGAATGAAGAACAACGACATGCCGATGCCTTGAATGATGCCGGGGATGGCCACCCAGCCCGGACTCACCTCCGCCGGAAACAGCGCGTAGACATATGTGCCCGCCGCCAGGATCACCGCGCCTACGAACATCATGCCGCGCGGATCGAAACGCCCGACGTAGCGCCCGATCAACAGCATGAACACGCCCATGGTCGCGCCGCGCGGCGCCATCACCATGCCGACGACTTCCGCAGGGTATTGCATCAGTTGTTCCAGCATCAGCGGCAGCAGCGTCATGATGCCGAACATGGCGATGGCGAAGGTCACCACCAGCACCGACGATGCCGTGAAATTGCGGTCTTTATAAACCGCGAGATTGACGATGGCGCCGGGCCGGTCCCAGCAGCGGTAGACGAACGCAACACCGGCGATGAGGGCCGTCGCCGCCAGAGCCTGAATCAGCATCGAGTTGAACCAGTCGCGGGAATTGCCGAGGTCCAGCGTGAGTTGCAACCCGCCGATGGCCAAGATCAGCAGCACAAGCCCGATCCAATCCGTCTGCGTGCGTTTGGTCGGCGTATCCGGCATATACGCCGACGCCAACAGCAAGGCGACCAAGCCCAAGGGCACGTTGACGTAAAACACCCACCGCCAGTTCAGCGTATCGGTAAGAAAGCCGCCGATGGTGGGCCCCATGACCGGCACCACCATCATGCCCAGGCCCCAGATACCCATGGCGCTGCCGCGGTTCTTGGTCGAGAACATGGTCATCATGGTGGCTTGCGCCAAAGGCGCCAGCGTCGCGCCCATGACGCCCTGAATCAGACGGAAGGCCACCAGTTCCGGCAGACTTGTCGCAGCACCACAGGCGGCGGAGGCCAGCATGAAGCCGGTGATGGCCGTCAGCAGCAGGCGGCGGCGTCCCAATTTGCCGCTGAGATAGCCCGTCAACGGCATCACAACCGCCGACGACACCATATATGATGTGAGCACCCAGATGATTTGGTCGGCAGTCGCGCCCAGGCTGCCCATCATGTGCGGCATGGCGACGTTGACCACGGTCATGTCGAGCATTTCCAGCATCATTGCCAACATCACCGCGATGATCGACGCGGCCTTGGCAAGGCCCGAAAGTTCCGGCTCCTGGGATGGGATATCGCTGGCGGTTACTGCGGCCATAACGTCAGGGTTTTGTGTCTATCTTGACCTGCGAGCTGGCGCCGACGCGCAAGGGCTGCGTCGGATCGGGCGGACGGTCGAGCACCTTCACGCGCACAGTATAGCGCTGCGTGACCTTCACCCAGTTGCCCGTGGCGTTTTCCGGCGGCAGTAGCGAGAAGCTCGCGCCCGACCCCGCGCTGACGCTTTCTACTTCGCCTTTCAGCATGACGTCTGGATACATGTCGATCTCGATGCTCGCCGGTTGTCCCGGTTTGATGCGCGTGATGTCGGTTTCCTTGAAGTGGGCGTCTACCCACCACTCTTTATCCTCCACCAGCGGAAACACTGGGCGGGCCATCATCACAAACGCGCCTTCGCGCACCGACACGTCGGACACCCAGCCCGAGGACGGCGCGCGCACTTCGGTATAACTGAGATCGAGCTGCGCCTTGCGCAGCGCGGCGCTGGCGCTGCGCAGCCGCGCGTTATCCTTACCTGAACCGCCGTATTGCTGTTGCGCGCGATCCAGCTCCGCCATGGCCGCTTCGCTGGCGGCTTCCGCTTGCTTCAGCGTGGCTTCGCGGGTGTCGAGGCCCGACGCTGACAGACTGCCGACGTCCTTCAGGGCGCGCCCGCGCACGGCCTCCCGCCGCGCGTTTGCCAATGCGGCTTCGGCCTCGCGGACATGCGCCGACGCGGCTTTTACGCCCGCGCCGCTGGCGCCCACGGTTTCGGCCGCCTCATCGAAGGCGGCCTGCGCCGCTTCCACGGCAATGCGGAACGAGGCGGGATCGATATCGAACAGCGGCGCGTCGGCATCGACGTGCTGGTTGTTGACGACATGTACTTTAGAAATCACGCCCGAGATTTGCGGCGCAATCTGTACGACGTGAGCCTGAACATAGGCATCGTCGGTATTGGGATAGCGCGCGCTCTGCTGATAGAGCACCACGCCGCCGGCGGCTGCGCCCACCAGCACCACCGCCACCAGAACGCGCAAAACGCGCTGCAGTTTGCTGGGCGCGCGCGGAACGGCGGGGGAGACTTCCGCCGGAGGCGCTTCCGTCTGGGGGCGGCTGTCGTCCATGGGGCTTCCAGATAAAGAAAAAAGGCCGGCTTTTGTAACAAAGCCGGCAAAGTATGTATCAAGTGGAAATATACAAAAATTGAAATAGTAGGCAAGCCCTGCTGAGGGCGCGCGAGCTTCACAAATCTGAGCGCTAGCTGAAAAAACCTGCCGTCTCTTCCGCCGCGCGCTTATAATTTCCGGCATCTCTTGATCTCCTGCGGCAAAGGCCGCATCTGGTCGTAACGACCGCATTCTCAAAGGAAGACCCCCATGTCCATTTCGTTCGAATTGAACGGCCAACCCGTCAGCCTCGACGTCGATCCCGATATGCCGCTGCTGTGGGCGATCCGCGAGAAGGCCGGACTCACCGGCACCAAATTCGGCTGCGGCATCGCCCAGTGCGGCGCGTGCACGGTCCACGTGGACGGCGCGCCGACGCGCTCCTGTTCGACGCCGGTGTCGGCGGCGAAAGGCACCAAGGTCACCACCATCGAGGGCCTCGCCGGCAAAACCGCGGCGGCGGTGCAGGCCTCCTGGCAGAAGCTCAACGTCGTGCAATGCGGTTATTGCCAGTCGGGCCAGATCATGTCGGCGGTGGCGCTGCTGACGGAGACACCCAAGCCCACCGATGAGGACATCAACACCGCCATGAGCGGCAACATCTGCCGCTGCGCCACCTATCACCGCATCCGTGACGCCATCCACGATGCGGCGAAGTCGATTTAGGGAGCACACATCATGAACAAACCCACCTTTCCCTTCACCGCTTCCGCTGAAACCAATTCATCGCCCAGCCGCCGCGACCTTCTGAAAGGTACCGCCGCCGGTCTGATCATCGGCTTCGTCTGGACGCCGGCCTCGCGCGTCATGGCCGCCGATGCCGCCGCCGCGCCCAAGCCGATCGACGTCAACGCGTTCGTGCGCGTCGCACCCGATAACACCGTCACGGTGATGATCAAGCATCTCGAGATGGGTCAGGGCGTTTACACCGGCCTTCCTACCATCGTCGCCGAAGAGCTCGACGCCGACTGGAGCCAAATGCGCGCCGAAGCCGCGCCGGCGGATGTCACCCGCTACATGAACTTTGCGTTCGGCATGCAAGGCACCGGCGGCAGTACAGCCACCGGCAATTCCTTCGACCAGCTCCGCAAAGCCGGCGCCGCCGCGCGCGCCATGCTGGTGGAGGCCGCCGCCAAGGAATGGAAAGTCCCCGCTTCCGAAATCACGGTGAATAAGGGGGTCATCAGTCACGCCGCTTCCAAGCGTTCGGCCAACTTTGGCGTTTTCGCGCAGAAGGCCGCGGCGCTGACGGCGCCGACCGAGGTCAAGCTCAAGGATCCTAAAGACTTCACGCTCATCGGCACCGAAATTCCGCGTATGGACAATGTCGATAAAACCACCGGCAAGGCGATGTTCGCCCTGGATGTCACGCGCCCCGGCATGGTCTATGCCGCCGTGATGCGGTCGCCGCGGTTC
The DNA here is from genome assembly GCA_019752235.1 of Rhodospirillaceae bacterium. Lineage (GTDB taxonomy): Bacteria > Pseudomonadota > Alphaproteobacteria > Rhodospirillales > Rhodospirillaceae > SHVO01. The sequence continues at coordinate 9,761 of JAIEMI010000068.1, forward strand.
GGCGGCACGGTCAAAGCCATCGATGATTCCGCCGCCAAAGGGATCAAGGGCGTCATCAAGATCGTGCAGATTTCCAACGGCGTCGCCGTGGTGGCGGATTCCTTCTGGACCGCCAAGCAGGCGCGCGATGCGCTGAAAATCACCTGGGACGACAGCAAAGCCGAAATGCGCGGCACCGAGGAGCTGACCACCTCTTATAAAGCACTGGCCAAAACCCCCGGCCAGTCCGCACGCAAGGAGGGCGATGCCGCCGCCGCTATGGGCAAAGCCGCCAAAACCATCGACGCGGTGTTCGAGTTCCCCTATCTCGCCCACGCGCCCATGGAACCCTTGGACGCCGTGGTCGAGATCAAGGACGGCAGGTGCGAAGTCTGGGCGGGCTGCCAGTTCCAGACCGTCGACCAAGGCAACATCGCCAAGACCCTCGGCATCAAGCCGCAGGACGTGACGATCCACACGCTGCTCGCGGGCGGCAGCTTCGGACGCCGCGCCAACTTCACCTCCGACTTCATGGTCGAGACGGCGGAAATCGCCAAAGCCATGCCGCCGGGCACGCCGGTGAAACTCATCTGGACGCGCGAGGACGACATTCGCGGCGGTAAATACCGCCCCATGTACGTGCACAGCATGCAAGCGGGCCTCGACGACAAAGGCAACGTCACGGCCTGGACGCACCGCATCGTCGGCCAGTCCATCGCCAAGGGATCACCCTTCGCCGGCAAACCCGGCAGCATCGACATGCTCTCGGTGGAAGGCGCCTCCAATCTGCCTTACGCCCTGGCGAACATCGATGTGGAACTGCACACGACTGATGTCGGTGTGCCCGTGTTGTGGTGGCGCTCCGTCGGCAGCACGCACAACGCCTACGCCACCGAAGTCTTTATCGACATGGTGGCCAAGGCGGCGGGCAAAGAGCCCCTGGCTTTCCGCCGGGAGCTGCTGGACAAAAAGCACACGCGCCACCGCGCCGTGCTCGACCTCGTCGCGCAGAAGTCCGGCTGGGGCACGGCCCTCGGCGCCAACAAAGCGCGCGGCATCGCCGTGGCGGAATCCTTCAACAGCTTCGTGGCGCAAGTGGCCGAAGTCAGCCGCGACGCCAAGGGCAATATCAAAGTCGACCGCATTGTGTGCGCGGTGGACTGCGGCATCGCCGTCAACCCGGACGTCATCCGCGCCCAGATGGAAGGCGGCATTGGTTATGGTTTGTCCGCGATCCTCAAAGGCGCCATCACGCTGAAGGATGGCCTGGTCGAGCAAAGCAACTTCGACGGCTACGACGTGTTGCGCATCGAGGACATGCCCAAGGTCGAAGTCCACATCGTACCCTCGACCGCGAAGCCCACCGGCGTCGGCGAGCCGGGCGTGCCGCCGGTCGGCCCCGCCGTGGCCAACGCTATTTTCGCCCTCACCGGCAAGCCTATTACCGTTCTGCCGGTATCGAAGGCTATGCCGACCGTCTAGCGCGCGTACACGAGCGAAAGCAACGGCAGGCAGATATGCCTGCCGTTGTTGTTTGTCCGGGGAGGGACAAAGGGTTTGCAGCAGGGCGTTTATAAATTCCCCGCCACGGAAAAGGTGGTCTTTGGCCGCCCCGTGAGCGAAGTGGTGCCGGAGCTTGCCGCCGAGCTTGGCAAAACCCGGCTGATGATCGTCGCCAGCAAGACCCTGAACCGCAAAACCCCTGTCATCTCCACGCTCAAGGCCGCCCTCGGCGATACATGCATCGCGGTCTACGACGAGTGCATTGAGCACTCACCCCGCGCCGATGTGCTCAAGCTCGCCGCGCGCTTCAAGGAGGTGCAGCCTGACCTCGTCGTCACGGTCGGCGGCGGCAGCCCCATGGACACCGTCAAGGTGGCGCTCTGCTGTCTCGCGGAAGACATCACCGATGTGGCGGGCTTCGACCGTATCCGCATCAGCCTCGGGCCCGACGGCAAGCGCAACGTCCCGGCCGTGAGAAATCCGCCCTTCCGCCAGATCATCGTCCCCACCACCCTCTCGGGCGCCGAATTCGGCAGCGCCGCGGGCGTGACCGATCCGGTGCGCAAGGTGAAAGACCTCTATTCCGCACGCTACGTCGGGGCGCAGGTGATTGTCCTCGATCCCGCCATCACCGTGCACACGCCCGAACACCTGTGGCTTTCCACCGGTATCCGTTCGCTGGATCATGCGGTGGAAACCATCTGCTCGCGCCAACCGCAGCCGTTCACGGATGCCAGTTGCCTGCACGGCCTCACGCTGCTCTCACGCGCCTTGCGCGCCGTGCGGAAAAATCCCAGCAACGTCGCCGCGCGGCTCGATTGCCAGCTCGGGGTCTGGCTCGCGTGCGCCGGCATCGGTCAGATCGATTGGGGTGCGTCCCACGGTATCGGCCATCAGTTGGGCGCGGTCGCGGGCGTGCCGCACGGGCATTGCTCCTGCGTCATGCTGCCGAGTGTGCTGCGGTATAATCACAGCGTCACTGCCGAACGTCAGTCGTGGATCGCAAACGCCATGGGCCGGCCTAACATGTCCGCCGCCGATGCTGTTGC
>JAIEMI010000266.1 GCA_019752235.1 Rhodospirillaceae bacterium
TTTTCCGATGTCAAACGGGAAGCCGCCATAGTTCAGGCTCTTGACCGTCTTTGTGCCCTGGAACATCCCGCAGTCAATGAGCACGCGCGCGCGCGGTGTCCGGACTTCGAAACAAGACCCGGTCACAACGCCGCAAGCGCCGTGAAAGGTAACGGTCACAGACATTTCATTAATCCTTCCGCCAATAATGGCGCGAGCGACACGGCGTTGCTGGCATGATGAACACCATCGCAGGAGAAAACTCTTTCTATGCCGGCGCGCTTAAACGCGCGGCTGGCTTTCTCGTCAAAGACGGCATGCGTGACATAAACTTCAACCTCGCGCGCGCCGGCGCTCTTCAGCGCCCGGGCCAAGGTCTTAATAGTCGTTCCAGAACTAACAATGTCATCGACGATCACAACCGATCGACGGTCGAAAACAACGCCGTCAGGCAGGGAGATATCCACATCATGGTCGCCGCGCCGTTTTTTTGAAGCTACCGCCCACTGAATACCCGCCGCTTTCGCGAACGCCCTTACAAGAGGCGTAGATTCGATATCCGGCCCCAAAGCCACCGCGTCTGAGTCGGGACTGCGATCGCGGAAATGGCTCGCCATGGCGCGCGCCGCCGTGAGGGCCAGAGCGGGTTTTCCATTGAAAACCCTGCGCAAGGTCTTCACCCGATGCAGATGCGGATCGACCGCGATGAACCGGTCAAAAGTTTGGGACAACAAGCCGCCAATCACCTTCTGGCTGACGGCCTCGCCTGGATGGAAGGCTTTATCCTGGCGCATATAAGGAAGGTAGGGAGCAACGAGCTCCAGGGTCCGGACGCCCTGGTCTCTCAACGCACTGGCGGCCAGAAAAACCTCGATCAGCCGTCTGTTCGGCTGGTCAAGTGAACAACAAACGGCGGCGCTGTGAGCGCCCTTCGGGACGGTGACTTTGCTCTCACCGTCCGGAAAAGTATGTACCAAGATCGTCCGATATTCGGCGTTAAGTTCGCGCGCGAGATCCGCGGCAAGCCAGGTGTCGTGTTCGAACCCGTAAATCACTTTCGGAAACACACGCGGCGGGCGTGGCTTACGCGGCAATCGTGTAGCCATTGAGCTCCTCCGCCATCGCCGTCGCGAATCCGAAGTCGGTTTCAACGGCCGCATGAATCCGGTACAGAGCTGCGCCCTTCTCTACGCGGTTCCCCACTTTATGAAAAATATCAATTCCGGCACCCTTTGATCCGGGAGCGCCCGCCAGGCGCGCAATCCGGGCAATGCGATAACAATCGATAGCGGCAACAACGCCTGATGCCGGCGCCATCACGTCTCTCACCAGAACGCCCAGCTCGCACGGCTGCGGCGGGCAACCTTGCGCTTTCATAATGGCCTCCATCGCCGCAAGCGCCTTCCCGCTCTCCAGAATGTCCCGCGCGCGCTTGGCCCCTTCCCCACCCTTCAACGAGGGATCGAAGTCCAGCAGCGCGCCGGCCAATAGGATGGCGCGCTCTTTCAGATCGGCGGGCGCTGCCGAGGTATTGCGGAGAACCGCCATGACATCGCGCGCTTCCAAGACCGGACCGATACCGCGCCCGACCGGCTGCGTGCCGTCGGTCACCAGCACGGTGATCTGCAGTCCCAGCGCTGCGCCTACATACTCGAAAAGTTTGCGGAGACGCGTGGCTTCAACCGTCGAGCGTACTTTCGCCGTCGGACCAACGGGCATATCGATCACAAGATGGGTCGCCCCAGCCGCGATCTTTTTAGAAAGGATCGACGCCACCATCTGCTCCGGCGTATCAATCGCCAGGGGCCGCTCCACAGTGATCATGATGTCGTCGGCGGGAGAAAGATTGACGCGGCCACCCCAGGTCAGACACCCGCGATGACGATGCACGATGTCCTGCATGCGCTCGATGCTGACGTCCACATTCGCCAACACTTCCATGGTATCGGCCGTGCCGGCGGGCGACGTAATGGCGCGCGAGGAGGTCTTGGGAATCGGCAGTCCATAGGCCGCGACAATGGGCACCACGATCATGGACGTCCGGTTGCCCGGCACACCGCCAACACAGTGCTTGTCGACGACCATGGAAAAATTGCAAGGCGGCGTATCCCACCTTAGCCGGGTGCCGGCGTCCGCCATGGCGGACGTAAGGCCCATAACCTCTTTCGTCGTCATGAAGGAAGAGCATGCCACCACAAACGCCGTAATTTCGGTTTTTGAGTACCGGTGCGCCGCGATGTCGCGGACGATGGCGTGCAACTCTTCGGCCGAGAGGGTTTCTCCCCCAATTTTACGTCGGACCGCTTCGAGGCTGCGGGACTGCGTTGCGGGGCGCAAACTCACCTGGGCGCCTTCAGGAAGCCCCAGGTCATCGAAGGCCGAGATCGACAATCCCAGGCTTTCAGGGTCCAGCAGCCCGCCGTTCTCAACGATATTGAGAGTCGCCATGATGCTGCGTCCGGCGCCGCTCACTTCCACCTTATTGAAGGAGGCAAAGGCCTTCGGTTTGTATGTCCGGCAGTGGGCGCTGAGAAAAACAACGTTTTCCCCGTATGTATGAAGCCCGACGCGCTTGAGCTGCAGCATGTCCTGATGTTCCTGTTGTCAAGAACCCCATCAAACCGCAACCTGCCGACGCGTCAAATGATCGAGATCAATAGCTTGGAATTTTGCGACTCAGACCCGCGCGCTTGGCCAGCGCGCGGCTTTCACGCCTTCAACCCCGGTCGGGTGCCAGGATTCCACGGATTCAATCTGGAAAGTCCGTTGAACGCCATCATGCTCGGTGATCGACACGTACTCACCGGGGATGAAAACATGGGACGACAAACGAAAGATCGTTTCATCATCGGACTCGCCGCTTTTGTAGGAAAACACCCATTTTCCATTCCGCGTGTGCAGGAGCAGGCCTTTTTCGACGACCACACCATGTTGGTGTTTTGCGACGACGCAAAACTGGCGGTTCAACGGCCATTGTGTGCGGTCCAGGTGGCCGGTTTTATCCAAGGGCGCCCGAAATTCGTAGGCGTGAGATGAATCCCCGTTCGGGGCCTCCGGTGAGCGCGCGAGGGTCAGACGAATATTAAACAGCGGCATGTTTGAACCTTAAGGAAGAGTGGTCTGTCGCTCGTGGATACCGGGTGCCTCAACCTGCCGCATTGACGTCGATCAACCACGTAATGCGAGTTGGCCGCGCCGGATTCTCGCGCGGCGTGTCGCGCTATTTAATGGCCTCGATAAACACAGCCAGATCTTCGATTTCTTGGTTTGTAAGCTGAAGCGGCGGCATCGGCTTGTGAGGAGCATGCAGGAATGCCCGCAAGACCGCCGGCTGTCCCTTGTGCCGCGTGGCCACAACCGGCAGGGATGGGACTTGGTCATTGGCGCTCGCGGTATGAATGGCATGACAATGCGCGCACCATTTCGCCGCTATCGCTTGCCCACGTTCTTTATCACCGTAGATGACAGCCTTTGTACCCTCCTGCGCGGCCGCCAGTCCGGGGACGGCCGAGAAAATTCCGAGCGCCAATAAGGCCGTGAAAAAACCGCGCATCAGCTTGCAGTTCCTCATCATCTTTTAAACTCCCCGACGTCCATAGTTTTCCATGCGACGGAGCCAGCTATCGCGTGAGGCTCCGCTCTTGCCCTCTATCATTCCGATGATGTCCTGGGCGATGGGCGCAAAACCGGAGAAACGGAGGATATTGCGCTTGAGATTCTTGAGCCCGTGGGCGCCGAAGTACCATCTATAGAAAAACGCCGGCATCCCCATGGTCACGACAATGCGCGCCGATTTCCCTTTGAGGAGTTTCCGGGGAAGACCGGGTCCGTCGGCTTTGAACGCAAAACCGGGCCGGAAAACCTGCTCAAAAAAAGCCTTCAACAGCGCCGGGACGTCGCCAAGCCAGAGGGGATAGATCAGCACCACATGATCGGCGCGCGCAATGTCCTGTTGGGCGCGCAGGATCGCCGGCGGCGCGGACGCGTTTTCGAAGTCGTCCTTGGTGCGCAGCCACGGGAAATCGATGGTTGCCACATCAATTGTACGCACGTCGTGTCCCGCCTGGCGCGCACTCCGTCTATAATGTTCCGCGAGCGCGCGTCCGAACCGCGCCGGATCAGGATCGGGATGGCCCTGAATGATGGTGATTTTTTTGGTCACGGCGACAAACCTATGGGTGTTGTCGCCTTCATACGGCGGCGGCTCGCCACGGGCATTGATGAGGATCAAAAGCCCGTAAGGCCCGAGCCGTCAGCCCGTTTCAGGAAACTTCAATCCCGCGGCCAACGCAATGCGGACCAGACCCGCCAGATTGCGGGCCTTGGTTTTGTCCATAATGTGGCCGCGATGCACTTCTACGGTCCGCGGCGATATGTTCAATTTGTGCGCGACGACTTTGTTGGAGTGGCCCGCCACCAGCAGCAGCAAGACGTCGCGCTCACGATCGGTCAAATCACCCAGGCTTTCTTCGGCGGCGGCGGCCCTCGCCCGGTCGGCCTGCGTTATTTCTCCAACCTCCAGCGCCTTTTGGACGCTGGCGATCAGCCTTTGGTCATCGAACGGCTTCTCAAGGAAATCTATCGCCCCGGCTTTCATAGCCCGGACCGCCAATGGTACGTCGCCATGGCCCGTCATAATAATAATCGGGAGCTTGATCTCGCGGCGCCCCAGCTCCGCCTGCAGCGCCAAGCCGTCCATACCGGGCATGCGGATATCCGTCACCAGGCAGCAGCCGGTTTCATTCTTGTAACCCGCCAAAAAGGCGTTCGCGGACTCAAATGGCGTCACGACAAAACCAGCCGATTCCAGCAGTGCGGACAGGGAGTCGCGCACATCCATATCGTCATCCACGATGAAGACATTCGGTTTAGCCATCTTCATTTCTCATCAGGAGATAGTCCTACACAGGCAGACTGAATTTGAAGGTCACGCCTCCGGCATTATTCGGCGCGGCTGATATCTCGCCGCCGTGCGCCTCAATAATAGAACGACACACCGAAAGGCCGATACCCATTCCGTGCGCCTTTGTCGTGACAAAGGGCTGAAACAGCCGCCCCGCGACCTCGGGATCGAGCCCCGGCCCCGTATCGATGACGGAGACATTCACGAAGCTTCCACTCATCGCCGTAGCGACGGTGAGAACGCGTTCCGGAACCGTCTGCATGGCGTCCATGGCATTGCGGACGAGGTTCAGGATCACCTGTTGAATCTGGATCTTGTCCATCATCACTTCCGGCAGGTCGGACGCCAGATCCGAGACGATTTTGATTCCTGCTTCGGCCGCGCCCACGACACCGAGCGTCATGGCCTCTCCCACGACTTGGTTGAGGTTTTCGGGATCCTTATGCGTTTCGCCTTTTTCCACAAAGTTGCGTAGACGCTTGATGATCTCACCCGCGCGCAAAGTCTGCGCTGCGGCCTTTTCCAGAAGCTCCCGCGCCTTTTCCGCCTGGTCGTCCCGGATATTCTCCATCGTGCGCCGCGCAGCATTGATGTAGTTCGCCATGGCGGTCAGCGGTTGATTGAGCTCATGCGCAAGGGCTGCGCTCATTTCGCCTAACGAACTGAGCCGTGAGACATGGAGGAGCTCAGACTGCAGTTCGCGGAAGTTTCGATCCGCCTCCTGCCTTTCCGTAATATCGCGGATGAATCCCGTGAAAAGCCGGCGCATGCCAACGGTAGTTTCGCCCACCGCGAGCTCCATCGGAAAAGTGCTGCCGTCGCTCCGGCGACCCTCAACGATGCGGCCGATTCCGATGACCCGCTTTTCGCCGGTTTTCCGGTAGTGCAAAAGATAGCCGTCGTGCTGCGCGCGATAGGGTTCCGGCATCAGCATGCTGATATTTTTGCCGAGAACGTCATCGGTGGGATAGTCGAATAGGCGCGACGCCGCCGCGTTGAAGGATTCAACGCGTCCGCTTTCATCGATCATAATGATCGCGTCGGGACTTGTTTCAAGAATCGAACTCAGGCGTGCTTCGCGTTCACGCAGGGACTGCTCCGCGGTCTTTTGATCGGTAATATCGCGGATGATGCCGACAAAAATATCGTCGCTTTCAAGACGCCCTTCGCCGACCGACAGATACATCGGGAATGTGCTGCCGTCCTTGCGCAGCCCCACAACCTCCCGGCCAATGCCGATGATCCGCTTTTCATGCGTTTTGCGATAATGGTCGAGGTAGTCGTCATGCTGGTCGCGATACGGCGAAGGCATGAGCATTTTGACGTTCCGGCCAATCACGTCGGCCGCGGGATGGCCAAACAGGCGTTCGCATGCCTGATTATAAACCTGCACGGTCCCGCGCCGGTCGATGACGATCATGCCGTCGACTGCCGCGCTGATAAGCGCTTCAAACCGCGCCTTACTCTCTTCCACGCGCCCCCCGGGACAAGTCGTTAAACTATAAGGGCTTTTCCACCCGGCACCACTCAATACGCATTACTACGTAAGCACAACTCCCCATTTCAGGGCCTGCCCCGCCTCGCGCATTCTCCGCCCACCGCAACAACCCGCGATGGAGGATAACATGCTACAGACCGCCCTGACCCGCTCCGCCGTCACCGCGTGGTCCCCGGCCCTTAACACGCCGCAATCCCGTAAAAACCCTTTCGACGCTTTGGATACGCAGGGCATGCGCGTCACGGTCAAACGTGGGCAGGAACTTTACGCGGAAGGCGATGACGCCGCCTACTGCTACAAGCTGCTCACCGGCAGCCTCCGCCTGGTGAAACTCATGAGCGATGGCCAGCGCCAGATTTGCGAGTTCCTGATCTCCGGCGATCTGCTTGGCTTTGAATCCCAGGACGAACATTACTTTTCGGCCGAAGCCGTGACCGACGCGGTGTTGATGCGCTATCCGCGCCGTAACGCGGAGCGGCTCATCAACGAAGACCCCACCGCCGCGCGTTTCATGCGCAGCCTAACGTCCTCCAACTTGCAAGGCGCCTACGAACGCATGGTGCTGCTCTGCCACAAATCGGCGCAGGAACGCATCGCATGGTTTTTGCTGGAAATGGCTGATCGCTCGAAAACCGGCGGCGGCACCTGCGTGGAACTGCCCATGACCCGTTCGGATATCGCCGACTACCTCGGGATGGTGATCGAAACCGTGAGCCGCGTCCTGACGCAACTGCGGCAAAAGGGCGTGATCGCGATGAAAAGCGTAAATAGCATTCTGCTCATCGACCGCGATAGCCTGGAAGACATCGCGAGCGCGGCTTAGACCGAGGCCGGTGATGCACCACATTGATTTGGGTCAAGGCGCGGTTGTCGGATTTATCGGAGCCTGAACGTCAACCTATGAGGGGGCCCTACGGACATGAAATACGCCGCCGCCATCGTGCTCGCTGCGCTGATACCTGCAACGCATGCGTTTGCCTACGACGAAAAGGACGTGATTGATTACCGCGGCCATATCATGAAGAGCTTAGACGCGCAGGCTGCGGCGTTGGGTATGATCGTTTCCACCCAAATTCCCGCCGACAACCTGATAGCTCATCTCGACGCCATCGCTCTGACCGCCCAACAATCGTTGAAAAGCTTTGAGCAGAAAGTACCCGGCGGAGAATCTAAACCGCTGGTTTGGGAACAGTGGAAGGATTTCTCCGAGCGCATGAACACCTTTGCGGCCAAGACCGCCGAACTGGCGCAAACCGCACGCACCAAGGGCCAGGACGCCGTCGTCGCGGACATGGTCAGCGCCCTTGCATGCAAAAGCTGTCATGATATCTACCGAAACAAAAAGTAGGCTCTACTGAATCCACCGTGCATTCCGGCTGCAACGCGGCGTTCAGGCCGCCCAGGGGAAAATCCCGAACACCAGGCAGCTCAGGAACATCACGACGCAGGTGCCGAGCGCCCAGGGCGATGCAAACCGCAGGAGTTCGCCGAATTCGATCCTGGCGAGACCCACCAACAAGTATGTCGAGGGCACCAAGGGACTCAGCAGGTGGAATTGCTGTCCCACTAAAGATGCGCGACCGATCACTTCTTTGGAGATGCCATAGGACTCCGCCGTGTTCGCCAGGATCGGCAGCATGCCGAAATAAAATGCATCGTTGGAGACCAGGAAGGTGAACGGGATGCTGAGTACCGCGGTAATCGGCGCCATATAACGGCCAAGCTCGGGCGGGATAACCTGCACGATCGACGCGGTCATGGCGTCAACCATGCCGGTGCCGGACAATATGCCGGTGAATGTTCCCGCCGCAAAAACCAACCCCGAAACGGCAAGCGCATTGCCGGCGTGTGCGGCGAGGCGGCGGCGCTGCTCCGCCAGCGAGGGATAATTGATCAGCAGCGCCGTGGCGTAAGCCACGATGAACAACACCGGCAACGGCAGGGTGTTGGCGATCAGCGCCGCAAGCAACGCCACGGTCAGCGCCAGATTGACCACGAAGAGCTTTGGCCGCAGCGCGTCGGGGTCGCGCGCATTATCCTCGGCGACCAGCACCTTGGGACTCAGCTGCTCGTCGGCGACGGGCTCGGGAAGATTGGCGACACGTTGGCGCTCGCGCAGACCGAGAATCGCGGCAACACCGAGTACCCAGGCAAAGCACATGATCTGCGCCGGCAACACGGATAAATAAAGGTCCGCCGCCTGCATGTTCAGCACCGCGGCGGCGCGGGCGGTCGGGCCGCCCCACGGTAAAAGGTTGGCCGCCATGCCGGCCATGACGGTGACGCAGGCCATTTTGCGCGTATCCAGCCGCAGGTGCCGATACAGCGGAAACATCGCCGCAGCCGTTATCATGTAGGTGGTGCTGCCGTCACCATCCAACGAGATCAACATCGCCAGCACCGCCGTGCCAAACACGATCTTGAACGGATCGTTGCCGACCAGTTTCACAATCCGCGTCACCAGCGGATCGAACAGGCCCGCATCGATCATCAGGCCGAAGTATAGGATCGCGAAGAGCAGCATGATGCCGGTGGGTGCGATGTCCCGCACGCCTTCCAGCATCATGGGGCCAAGTTCGGTGGTGAACCCCGCCATCAGCGCGAACGCCAGCGGGACCAGGACAAGTCCAACCAGCGCCGACACGCGCTTGGTCATAATCAGCGTGATGAAGGTCGCCACCATCGCGTAGGCGAGAAACGTCAGCATGGACCCGGTATTTGTTTTTTTGGAAGCAATGATACAGTTTAGATGCGGCCGGCCCGCAACATCAAGCGCTCTTTCCGGGAAAGACAGGCCTTTGATCAGCCTTCTATTTGTCGACATGACGTATTTCGTCAGTCGTTGGCGGCAAAAAGGTCGGATCCAGGCGCCGTTACACGGCAAAGCTCATCCCGCTATCAGGAAAGTGGTAAGCTTCCGCGCCGCGGCCATCCCCGGATGGCGCGCGTTTCAGTTCCCGTGCCCGCTGTTTTTCGTGCGTGTCTCATTGAGGAGGAACCATGGCCCTTACCCTGTCCGTCAACGGCGTCACCCATACGGTTGACGTGGATGAATCCACACCCCTGCTCTGGGTCTTGCGCGATGTGCTGGACCTGAAGGGATCGAAGTACGGTTGCGGCTCCGGTCTATGCGGCGCCTGCACGGTCCATATCAATGGCGTCGCGGTGCGGTCGTGCGTCACGCCGGTCTCGGGCGTGGACGGCGGCGCCGTCACCACCATCGAAGCCATGGCCGAACATCCGGTGGGACAGAAAGTGCAGCAAGCATGGCTGGAAGTGGACGTCGCGCAATGCGGCTATTGCCAGCCCGGGCAGATCATGGCGGCCACGGCGCTCCTGGAAAAGAACGCCAAGCCCAGCGATGCCGACATCGACGCGCACATGAGCGGCAACCTGTGCCGCTGCGCGACCTATAACCGCATCCGCACGGCCATTCACATGGCCGCCGGCGAACCCGTGAAGAAAGGAGCCTGATCATGAACCACCATGTAGCTCCCTCACGCCGCGGCTTCCTGAAAGCCAGCGTCGCCACCGGCGGCGGCCTGATGCTGAACTTCTCGCTGGCGCCCGTGACCGGGGCCGCGGCCAGCACCGGCAATGAAAGATCGTTGAGCGCTTTCATCCGCATCGCGACCGACGGCGTTGTCACCATTGCCGCCAAGAACCCCGAGATCGGCCAGGGCATCAAGACCGCGTTGCCCATGATCATTGCCGAAGAACTGGACGTGGCCTGGAAAGACGTGCGCGTGGAAATGGCCGCTCTGGATGCGGAGAAATTCGGCGCGCAAGGCTCCGGCGGCAGCCGCTCGATCCCCAACAACTGGGACAATATGCGCCGCGTCGGCGCGGCCGGCCGGCAGATGCTGGTGTCCACCGCCGCTAAGGCGCTGCGCGTTCCGGAGAGCGAGCTGACAACGGCGGATGGACAGGTGATCCACGCCGCCTCGGGCCGCACTTTGAGCTATGGCGCGTTGGCCGAGAAAGCCGCGCAAGCCGCCGTGCCGGATTTAAAGGCCGTCAGCCTGAAGGATCCCAAGACCTTCAAAATTATCGGGACACCCACCAAGGACGTGGATGGTCCGGCGATTGTTTCCGGCAAACCCCTGTACGGCATCGACGTCAGCGTGCCGGGCATGCTGCACGCCACTTTCGAAAAGTGTCCGGTGTTCGGCGGCACGGTGAAAAACTGCAATCTTGAAGAGGTCAAACGCCTGCCGGGCGTACGCCATGCGTTCGTCGTGGAGGGCACGATGCCGCCTGGCGCGGTCAGCCTGACCGCGGGCCTCGCCGGCGGCGTCGCGATTGTCGCCGACACGTGGTGGCAGGCCATGACCGCGCGCCGCAAACTGCGCGTGGAATGGAACGTCGGCGATGCGGCCACGCAGAGCAGCCAAGGCTTCGCGGCCAAAGCCGCGGCGATGGCGAAGCAAAAGCCGGAAGTGTCGATCCGCGAGGACGGCGACATTGCGGCGGCGCTGCAAGGTTCCGCCAAGGTGATCGAGGCGGCCTACTCCTACCCCTTTGTGGCGCACGCCACGATGGAGCCGCAGAACGCCACGTCGCACTTCAAGAACGGCAAGATGGAAATCTGGGTGCCGACACAGTTTGGGGGTTCGGGCAGAACCCTGGTGTCCAAGACGCTGGGTATCCCGGAAAAAGACATCACCGTGCACGTCACGCGGTCTGGCGGCGGCTTCGGGCGGCGCGCCAGCAACGATGCCATGCTTGAATCCGCCTGGATTTCACGTGAAGTCAACGCGCCGGTGAAACTGGTGTGGTCGCGCGAAGACGACATGCGCCATGACTGCTATCGCCCCGGCGGCTTCCATAACTTCAAGGCCGGGCTCGATGCGCAAGGCCGTTTGATCGCGCTCAGCGATCACTTTGTCAGTTACGGCAAGGATGGCGCCTTCGCCAGCATGGCGTTCATGGGCAACACCACCTATCCGGCGGAATTTGTGCCCAATCTTTCCTTCGGCACATCGCTGATGCCGCTGGGTACGCCGACAGGCCCGTTGCGGGCGCCGGGCAGCAACGCGCTGGCGTTCGTATTCCAGTCGTTCCTGGATGAAGTGGCCCATGCCTCGGGCCGCGATCCGTTGGCGTTCCATATGGATCTGCTGGCGGAACGGCGCGCGGCGGTCCTGCCGCCGCCCGCGGGCGCGGCGGGTACCCCACCTACGTTTAAGCCGGAACGCATGATCGCCACATTGAAATTGGCGGCCGAGAAGGCGGGCTGGGGCCGGACGATGCCGAAAAACACGGCGTTGGGCATAGCGTATTACTTCTCGCACCAGGGTTACGTGGCCCATGTCGCGGAAGTCACCGCCAGCGTTAACGGACAAACGCTAGGACCGGTGAAAGTGAACAAGGTCTGGGTCGCGGCCGACGTGGGCAGCCATATCGTCAATCCCTCGGGCGCCGAGAACCAAGTCCAAGGCTCGGTATTGGACGGCGTTGGTCAGATGTTCGGCCAGCAAATTACCATCGCTAAAGGTGCGGTGGTGGAAGGTAACTTCGACACCTTCCCGCTGCTGCGCATGCACGAAGCACCGCCGGTCGAGGTCCATTTCCTGCAATCGGAAAACAACCCTACCGGCCTAGGCGAGCCGGCCTTGCCGCCGGCCCTGCCGGCCATCGGCAATGCCATTTTTGCCGCAACCGGTTACCGCGTACGCGATGTGCCCCTGAACAAGGCTGTCCGCGGCACTAACGCCGTCTGAGCACGATCAGACCCACAAAATAAGGGCGGGGCGGAACCCCGCCCGTTCTGTTTTTCAGCTTTAGGTGCTTTTGGCGCGCCATCCGTCTTGCTACAAAGAGACGGGAAAATGGGG
>JAIEMI010000170.1 GCA_019752235.1 Rhodospirillaceae bacterium
GCTGGGCCGTCCCGGCGTACCGGCGTTCGATTTGCAGGCCGTGTGCTCGGGTTTTGTGTACGGCCTCGCGGTGGCCGACAACTTCATCAAAGCCGGGCAGGCGAAGTGCGCCGTACTCGTGGGTGCGGAAGTCTTCACGCGCATTCTCGACTGGAATGATCGCACGACGTGCGTGTTGTTCGGCGACGGCGCCGGCGCGATCGTGCTGACCGCCGAAGAGGGCAAGGGCGCGATCGAAGACCGCGGCGTCCTGTCGACGCATCTCCATTCCGACGGGCGCCATCACGACATGCTTTATGTCGACGGCGGGCCGTCCACCACGCAGACCACCGGCTACGTCCGCATGAAGGGCAAGGAAGTGTTCCGTCATGCGGTGACGAACCTCACCGACGCCGTGCACGAGGCGTTGGCGGCCAATAACGTCTCCATCTCCGATATCGACTGGCTAGTGCCGCACCAGGCCAACAAGCGCATCCTCGACAGCACCGCGCACAAGCTGGGACTCGATCCCGCGAAGGTGATCGTGACCGTCGATCAGCATGCCAATACCTCGGCGGCGTCCATTCCCCTGGCGCTGGCGGTGGGCGTCGAAGACGGGCGCATTAAGAAAGGCGACATGGTGCTGATGGAGGCCATGGGTGGCGGATTTACATGGGGTTCCGCCCTCGTACGCATGTAAATCGCCCCTTGCCACCCCTAGCGGTGGCCCACCCGCATGAAACCCTGCGGTTGAGCCGGGGGGGCGCATCCCCTAAATCATTGCTACACATAGATAACCTGTATTGACGGGGCAGGGCCGCCAGGGCTAACCTGTTGACTTCACGCGACTTCGATAGGAGAGCGCGAAGTGGGAGAAACAATTACCCGGGCGCAGTTGAGCGAGGCCATTTACCAAGAGGTGGGCCTCTCCCGGAATGAATCCGCGGACTTGCTGGAGATGGTGCTGGGTGAAATTACCCAGGCTCTCCTCAAAGGCGAAACCGTGAAGATTTCCTCCTTTGGCAGCTTCTCCGTGCGCCAGAAGGGACAGCGTATCGGCCGCAACCCCAAGACCGGGGAAGAAGTGCCGATTTTACCGCGCAAAGTGCTGGTGTTCCGGCCGTCCCAATTGCTCAAGGGCCGTATCCGTGGGGGGCATTCGGCCCGCGGCAACGGCGGCGCCTCAACGCCATAGGGGCGGCGCCGTAAGCCGGCACCGGCGCTCGTTTTGAGCTTTTAGCTGATTGGGTCTGCGCGTGGCCTCGGACAATTTCTTTTCAAACCTCGATAGCGATGACGCCGGCAACGGTGCGCGGCGGGCCGTCAAGTCGGAAGGCGCCTTCCGCACCATCAGTGAAGTCGCCGACGAATTGAACGTGCCCCAGCATGTGCTGCGGTTTTGGGAAACCAAGTTCACCCAGATCCGTCCGCTCAAGCGCGGCGGCGGGCGCAGGTATTACCGCCCCGAAGACGTGACGCTGCTGAAGCGCATCCGCACGCTGCTGTATACCGACGGCCTGACGATTAAGGGCGTCCAGAAGCTGCTGCGCGAGACCGGCGCGAAGGTTCAGCCGGAAGAGCCGCAGGTGGCGGTGCCCGCGGGGCAGGGGCCGTCAGGTCTGCCGCGCGCCGAGGCGCAGGCGCTTCTCGCCGAACTGCGGGCCCTGCGCGACGACCTTCACCGCGCCGTCCAGGCCGCCTGAATACCCTCTGATCCTTGGAAATTTAAAGGCTTACGTGCCGGTTGTTTTGCCGGCAGGTGATGTCTATAGTGCGCGCCGCTTCGGTCGGGGCCCCCATTTTATGCCCCTCCGGACGACAGGTCGGGGCGTAGCGCAGCCCGGTAGCGCACTTGACTGGGGGTCAAGGGGTCGTCGGTTCAAATCCGGCCGCCCCGACCATTTTTCGCCCGGCATTTTCCATTTTGGCCCTACGCCGTTTGTGCCTACGCAACTTTTACGCGTGGCGTTTGCTTGTCCGCCCCCGCCTAATCCTTTATAAACAGTTAAGACGATTCTCCGGTTGGTCGCCGGGGATATGGGCAGGGGACTTATGACCATCAGCGCCGACATCCTGACGCTGCAGCCGATTGCTGCACCCATCGCGCCGCCGCCTTCGCGGCAGCCGGCGGTGTCGGCTGTCGGTGATCGCGACGGCACAGCCAACGAGCGTCGCGGTGAATCGAAAGAAGAGCGCGCCCGTCCTGATGTAACCTTCCGTGCTTTCCTGAATGCCGCGACCTTCGCGGGCCTTGCGCAGTCCATCAGCCGCGAGGCGCCGAAGAACGACGCGACCGAAGAGACGACGCGCAACACGCCGCGCGCCGCGAAGCAGCCGAAACGCGACGAGCCGGTTGTGATCTCGGGCGAGGAAAGCGAAAGCCTATACCGCGCACATACGGAAGCCGCGCGCCCCAACGCGCGCGCGCCGGAATTCCTCGCGGCCACGTCGCGCTATGCCAAGAGCTTCTTCTCGGTATCGGGCACCTTTGCCCGCCCGGGTGAATCCCTCGAACTTACGGCTTAATCTGACGTTTAAGCGCCGGACTGCTGCAGGGCCGAGCGGCCCGCGCTGGTGAGTTTGCACACCATCCACTCCGGCTTCAGCTCGTTGGCGAACCACGGTTCGGCCCACCCCTCATCGACGCACTTTTTGACGACCTGCGGATTGATCTTTCGGCCGTCGGCGTCGAACAAGGGTAATTTGCCGCCGGGCTGAGTCAGTCCGCGCTCCAGCCATTTACGCTGCGCGGGTGACAAGCGGATGATGGTGCGGTCGCCTCCGTCCATGACGGTCTTCCTATGCGTGGCGTTTTGCCGATACGTTTATGATGTACGGGCGTTAAGCTAACGGTGCAGAAGCGCCGACCGTCGCGCAAAGACATGAACATTTTATAAAGCGCGGGTCGGACGCCAAGTTTAGGCAAAGGGGAATAGCCGGGCAATGACGTCGCAAACCACGCCGCAGCATTGCATGGTCTATGTGACAGCGGCCACTCGCGATGAGGCGTTGAAGATCGCCCGCGCGCTGGTGAACGAAAAGCTGGCGGCGTGCGCCAATGTGCTGGGGCAGGTGGACTCCATCTATCGCTGGCAGGGCAAAGTTGAAGAAGCGCAAGAGGTAGTGGTGATCGCCAAGACCCGCTGCGACCTGGCCCAGCAGGCCGTGGCCCGTGTCAAAGCCCTGCACAGTTACGATGTGCCCTGCGCGGTGGTCTACGACATGGCCGCGGGGCTGCCCGCGTATCTGAACTGGATCGACCGGGAAACGGCGTAAGCAGCGGAATGGAAGACTCGTTCACCGCACTCACCGCGCAAATCGCCCAACTGCCGACGGTGCCGCTGGCCATCGCGCTGGCCTTCATCCTGGGCATCGGCGCGCGTTTCATCAGTCTGCCGCCGCTGGCGGGATTCCTGCTGGCGGGTTTCGTGCTCAATCTGCTGGGCGTGCGCTCCAACGCGGTGATCGAAGAGATCGCCGACGCCGGCGTGATGCTGCTGCTGTTCACGATTGGCCTGAAAATGAGATTGAAAACCCTGACACGGCCCGACGTGTGGGGGGTGGCGACCATGCACAGTTTGGGCACTGTCGTCGGTTTCGGCGCGGCTTTGTACCTCCTGGCCCAGTTCGGTCCCCGATTCATACGCGACATCTCCTTCGAAGGCGCATTGCTGATCGCCTTCGCCCTCAGTTTCTCCAGCACGGTCTTCGGCGTGAAGGTTCTCGACGAACGCGGAGAAGCCAATGCGCTGCATGGCCGCACCACCGTGGGCATTCTCGTCATTCAAGATATGTTCGCGGTGACTTTTATGTCGCTGGCCGCCGCCAAAGCGCCGTCGATTTGGGCTTTTGGGCTGGTGGGTTTGCTGCTGTTGCGCCCCGTGCTCAACGCGGTGCTGGATCGCGTTGGCTACCGCGAACTCCTGCCGCTGTTCGGCCTGTTCACGGCGGTTGTTCTGGGGGCGGGCCTTTTCCACGTCGTCGGCCTGAAGGCGGATCTCGGCGCGCTGGTCTTCGGGCTCATGATGGCGCCGCATAAACGCTCGGAAGAGCTGGCCGATGCGCTTTTCGGTTTCAAGGAGGTGCTGCTGATCGGCTTCTTCCTCGACATCGGTTTGTCCGGTAAGCCGACTCTTGAGCACCTCTCCATCGCGTTGATCCTTGTGCTTTTGTTGCCGATTCAGGCGGGGCTGTTTTTCCTGCTGCTGGCGCGGTTCAAGCTGCGGGCGCGCTCGGCGTTCCTGGCGTCCATGAGTCTGTCCACCTACAGCGAATTCGGCCTGATCGTCTGCGCCGTCAGCGCCGACAACGGCTGGATCGACCGCGGCTGGGTGATGGTGCTGGCCATGGCCGTGTCGCTGTCCTTCTTTCTGCTGGCGCCGCTCAACATCAAGCCGCACAAATATTATCGCGGCATGCTGAAGTTCCTGCGGCGGTTCGAAAGCAAGGACCGCCACGCGGAGGATCTGCCGCTTGAGATCGGCGACGCGACCATCGCGATCTTCGGCATGGGGCGGGTCGGGACGGGCGCTTACGAATACCTGTCGCGGCGTCACGGCGGTGGCGTGGTCATCGGCATCGAAAGCAACCTGGAAAAAGTCGATCAGCACCAGAGGGCGGGGCGCAACGTCATCCATGGCGACGCCACGGACTCCGACTTCTGGGAGCGGGTCCATGCCGCGCCTCACCATTTGCAATCGGTTCTGCTGGCCATGCCCGAACACCGGGCTAACATGTACGCCGTCCAGCAGATCAAGAGCGACAATTTCACGGGCTTTATCGGCGCCCTGGCCAAATTCCCGGATCACGCGCGGCTGCTGGAGGCGGCGGGGGTGCACGCGGTCTTCAACATGTACGCCGAAGCGGGCGCGGGCTTCGCCGCCAGCGTCGAAGACGCCATGGGCGACAAGTCTAAAACCAAGTCAGCCTGAAATGTTGCGCCATGGACCCCGGCTCGCGCCCTTCGGGCTTGGCCGGGGTGACAGTTAGTGTGAAGCTTTAAATTCTTATCGTCGCTACCGCCTGCGCGGCGATGCCTTCTTGTCTGCCGGTGAAACCCAAGCCTTCCGTTGTCGTGGCTTTCACGCTGATGCGGTGTTCTTCGACGCCGAGGATTTTGGCGACGGAGGCGCGCATGGCGTCGCGGTGCGGACCGACCTTGGGGCGTTCGCAGATGATCGTGAAGTCGAGATGTACCAGCGTGCCGCCGCGCGCGGTGAGAAGGCCGTAGGCATGTTTGAGAAATTGGTCCGAGCGCGCGCCGCGCCATTTCGGATCGGTGGGCGGGAAGTGCTGGCCGATATCGCCGTCGCCGATGGCGCCCAAGAGAGCATCGGTGCCGGCATGCAGCGCCACGTCGGCGTCGGAATGTCCGACCAGGCCATGCGTGTGCGGCACCTTTAGTCCACACAGCCATACGCTATCGCCCGGGCCGAAGCGGTGCACGTCGAAGCCCTGGCCGACGCGGGTTTCGGAAAGAGCCGCCGTCAGGCGCGCGAGATCGTCCATGGTCGTGACCTTGATATTGGTTTCGTCGCCGGGCACCGTCACGACGCCGAGACCGGCGCGTTCCAGCAGGGCGGCGTCATCGGTGAGGGCCTGGCCCGCGAACTGGCGGTGCACGGCGAGGATGTCGGCGAACTGGAATCCTTGCGGCGTCTGCGCGCGCACCAGATTTTCACGCGGCACGGTTTCACCGACACGCGCACCATCGACGCGTTTAAGGGTGTCGATCACCGGCACCACCGGCAGCACGCCCTTCGCGCTGTCTAAAGCACCGATGATGCTGTCGATCAGCGCCGCCGAGACCATGGGCCGCGCGCCGTCGTGAATCAGCACCACATCGGGCGCGGACTTGGCCAAAGCTTCCAATCCGAGACGCACGGAGTCCTGCCGGGTCGCACCGCCGTGAACGGCTTCGACGCCCGGGAATCCCTCAGCGGTTTCGGCGAAGGTCGCGGCGTCGTCGGGATGGATCGCGACCATGACCCGCTGCACGCCCGGATGGGTGGAAAAGGCGCGCAGCGTCCGCCGCAACAGGCGCTCGCCGCGGAGCGGGGCGTATTGTTTGGGCAGGTTGCCGCCAAACCGCTGTCCACGGCCGGCGGCGACGATGAGGGCGGCACAGGTGGGCAAGACGGCGCCTCGCGCGGTGAATGAAGGGAGGCGCAGACTAAGAACCCGCCGCGGTTGGCACAATGCCCGGGAATCCCGAGGCAATTTGTGTTTTAGCCCAATGTGTTGCCAAGATGTAGTGCGATTTAGCCACACCCTCTGAAAGTCCTTGCTTTTTCCCGCCCGGCTTGGGCAAATGCCTAACTTTTATGCAGTGTCTTTAAGGCAACAATGACGGCTGCCGCCCTTCGCATCGGATCACTGGAAATCGCTGGGAATGTCTTCCTGGCGCCCATGTCCGGCGTCACCGACCGCCCGTTCCGCCGCCTGGCCAAACGCTTCGGCTGCGCCCTGGTCTATTCCGAGATGATCGCCAGCCAACAGATGATCCGCGCCCACCGCGAGACCCTGCGCATGAGCACCCATTGCGCCGACGAAGGCATGCTGGCCGTGCAATTGGCCGGCTGCGAGCCCGAAGTCATGGCCGAAGCCGCGCGCATGAACGAGGACCGCGGCGCGGCCCTGATCGACATCAATATGGGCTGCCCGGTCAAAAAGGTCGTCAACACCATGGCGGGCTCGGCGCTGATGCGCGACGAGGACAATGCGGCGCGCATTGTCGAAGCCGTGGCGAAGGCTGTTCGCATCCCGGTCACCCTGAAAATGCGCATGGGCTGGGACCACGACAGCCTCAACGCGCCGTCCCTGGCCAAGCGCGCGGAGAGCGCGGGCGCGCAGCTCATCACCGTTCATGGCCGCACCCGCCAGATGCTCTACACCGGCAGTGCCGACTGGGCTTTCATCCGCAAGGTGAAGGACGCCGTGAAAGTGCCGGTCATCGGCAATGGCGACGTCACCACGCCGCAGCATGCCGCCGAACTGCTGCGCCTGTCGGGCGCCGACGGCGTGATGATCGGGCGCGGGGCCTTTGGGAAACCTTGGTTCCCGGCGCAGGTTCAGCATTTCCTCGATACCGGCGCGATGCAGGCCGAACCCGCGCCGGCGGAGCGCTGCGCCGTGCTCCTCGAACATTATGAGACGCTGCTGTCGCATTACGGCCTGGATGCTGGCGTGCGTATCGCCCGCAAACACCTCGCGTGGTCGGTGGCGGGCTTGCGCGGCGCCAACGCTTTTCGCGTGGCGGTCAACACCGAAACCGACCCTTTGAGGGTTAAAGCGGCCATCATTCAACTTTTCACCGATGGCTTCTCAGCCACGGACGTCCCCCTGCAAGAGGCGGCCTAATGCCCGTCACCCTACCGTTCTTCCGCCCCGACAAAAGCACCGCGCCGGGTTTGAGCGCTGAGTCCGTTTTGGGGGCGTTGCCCGCGGCGACTCTGGTCGTCGATGAGGCTCATGCCATCCGTTACGCCAACGGCGCGGCCGAACAGCTTTTCCAAAGCAGCGCGCCGATGCTCGTCGGCGAGCCGCTGGCCGATATCATGCCGCCGCATGGCCCGGTTCTGGCCCTGGTGGAGCAGGCGGCGGCGGCGGACACACCCATGGCGGCCTATGGCGTGGTGCTCGATACGCCCAAGACCGGCATTCGCACCATGTCGGTGCACGTGGCGCCCATCGGCGACAATCCCGGATGGATGGTGATCTCGCTGCAGGAACAGACCCGCGCGCTGAAGATCGGCCAGCAGCTGGAACATCGCAACTCGGCGCGCTCCATGACGGCCATGGCGGCCTTGCTCGCCCACGAAGTGAAGAACCCGCTGTCGGGCATTCGCGGCGCGGCGCAGCTGCTGGGCCAGAGCGCCGGCGAGGAAGACCGCAAGCTGACGCAACTGATCTGCGACGAAGCCGACCGCATCGTCGCGCTGGTCAACCGCATGGAAGTGTTCTCCGACGACCGCCCGCTGGAGCGCGGATCGGTGAACATCCACGCCGTGCTGGAACGCGTGCGCCGCGTCGCCGAGAACGGCTTCGCCAGCACCGTGAAATTCATCGAGCGCTACGATCCTTCGCTGCCCTCCGTCAGCGGCAATCACGATCAACTGGTGCAGGTGTTCCTGAACCTGGTGAAGAACGCCGCCGAAGCGGTGCCTTCAAAGGGCGGTGAAATCATTCTCTCGACGTCGTTCCAGCCGGGTGTGCGCCTGGCGGTGTCGGGCAGCAGCGGCCGCGTGCAATTGCCGCTGGTGGTCACCGTGCAGGACAACGGTCCCGGCATTCCTGAAGACTTGCATCCGTATCTGTTCGACCCCTTCGTCACCACCAAACCCAAAGGCAGCGGCTTGGGGCTGGCGCTGGTGGCTAAAATTATCAGCGACCATGGCGGCGTCATCGAATTTGAGAGCTCGCGCACGCGCACCATTTTCAAGATCATGCTTCCCATCGTCACCGGAGAAAGCTGATGAACGGCGCGACGGTTCTTGTTGCCGACGACGATCACGGCATCCGCACGGTGCTGACGCAGGCCTTGGGCCGCGCGGGATACGACGTGCGCACGACCAGCAACGCCGCGACGCTGTGGCGCTGGGTGAGCGACGGCGACGGCGATCTCGTCATCACCGACGTCATCATGCCCGATGAAAACGGCCTCGACCTGCTGCCGCGCATCAGGAAGCTGCGCCCCGACCTGCGCGTCATTGTCATGAGCGCGCAGAACACGCTGCTGACCGCCATTAAAGCCGCCGAACGCGGCGCCTTCGAATATCTGCCGAAGCCTTTCGATCTGGGCGAGTTGGTGAATGTGGTCAATCGCGCGCTGGCCATGAAGCCGAGCGAACAGGCACCGGCCAATGATATCGCCGCCGAGCGCCTGCCGATTGTCGGCCGTTCGCCGGCCATGCAGGACATTTACCGCGCCGTCGCGCGCCTGATGAACACCGACCTCACGGTGATGATCACCGGCGAGTCCGGCACCGGCAAGGAACTCGTCGCCCGCGCGCTGCACGATTTCGGCCGCCGCCGCGGCGGGCCCTTCGTCGCCGTGAACATGGCGGCGATCCCCCGCGAGCTGATCGAAAGCGAACTGTTCGGCCACGAGAAGGGCTCCTTCACCGGCGCCATGACGCGCGCCTCGGGCCGTTTCGAACAAGCCGAAGGCGGCACGTTGTTTCTGGATGAAATCGGCGACATGCCGCCGGAAGCGCAAACCCGTCTGCTGCGTGTGCTGCAGGACGGACGCTACACCAGTGTCGGCGGCCGTACGCCCATCAAGGCCAATGTGCGGATTGTCGCCGCGACGCACCGCGACCTGACCCAACTGATCAAGCTCGGCATGTTCCGCGAAGATTTGTATTACCGCCTGAACGTGGTGCCGATCCGCATTCCGCCGCTGCGTCAGCGTCTCGAAGACATTCCCGAACTCATCGGCCACTTCCTGGCGCAGAGCAGTAACGAGGGCCTGCCGTCGAAATCGCTGGAACCGGCGGCCGTGGAGCGCCTGAAGAGTCACCGCTGGCCCGGCAACGTGCGCGAACTCGAAAACATGATGAAACGCATGGTGGCGCTCTATAACGAGCCCGTCATCGGCGTCGATGTCGTGGAGATGGAACTGGCCGGCGCCGCCGCCAACCACGTCGGTGCGGATGAGGGCGAACCCGCCACCCTGAGCGGCACCATTGAGAAGCATTTGCGCGAGTACTTCGACGGTCACAACGGCGCGCTGCCGCCGCGCGGACTTTATGACAGAGTCCTGCGCGAGCTGGAGCGCCCGCTGATCACCCTGACGCTGGTCGCCACGCGCGGCAATCAGGTGAAGGCGGCGGAAGTGCTTGGCCTGAACCGCAACACATTACGGAAGAAGATTCGGGAATTGGATATAGGTGTTATGCGCGGCCCTAAGTAAGGGAGGGGGCAGCCTATGAACTCTGAGGCACTCGGCATCAACGTCGCGGAAAGCATCGAATCCGCTGCGCCACTCACAGCGGAAGCGGGCTGGCGCACGCGTGCGGCCGCCTGGGTGCGCGCGAAAATCGCCGACACGCTCGTTATCCTGCTCACCGTCGCAGCGCTGGCATCGGGTATCGCGACTTACGTTTCCATGTCCGGCTTCGGCCCCGCCGGCCCCAGCACCACCGCGACGCTGGTGTTGCTCAATATCGATCTTCTGATCGTCGTCGGCCTGACGGCATTGGTGGCGACCAGATTGGTCCGCCTGTGGCGCGCGCACCGCGCGGGCACCATGGGTTCGCGGCTGCATATCCGCCTTGTGGTGCTGTTCGGCGTCATCGCCATGACGCCTACGGTTCTCATCGCGGTGTTCTCGACGTTGTTCTTCACCTTCGGGGTGCAGACCTGGTTCGGCGACCGTGTGAAGACCGCCGTCACGGAATCCGCGGCCATCGCGCGCGCGTATCTCGTGGAGCATCAACAAGCCATCAAAGCTGATGCGCTCGCCGTGGCTAACGACATCAATCGTCAATGGGGCCAACTCAGCGGCGGCGAGCAAGGCCTGCGGGATTCGTTTCTGTCGACCCAAGCCGCCTTCCGTGGTTTGACCGAAGCGGTGATTTTTACTTCGGACCTGAAGGTGATCGCCAAGGCAGGCTACACCTTTGCTTTGCAGACCGGCGAGCAGATCCCCTTCCAGTCCATTGCGACCGCCAACGTCGGGCAGGTCGCGGTGTTGACCGGCGAGAGTTCGGACCGCGTGCGCGCCCTGGTGAAATTGGAATCCTATCCGGCGGCGTATCTGTTGGTCGGCCGTTTTGTCGACGCCAACGTGCTTGCGCGCCTGGCGAAGACGGAAGAAGCGGTTTCAGAATACCTGCGCATGGAAGGCGAACGCACGGAGCTGGAAGTCAGCTTTACGATGCTGTTCGCGGTGGTCGCGCTGCTGCTGCTGATGGTCTCGATCTGGTTCGGCCTGGCTTTGGCGACACGTTTGGCGAAACCGATCATCGAACTGATTAATGCCGCCGAACGCGTGCGCGGCGGCGATCTGTCCGTGCGCGTAAAGGAAGCGGAGTCGGGCGACGAGTTGGCCTATCTCAGCCGCGCCTTCAACCGCATGACCAAACGCCTCGGCGAGCAGCAGACGGCTTTGCGCGACACCAACAACCAGCTCGACGACCGCCGGCGTTTCACCGAGGCGGTGCTGGCGGGTGTGAGCGCGGGCGTGATCGGTCTCGACCCCAACGGCAGCATCACGCTGCCCAACCGCTCGGCCTCGGTGTTGTTGGGCACGGACCTGACCAAGGCTATCGGACGGCCGCTCGCGGACTCCGTGCCGGAGTTCGCCAAGCTTCTGACCGATGTCGGCCAGGCGCCGCAGAAGACCATTCAGCAGGAAGTGCAGATCGTCACCGGCAACACGCAAAAGACTTTCCTGGTGCGCCTGTCGGTGGAGCAGGTGGACGAGCAGGTGTTGGGCTATGTCGTGACCTTCGACGACATCACCGCCTTGCAGTCCGCCCAGCGCAAAGCCGCCTGGGCCGACGTGGCGCGGCGCATCGCCCACGAAATCAAGAACCCGCTGACGCCGATTCAGCTGTCCGCGGAGCGCCTGAAGCGCAAGTACCTCGACAAACTGACCGACGACAGCGGCTTGTTCGCGCAGTGCACCGACACGATTATCCGCCACGTCGGCGATATCGGCCACATGGTGGACGAGTTTTCGGCATTCGCGCGGCTGCCCGGCGCGGTGCTGAAGAATGCCGACTTATCGGCGGTCATCCGTGATGCCGTGATGCTGCAGCGCCACGCCTATCCGCAAATCGAATTCACCATGGAACTGCCGACTGTGCCGCATCGCCTGCGCTGCGATGCGCGCCAGGTCGGTCAGGCCCTGACCAACGTCCTGAAGAACGCTGTGGAAGCCGTCGATGCGCGTTTCGGTCCTGCAATTCTCGGCAAGAAAGGGGAAGGACGCATCAGCGTGCGCCTTGACGTCGCGGGCGGCGAAACCGCGGTGCGCGTCGTCGACAACGGTGTGGGCTTACCCCAAGCTGAACGCGACCGCTTGACGGAGCCCTACGTGACGACACGCGCCAAGGGCACCGGCCTCGGTCTCGCCATCGTGAAGAAAATCATCGAAGCCCAGAAAGGCCGCGTTGGCTGTGAAAGCATCCTTGGGACGGGCAGCACCTTTTACG
>JAIEMI010000050.1 GCA_019752235.1 Rhodospirillaceae bacterium
CTTTCTCGGGCGGCCTGAAGATGGCCACGCCGCTGGGCGCGATCTACACCACCAACATCACGCCCGATAAAGAAACCGGCATCGGCAACTACACGTTGGAAGATTTCGACAAGGCCATGCGCCTTGGCGTCGCGAAAGACGGCCACCGTCTCTACCCGGCCATGCCTTATCCGTCCTACGCCAAGATGAACGAAGAAGACATGAAAGCGCTGTACGACTTCTTCATGAAGTCGGTGGCGCCGGCCAAGGTCGAGAACAAGCCTTCCGAAATCCCTTTCCCGCTCAACATGCGCTGGCCGCTGGCGATCTGGAACGTCGTCTTCGCCGACGATGAGCGTTATCAGGCGAAGGCGGATCAAAGTCCGGCCTGGAGCCGCGGCGCTTATCTGGTGCAGGGTCTTGGCCACTGCGGCGCGTGCCACACGCCGCGCGGCCTCGCCTTCAACGAAAAAGGCTATAACGAAAACGACGATCAATTCCTGATCGGTGCGCCGTTGGATAACTGGTCGGCCTCGAACCTGCGCCAGGACATCAACACCGGCCTGGGATCGTGGACTCTCGAAGATATCAAGGAGTTCCTGCACACGGGTCACAACCGCTTCGGCACGGCCTTCGGCACCATGACCGAAGTCATCAATGACTCGACCCAATACATGACCGACGAAGACGTGACGGCCATGGCCACGTATTTACAATCCCTGCCCGGCAAACGCGAAGGCAACGCCAACCCGTATACCTACGATCCTTCCACCGAGGCAAACCTCAAGGCGCGTAAATACGATGCGCCCGGCTCTCTCGTGTATATGCAGCAATGCCAGACCTGCCACCGCATGGACGGCAAAGGCTTCGCGCCGTACTTGCCGCCGCTGGCGGGCAATCCGGTGATCGTCGATCCCGATCCGTCGTCGCTGATCAATATCGTGCTGAACGCATCGCTGGTGGTGGTGATCGACGGCATGCCCGACGCCTATCGCATGCCGCAGTACCGCGTGCTGCTCAACGACCAGGAAATCGCCGATGTCGTGAGCTTCATCCGCACAAGCTGGGGCAACAAAGCCTCGGCGGTGAAGGCGGATCAGGTGGCCAAGATGCGCAAGGACACCGACCCGGTGAACGAGCAGGTTCGAATCCTCCGCATGAAGTAGGCGCCATGGCCAAGCTGGACCATTGCAACATCCGCACCTTCGACCTGGAAGCCACCGTCGGCTTCTATAAGGACATCCTGGAACTGACGGAGGGTGACTTTCCGGGCAACCGCAAGATGGGTGCTTGGCTCTACGACGTGTCGGGCCGCGCGGTGTTGCACATCATCGCGATTGATCCGGCGGCGCCCGAGGTAGCCTATACGCAGATTCGTAACCGGCTTGGTCCCCTCACCGGCCCGCTGAATCCCACCGCCCTCAAGGGCGGCGGGGCCATCGATCACATCGCTTTTGAATGCGACGACTACAACGCCATGAAGGCCAAGCTGCAATCACGCGGCTTGGCCTTTACGGAAAACCATGTCGAGAGCATCAATCTGCGCCAGCTGTTCGCCAACGACCCCAGCGGGATTACGTTGGAGATGAACTTCCGCGGCGCGGCGGCGGCTTAGAGGCCGCCGACAATCTCTTCGGTCATTTTCTTGGCGTCACCGAACAGCATCATCGTGTTGTCGCGATAGAACAACTCGTTGTCCACGCCGGCATAACCCGCCGCCATGGAGCGCTTCACGAACAGCACGGTCTTGGCCTTCTCCACGTCGAGGATCGGCATGCCGTAGATGGGACTTTGCGGATCGGTCTTGGCCACGGGGTTCGTGACGTCGTTGGCGCCGATGACATACACGGCGTCGGCGGTCGAGAATTCGTGATTGATCTCTTCCAGCTCGAACACCTCGTCGTAAGGCACGTTGGCTTCGGCCAGCAGCACATTCATGTGGCCGGGCATGCGGCCCGCGACGGGGTGGATGGCGTACTTCACTTCCACGCCTTGGGCCTTCAGCTTGTCGCCCATTTCGCGCAAGGCATGCTGCGCCTGGGCCACGGCCATGCCGTAGCCGGGCACGATGATAACCTTGCTGGCGTTCTTCATGATGAAGGCCGCGTCGTCCGCGGACCCCGCCTTGTGAGGCCGCGCTTCTTTCTTCGCACCGCCCGCCGCAGCCGCTGCATCGCCGCCGAAGCCGCCGAGGATGACGTTGAAGATCGAGCGGTTCATGCCCTTACACATGATGTAGCTCAGGATCGCGCCCGAAGAACCCACCAGCGCGCCGACGATGATCAGCAAACTGTTCTGCAGCGTGAAGCCGATGCCCGCGGCCGCCCAGCCGGAGTAGCTGTTCAGCATCGAAACCACGACCGGCATATCCGCACCGCCGATGGGAAGGATCAGCAGGAACCCCAGAAGGAAGCTGATGGCCATGATGGCGTAGAACAGCGTGTGATCTTCGTTCTGGCAGAACATCACGATCAGCACGACGATGGAAACGCCGAGCAGCGCGTTGAGGGCATGCTGGCCTTTGAACACCAGCGGGTTGCCGCTCATGAGGCCTTGGAGCTTGGCGAAGGCGATGACGGAGCCCGAGAAGGTGATGGCGCCGATGGCAAGACCGAGCGACATTTCCACCAGACTGCCCGGCGAAATGCTGCCGATGCTGCCGATGCCGTAGCTTTCGGGCGCCAAGAGCGCACCCAAGGCCACCAGCACGGCGGCCATGCCGACGAGGCTGTGGAATGCCGCCACAAGCTGCGGCAGCGCGGTCATTTCGATCTTCTTAGCGATGATGTAGCCGATGCCCCCGCCGAGGACGATGCCGCCGGCGATCCACGCGTATTCCTGCACGACCGGCGATGTCAGCGTGGTGAGGATGGCGATGGCCATGCCGACCATGCCGAAGGTGTTGCCCTGCCGCGCGCTCGTCGGGCTGGACAGCCCGCGCAACGTCAGGATGAAGAAGATTCCCGCAATGATGTAGGCAAGGAGTGTTGCGCCAGCGATTGTCATGACGGCCTACTTGCCCTTCTTTTTGAACATCGAGAGCATGCGCTGGGTCACCAGGAAGCCGCCGAAGATGTTCACTGAAGCAAGCACCACGGCGAGGAAACCGAGGATTTTGGCGGGCCCGACCATTTCGGGGCCCGTCGCCAGGATGGCGCCGACGATGATGACGCTGGACACCGCGTTGGTGACGGCCATCAGCGGGGAATGCAGCGCGGGCGTGACGCTCCAGACGACGTAGAAACCGACGAAGATCGCCAGCACAAAAATCGTCAACAGATACCAAAAGTCATTCGGACCGTGGGCGGCGTGGCTGGCCAGATCGGCTACGTGTTCCATGGAATTTTCCTTAACCCGCGAGTGACGGATGGACGACCGCGCCGTCCTTGGTGACGAGCGTGCCCTTCACCAGTTCGTCGTCCCAATTGATCTTGAGCGCCGCCGTGCCTTTCTCGAGCATCGGCGTCACGAAGTTGAGAATATTCCTGGCGAACAGCGAACTGGCGTCGCGGCCCAGGCGCGCGGCCATGTTGGTATGGCCGAGGATGGTGACGCCGTTGGCGGTGGTCACAACCTGATCCTTCACCGTGCCGTCGACGTTGCCGCCGGCTTCGGCGGCGAGATCGACGATCACCGAACCGTTTTTCATGCCCGCGACCATCTCCGCCGTCACCAGCTTGGGCGCGGCGCGTCCGGGAATGAGCGCGGTGGTGATGACGATGTCGGCCTTCAGAACTTCGGCGTGCACGGCTTCGGCCTGCTTCTTCTTGAAGTCGTCGTCCATTTCCTTGGCGTAACCGCCGGCGGTTTGCGCGGCCTTCATCTTCTCCTCATCGACGACGATGAACTTGCCGCCGAGAGATTCCACCTGCTCTTTCGTCGCGTAGCGCACATCGGTCGCATACACCACCGCGCCCATGCGCTTGGCGGTGGCGATAGCTTGCAGACCGGCAACACCCGCACCGAAGATCAAAACGCGCGCCGGCGCAACGGTGCCGGCGGCGGTCATCATCATCGGCATGGCTTTGCCGAACGTGGCGGCGGCATCGACGACGGCCTTGTAGCCGGCAAGGTTCGACTGCGACGACAAAATATCCATCGCCTGCGCCCGGCTGATGCGCGGCATCAACTCCAGCGCGAAAGAGGTCACGCCTTTGGCGGCCAGGGCCTGCATCAGGGGCTTTTCGGTGAGCGCGTTGAGATGAGCCACCAGGATCGAGCCCGCCTTCAAATAGCCGACCTCGTCGGCGCCTTCGGCCGCCATCATGGGTTTCTGGATCTTGAACACCATGTCGGCCGCGCCAGCCGCCGCCGCCGCGGACGGCGCGATGGTCGCGCCCGCCTCTTCGAAGACCTTATCGGCGAAGGCCGAAGCCGCACCGGCGCCGGTTTCGACGGTCACCTTGGCGCCTAAGCCTACGAATTTTTTGACAGTGTCGGGCGAGGCCGCGACGCGGGTTTCCCCGGCGCGCCGCTCCTTCAAGACGGCAATCTGCATGAACTCAAGTCCCCTACATACGCACGGCAGCCGGTTCGGCCCAAGTGCGGGGCTGTCCGGTTAAGTTGTTGCGGCCCCATTCTTAACCGCAAACCCACACCCGCCCTAGCCGAAAAATATTGCATTGTATCAAAAACATAGCTGGGGACCGGCCTCTGTCTGGAGCGGGAACATCTGTAACGATTCCCGCGTCTTATTCATAGGCAATGCCCGCAGTTATCTTCTACAGTCGAGAGATGCGCGCCGGGCACAAGGTGAGACGACGATGCATAGAATATCTGCGGGCTTCCGAACGCTGCCGATGGTGATGGCGGCGCTTTTTTTGGGCTCTGCCCTTCCGGCTTCGGCCGCACCCCTCGTTCAGTCGGAACGCCTGACTTACAACCTGATGCTCGGCGGCCTGCATGTGGGCGACGCCCTCGTGGCGCTCAAGCAGGATGAAAACGGCTACTCCACCACGATGAAAATGACGGCGCGCGGCGTCGCCTCGTGGATTCAGAATTTCCGCGCCGACCTCAAGGGCGAGGGCAGCATCGGCGCCGCCGCGGCCGACGGCCGCGTCGAGATCGTGCCGCAGAACTTCATGCGCCAATGGTCCGCCGGGGAAGTCGCCGCCGACATGACCATGACCTTCAATCCGCAAACGCGTGAAGCCAGTGTCGCCGAACGCATGTTCAATCCGCTGACCGGCGAAGCCATCAAGCGCGAGGACATGCCGTGGAACAAACGCCGCGAAAAGTTGAAGCCGGTGCCGAATGATCTGCGCAAGAACGCGCTGGACCCCATGGCGGCCTTTGTCGCCGCACGCAGCCAACTCATGGCCCAGGGCTTTGCGGGCACCGCGCCCAAAACATTCCGTGTGCCGATTTACGACGGTACCCGCCGCTATGACCTCGTCGGCAAGGCCGGCGCGGTGCGTACGGTGAGTATCAACGGCGTTGAGCGCCGCCTCCTGCCCGTCACGGCAAAAGTTGAGCCGGTCTTCGGCTTTAACCGCGAAAGCGAAGAACGCATGCGGGAGTCCGAGGGCAAGTTTTTGTTCACGCCGGACGAACGCTTTATTCCCGTGCAGTTGATTGTCGGCAACGACATGTTTACCAGCGTCATGAACCTCGCCGCCGATTGCAGCGAGGACACCGCGCCGTGCGACGCCTTCGGGAAGCAGGAAGCCGCCGCCAACTAGGCGGGATTTAAGCCGGCCTTCTTGAGCGCAGCACTTTGCGCCTTGGCGAGCGCATTCACGTCGAAGCCGGCAATGGTGTCCTGGAACAACTGATACCAGTTCACCTGCGCGCCTAAGTGCATGAACACCGAGCCGAGGCCGATGGCGGCGCGGTCCATCAGGACAAATTCGCGCGGCGGCTTCACACCACCCAGGCGCTTTAGCTCTTTGTGCACCTTGGCCACGGTTTCGCGGCCATATTCGGCGGCGTTGGTTTCCTCGATCAGGCGCGGACGGTCTTCCATCAACGGCGCATAGACGAAAGCCGCCCAGATGTTGAGGGTATCGATCATCTCATTGCTGAGACCTTTGAATCCCCACGTCTCGTAAGCCGACACGGCGAGAGCGCGGTCACCTTTCTGAAGTGCGCGGAACAGGTCGATGACGCCTTTCACGAAATGCGGATCGAACACCCGGATCGCGCCGAAGTCCATGAGGTTGATGGTGGTGTCGGGGCGGACGGTGTAATTCCCGAGGTGCGGGTCGCCGTGAATGACGCCGTATTTGTAGAACGGCACATACCAGGCGTGAAACATGTTCACGGCGATGGCGTCGCGGGTCTTCTGATCGGCGCGGGCGGCGACGTCCTTGATCGGATCGCCTTCCAGCCAGGTCATGGCGAGCAGGCGCTTCGTGCAAAGGTCAGAGACTGTTTCAGGCACATGCACGCCCTTCTCTTTCGCCAGCATATGGCGATAGAGCGCGAGGTTGCGGGCCTCGTTCTGGTAATCCAGTTCTTCCTTCAGACGCGCGGCGATCTCGGCATGGATTTCGCTGGGATCGATGGCCGGATCCATGCGGCGATAGGCGCCGAAGACCAGCTTCAATTGCCGCAGATCCGCTTCCACCACGGAATCCATATCCGGGTACTGCAGCTTGCAGGCCAGCGCGCGGCCGTCGTGCGCGACCGCCTTATGCACCTGGCCCAAGGACGCGGCCTTGGACGCCTCGCGCGAAAAGCTCTTGAACTTGTCCTTCCACCCCTCGCCCAACTCCGCCGTCATGCGACGGTTGACGAAGGGCCAGCCCATGTGCGGCGCGTTGGCTTGAAGTTGCGAGAGTTCCTGCGCGTATTCCGCGGGAAGCGCCTCGGGAATGGTTGAGAGGATTTGCGCCACCTTCATCAGCGGACCCTTGAGGCCGCCGAGGGCGAGCTTCAGTCCCTCTGCATTTTTGGCCGGATCGCTTTTGATCCCCAGCACCCGGCTGCCCGCCACGCGCGCCGCGAACCCGCCGATGGCGCCGCCCACCTGGGCATAGCGTTTGACGCGCCCGGTCAGCGTGTTTTCGTCGGTGTCGGGTTTCTTGGCCATGGGTCTTAAGTACCAGGTACGGAGACTTACGTACCTGGTACTTAACTCACCTTTTCCAACTCGTCGATGAAGCCTTCGATGGTTTTCATGCCGCGCCGCCAGAAGCCGGGGTCGGTGGCGTCCAGGCCGAAGGGCGCGAGCAGATCCTTGTGGCGCAGCTTGCCGCCCGCCGACAGCATGTCGAGATACTTCTGCTCGAAGCCCGGCACGGCCTTCGTCGCATAGACATTGTACAGCGCGTTCACCAGGCAATCGCCGAAAGCATAGGCGTAGACATAGAACGGCACATGCAGGAAGTGGCTGATGTAGGTCCAATAGTATTTGTACTCGTCGTCGAAGTGGAAGGCCGGACCCAGGCTTTCCTTCTGCACATTCATCCAGATATCGCAGAGCTGTTCTTGCGACAGCTCGCCGTCTTTGCGCGCGTCGTGGACCTGCTTCTCGAAGTTATGGAACGCGATCTGGCGCACGACGGTGTTGAGCATGTCCTCGACCTTGCCGGCCAGCAGCGCGCGGCGTTCGGCGGGGCGCGTTTCCTTGGCGAGGATGGCTTGAAAAGTGAGCATCTCGCCGAAGACCGAGGCGGTTTCCGCGAGCGTCAGCGGTGTGCCGGAGATCAGCGCGCCTTGCGGCGCCGCGAGCACTTGGTGCACGCCGTGACCGAGTTCATGCGCCAGCGTCTGCACGTCACGCGGGCTGCCAAGATAGTTCATGAGAATGTAGGGATGCACCGAGGGCACGGTGCCATGGGAGAATGCGCCGGACGCCTTCCCGGGGCGCGCGGGCGCGTCGATCCAGTTTTTGTTGAAAAAATCATCGACAATCGCCGCCAGCTTCGGTGAAAAACCGGCGTAGGCTTCGCGCACGGTGCTCTTGGCTTCCGCCCACGGAATGTCGCGATGCTCCGCCGTCGGCAGCGGCGCGTTGCGGTCCCAGTACTCCAGCTTATCCTTGCCGAGCCACTTGGCTTTCAGCTTGTAATAGCGGTGAGCCGTGTCGGCGAAAGCGCCCTTGGCCGCCGCCACCAGCGCATCGACCACTTCGTCTTCCACGAGATTGGCGAGATTGCGCGATGATACCGGGCGCGGGAACTTGCGCCATTCGTCTTCCACCGCTTTGTCTTTGGCGAGGACGTTGGTGATCAGCGTGAACAACGGCATCTTGTCGCCCAACGCCGCGCCGATCGCTTTGGCGGCCGCTTTGCGCCGCTCCGGATGCGGGTCCGACAGCCGGTTGAGCGCCGCCGTGAGCGTCAGTTCCTCGTCGCCCACCTTGCGGCGCATGCCGGCCAAGGTTTCATCGAACAGGCGCACCCAGGACGTACGCCCGGTGGTCGACTTGTCGAGGAACAGCTTCTCCAGATCGTCGCTGAGTTCGTGGGCGCGCATGACGCGCAGATCGCGGATCCAGGGTTCGTAGTGCGCCGCCGACGCATGCTTCATTTTCGCAGCGAGGACCGCGTCATCCAGCCGGTTGATCTCCAGCGTGAAGAACAGAAGTTGACCGCCCATGACCGTGAGACGTTCGACCGTGTCCTGATAGAAGCGCCCGCGCTCCGGGTTCGAAACATCGCCCGACTGATAGAGCTGAGCGTAGCTGCCGATCTTGCCGGTGAGTTCACTGAGAGCCTCGTACTCGGCGATGGCCGCACCGAAGGCGGCGCTGTCCATGGCCGCGACCTTGCCGCGATGGGCCTCAAAGGCCGCGACACGTTTCTCCGCAGCCGCGAAATCGGCCTTCAGGTCGGCGCCGTCGGGGGCGCTGTAAAGGTCGGACAAGTTCCACTCCGGCATGGGGCCGAGATTGACCGCATCGCCGCCGGCGGGTTCGTCTTTCCGCACCCGCGAAGAACCCCCCGCGGAAACCCCCGCAGAAACCAATGTCACATTGTGGAAATCATAAACCATGGGACGCCTCCTTCAGCCATATAGGCGGGAACCACCCCACTGCCAACCTTGGGCCGCCAACGTTATGGAATAACTATAGGGTTCCAATCCAGGACCGTCGACTTGCTTACCGCTGGACAGGGCCTGATATAAACCTGAAGAATAGGTCCGGGGGCTAACGTAACGTAAAGGGAGGGATGGTGGCCAACGTTGCGCACACCGTCGACATTGCGACGGTAACCAACCTGCCGAGCATGTTCTATGCCCAGGCCAAGCGGCTGGGTGAACGTCCGTTCCTGTGGGCGAAGGTCGACAATATCTACCGCCCGCACACCTGGAACGCCGTCGCGGAACGTGTGACAGCGGCGGCCCACGGGCTGAAAGCCGCGGGCGTGAAACCGGGCGACCGGGTGATCCTGGTGTCCGAGAACCGCCCCGAATGGCTGATCGCCGATATCGCCATCATGAGCATCGGCGCGATTGCCGTGCCCGCCTACACCACCAATACCGCCGTCAATCACCTGCACATCATCAATGACTCCGGCGCGCGGGTTGTCATCGTATCGACGCCGCAACTGGCACGCCACGTCATCGCCGCCGCCACCGAGGCCGACCAGAAGCTCGCCATCTATGTCATGGACGAGCCCGAAAAAACCATGCGCTCGGAAATTGAAATCCGCGCTTGGGCCGATCTGCTGGCCGCCGGCGCTAATCAGCCCTCGCCGCCGCCGGATATCGTAGGCCTCAAGCGCGACGAAGTATGCTGCCTGATCTATACCTCGGGCACCGGAGGTTTGCCGCGCGGCGTGATGCTGACCCACGGCAACATTCTGTGCAATTGCGCGGGTGCGACCGAAGTCCTGCGCCCGCTGGGCATCGGCGATGAAGTCTTCCTCTCGTTCCTGCCCCTCTCCCATTCCTACGAACATTCGGGCGGGCAGTTTTTTCCGATTTCTCTCGGCGCGCAGATCTACTACGCCGA
This sequence comes from Rhodospirillaceae bacterium, assembly GCA_019752235.1. Classification (GTDB taxonomy): domain Bacteria; phylum Pseudomonadota; class Alphaproteobacteria; order Rhodospirillales; family Rhodospirillaceae; genus SHVO01. The sequence goes on from JAIEMI010000050.1 coordinate 9,881, forward strand.
GCGGGTTGAGACCCTGACCACCAATCTGACCGAAGCGCGGCCGACCATCATGACCGCGGTGCCGCGCTTGTATGAAAGTATGCGCGCGCGCATTCTTGCGGGACTCAAAACCCAATCGTCTCTCAAGCGCAAGATGTTCCATCTGGCTTTGGAACTGGGCCAGAAGCGCTATGAAACGCCCGAAGCCATGACGATCTGGGACAAAACCCGCGATCTCGTGTGCGACACGCTGGTGCGGTCTAAGGTCGCCAAGCGTTTTGGCGGGCGGCTGAAGGCCATGATCTCCGGCGGCGCGCCGCTCAATTACGATGTCGGCGTGTTCTTCGTCGCCCTGGGCGTGCGCCTTCTGCAGGGCTACGGCCAGACCGAAGCCGGTCCGGTGATCAGCGCGAACCTGGCCCACAAGATCAAGCTGAAGACCGTCGGCCCGCCCATGAAAGGCGTCGAGGTCAAGATCGCCGACGACGGCGAAATCCTGGTGCGCGGCGAACTGGTGATGAAGGGCTATTGGAACGATCCCGACGGCACCATCGCCACCATCGATTCGGACGGCTGGCTGCACACCGGCGACATCGGCACGCTCGACGAAGACAACTACATCGAGATCACGGACCGCAAGAAGGACATCATCGTCAATTCCGGCGGCGACAACGTCTCGCCCCAGCGCATCCAAGGCATCCTGGGCCTGGAAGAATCCATCGGCCAGGCCATGGTCTATGGCGACAAGAAACCTTACATCACCGCGCTGATCGTACCGGATGCGGATTTCGCTTCGGCTTGGGCAAAAGCGCACAACGCCAGCGACGATCTGGCGGCGCTGGCGCACAACGCCGAATTCAAAGCAGCCATCGCCAAGGCGGTCGAGAACGCCAACAAGCAACTCAGCGCCATCGAGAAGGTACGCAAGTTCACGCTGGCCAGCCAGGCCTTCACGGTCGAGAACGGTCAAATGACGCCGACGCTGAAAGTGCGCCGCCACGCCGTCCTGCGCGAGTACCGCGAGGCGCTCGACGCGCTCTATTGATCAGTGAGCCCCAGGCAGGGTTTCGAAATCGCGCACCAGGAAACCCGGCGTGGTGCGGATGCTTTTGCGGCGCGCGCAGCGGCGGGCATCGCGCGTGGCCTTCAGGGGCTTACGCGGCGCGGCGGTATTGGCGGCGAGAATGATGGCGTCACGCGCCGAAATCAGACGCCGCGACGTGAACGAGAGAAAACGCACCTGATTGTCAATTACATCCCAATGGCGTCGATGTAGACCTGCATCAGGGCTTCCTGCTCCTGACGCTCGGCGGCGTCCATTTTGCGGAGCGCGATGACCTTGCGCATGATCTTGACGTCGAAGCCGCTGGACTTGGCCTCGGAATAGACCTCGCGCACGTCGGCGCCCATGGCCTTCTTTTCTTCTTCCAAACGCTCGATGCGCTCGATGAAGCTTTTCAGGCGCTGGGCCGAAATCCCTTTATCCGACGTCTGGCCATCCGGCATAGCGTACCCCTGAAAGTAAGAATCATGCAGAGGCGGACCATAGCAGTGTGAAAGCGCCCGACAAGTTGTGGATAACGGGGATAACGGGGATAGGAGGGCCCGCGAGGGCCTTATTCTACAACGCTGATCTTGGCGTGGAGCGGCTTGGTGTCCTCGAACTTCTTGTCCTGCTCCGGCGTCGAGGGCTTCTGGTGCTTGGCCTTCCAGTCGCCGATGGGCATGCCGTAGACCACTTCCTGCGCCTGCTCGTAGGTCATGGGCGCGCCATAATGCTCGGCCGCGGCCCTGTACCACTTGGCCAGGCAATTCCGGCAGAAGCCCGCCGTGTTCATGATGTCGATATTGGCCGCGTCGGTGCGCTTTTGCAGATGCTGCACCAGGCCGCGGAAAGCCGCGGCTTCGGCTTTAAGGCGGGTCATCTCGTCCATGGTGTTTCCTCTACAATATCAATGACCGCGCGGCGCGGCCTCTTTCTGACGCATCAGGGTTCGCGGTTCACGGCCGACGAACTGAAGCTCCAGGGTGTTGGAATCTTTCACGGTGACGCGCAGCGGTTCGCCGACTTCGGTTTTCGGCGTCAGTTGCAGATCGCCATTGGGCTGCTTCTGATAGCTGACCGGCATGGTCGCGGGCGCACCCCCGCGGCCATTGGTGTCGAAGGGCTGGAAGGATACGCTTTCAGGCGTGAAGCTCAGAACCATGGTGGTGCCATCGGGCAGCTT
>JAIEMI010000164.1 GCA_019752235.1 Rhodospirillaceae bacterium
CTAACATTCGCCATTTAATTTGTCTCCCTTCGTTCCCGCTGCTCGCTGTTGCTGCTGCCGTCTGGACGTCGCCATGGCCGAGTTGTCGCTGCCGGCGCTGAAAGCGTTCTGGCCGGCCGACGTGAAGGTCAACACGCGCAACTGGATCAACGCCAACCTCAACGACGGCGGACTCACGGACACGCGCCTGAAGTTGCGGCTGACCGGCCCCAGCATGAAGGACATCGACGCCACCGAAGCGCGCCTGACGTCGCAGCTTCACGGCGTGACCGTGCAGTACATGAAGGGCATGCCGAAGGTGGAAGGCACCGACGGGCTGATGACCATCGGCGCGAAGGACGTCACCATCGATGTCACCGCCGGGCATGTGCCCGATGCGATCGGCAAGGGCTTGCGCGTGCCCTCCGGCAAGGTACGGCTCTACAACCTCGGCAGCAGCGCCGAGCGCGCCAACATCAAGCTCAAGATCGCCGGCGGCTTCGGCGACGTGATGCGGCTGATCGATAATCCGCCGCTGGGGTACGCCAAAAGCGTCGGGCTGGACGCCAACCGTGCGGCCGGCGACGCGGACGTGGACCTGACGCTGGACTTCCCGCTGGTCAACGATCTGCGGCTGGACGCCTTGAAGCTGGCGGTGGCGGCGAAAGTCAACGGCGTCGGGATTCCCGAGGTGGCGTTCGGCTTGCCGTTGAGCGACGGACGCATGGCCGTGACGCTGGATCGCGACGGCATGGACGTCGCCGGCACCGCGGCGCTGGGCGGCATTCAAACCGCCGTCAAATGGCGCGAGAATTTCAGCGAAAAAGGCGGGCGCGATTTCCGCAGCCGCTATGAGCTTGATCCGGTGGTGGACAACGCGCAGCGGCCGCTGGTGGGCCTCGGCGTCATGCCGTTCATCCCGCCTTATATCGACGGCGCGGTGCCGGCGCATGTCATCTACACCGTGCGGCGCGACGCCACGCGCACGCTGGACGCCGACATCGACCTTACGGCGCCGGCCATGGCGATTCCGGAACTGGGCTGGCGTAAGGCGCCGGGCACGGACGCGCGCGCCCGCGTGTCCGCGACGTTCCTGAAAGACCGCCTGGACGCGGTGCCGTCCTTCCATGTGATCTCCGGCGACGATCTCGACATCTCCGGGGCGCTGGAGTTCGGCGAGAACGGCAAGATGCGGCTCCTGTCCATCAAGCCCAGCGTGGTCGGCGAAACCCGGCTCAGCGGCGCGGTGACGACGGACGAGGCCGGCGCCTATACCATCGACGTGGCGGGCGCGGCCTTCAATTCCACCTATTTCTGGAAAGAGCTGAGCCGTGACGATACGCGCGGCAAAGCGCCCGAGGGCGGCGAGAAGACGCCGGCGACGCCCATGACGATCCGCGCCAATTTTGATCGCATGTGGCTGACCAAGGACGGCGACTTCCGCGACGTGAAGCTGGCTTTCGCGCGGGACACCACCGGGATTCAAGAGATCGATTTCAGCAGCAAGGTGGACGGCGATACGCCTTTCACCTTCAAGCTGACGCCCGCGGACGGCAAACGCGGCTTCAAGGGCAGCAGCGCCAGCGGCGGCAGCGTGGTGCGCGCCATCGGCCTGTTCGGCGATATCGTCGGCGGGCAGCTGGAGATCGACGGCGAGTTCGCGCCCGACGGCGCCATCAAGGGCACGGCCGAGATCCAGCAGTTCAAGCTGGTGGAAGCGCCGTTGCTGGCGCGCCTGCTGTCGGTGGCGTCGCTGACCGGCATCGTCGACGAACTCAGCGGCAAGGGCATTTCGTTCAAGACGCTGCGCGTGCCGTTCTCCTACGCGAATGCGACGTTGAGCATCAAAGACGGCGAGATGTTCGGCAGCTCGCTGGGCTTGACCGGCGAAGGCACTTATAATTTCTCGTCGTCGAACATGAACTTCGACGGCACGCTGATCCCGGCCTATGCCCTCAACTCGGCGCTGAATTCCATACCGCTGCTGGGCGCGGTGTTGAGCGGCGGCGACAAGGGCGGCGGGATTTTCGCGGCGACCTATAGTTATCGCGGTCCCGTGGCCACGGCGCAGCCGTCGGTGAACCCGCTGGCGGCGCTGACGCCGGGATTCCTGCGGCACATCTTCGATATCTTCAAACCCGCGGCGCCGCAGGAAGCGCGCACGCCGGAGAAAGCGGTCGAGGAAGCGCCGAAGGCGAAAGAGTAGAATCTATCGCTTTACGTTGAAGCTCCATAAGCCCCCTTTGTGGGAAGGGGTTGGGGTGGGTCTTTCTCAGTTTTGTATTCCTGGGGGACCGGCGCGAGGTTGGGGAACCCCCACCCGGCCACCCTGGATCCCGGCTCGCGTCACGCCTTCGCTGCGCGGCGGCGTGACTTGGCCGGGATGACAGACAATAGCCGAGGGTGCGCTATCTGAGCCGTTCGCTAGCCCACCTTCACAATCGCATGCCGCTTCTTGCCGGCGCTGAGTTTGATAACGCCGTCAACCACGGCGGCGTCGGTCACCACGGCGTTTTCGTCCTCGCATTTCTGGTCGTTGAGGCGCGCACCGCCGCCTTGGACCAGGCGGCGGGCTTCGCCGCCGCTGGCGGCCAGGCCGGCGCGGTGGAACAGCTTCCAGGTGGCGATGCCGGCCTTCAATTCGGCGGCGGGGATGTCGATGGTGGGCAGGTCGCCGCCGATGCCGCCTTGCTCGAAGGTCTTGCGCGCGGTTTCGGCGGCGTCCTGGGCGGCGTCGGCGCCGTGCAGCAGCGTCGTGGCTTCCAGCGCCAGCACCTTCTTGGCCTCGTTGATCTCGGCGCCCTCCAGTTTTTCCAGACGCGCGATGTCGTCCAGCGGCAGCACCGTGAACAGCTTCAGGAAGCGGGCGACATCGCCGTCCTCGGTGTTGCGCCAGAACTGGTAGTAGTCGTAGGGCGCGAGACGTTCGGCCTTCAGCCATATGGCGCCGGCGGCGGTCTTGCCCATCTTCGCGCCCGAGGATGTTGTGATCAGCGGGCAGGTGAAGCCGAACAGTTCGGCCTCGACGATGCGCCGTCCCAGGTCCACGCCCTGGACGATGTTGCCCCATTGGTCGGAGCCGCCGAGTTGCAATGTCACGCCGTGACGTTTGTACAGCTCCACGAAGTCGTAGCCCTGGAGGATCATGTAGTTGAATTCGAGGAAGGTCAGCGGCTGCTCGCGCTCCAGGCGCAGCTTCACGCTGTCCATGGTGAGCATGCGGTTGATGGTGAAATGCTTGCCGATCTCGCGCAGGAACGGGATGTATTGCAGGCCGTCGAGCCAATCGGCGTTGTTGACCATGCGCGCGCCGCCATCACCGAACGTCAGGAAGCGGTCGAAGACTTTCTGGATCGAGGCGATGTTGGAGGCGATGGTGGCGTCGTCCAGCAGCGCGCGCGATTCATCGCGGCCCGAAGGGTCGCCGATCTTGGTGGTGCCGCCGCCCATGAGGGCAATGGGCTTGTGGCCGGTCTGCTGCATCCAGCGCAGCATCATGATCTGCACGAGACTGCCGACATGCAGGCTGTCGGCGGTCGCGTCGAAACCGATGTACCCCGTGATCGGACCGGCGGCGGCCTTGGCGTCCAGGGCTTCCAGATTGGTGCATTGATGCAGGAACCCGCGCGACGTCAGGGTCTGGATCAGTTCGGACCGGTAAGAGGCCATGGTTCCTGTGCTCTAGCTCGTTTCTCGGGGGATTCAATCGGGTTGGGCGATGTGATACTATAAAGCATGACCACTTTTAAGCCCTTACGCGTCATCGGCCTCATGAGCGGCACCTCCATGGACGGTGTCGACGCGGCCTTCATGGAGACCGACGGCGAGGGGCATGTGCGCAGCGGCCCGGCTTTGACCGTGTCCTATACGCCCGAGGTGCGGGCGCGCCTCGCGGCGTTCATTTCCGCCGCGCCCGAACGCGGGGCTTCGCCGCTGGAGGCGGTGCTGGAACGTGATCTGACCGACTTGCACGCGGCCGCCGTCACCGATCTTTTGCGGACCATGAATATGTCCAGCATCGACCTGGTGGGCTTTCACGGCCAGACGATCTGGCACCGGCCCCGGCAAGGGGCAACCTGGCAGATGGGCGACGGCGCGCGGCTGGCCGAGGCGCTGGCGGTGCCGGTGGCATTCGATTTTCGCAGCGCCGATGTGGCCGCCGGCGGGCAGGGCGCGCCGCTGCTGCCGGTGTATCACGCGGCGCTGACGCCGCCGCATGTGCGGCCCATCGCCGTGCTCAACATCGGCGGCGTCGCGAATTTGACGTGGATCGGCGCGGGGGCCGCCGACCTGCTGGGTTTCGACACCGGTCCCGGTAACGCCTTGATGGACGACTGGGTCAAAGCCCGCCTGGGTCTCGCCATGGACAAGGACGGCGCGGTGGCGGCGCAAGGCCGCGTGCATGAGGATCTGGTGGCGCGCCTGATGGATCATCCGTTCTTCGCGGAGCCGCCGCCGAAATCGCTGGATCGTTTGGCGTTTAGCGCCGCGGATTTAGCACATTTGTCTACGGAAGATGGTGCTGCGACGCTGACGGCTTTCACCGCGGCGGCGGCGGCGCGCGGGCTCGCGCATTGCGGCGTGAAGCCGCAGCGTGTGTTCGTCACCGGCGGCGGGCGGCGCAATCCGACGCTGATGAAAATGCTGGGGCAGTATTCCGGCATCGCGGTGGAAACCGTCGACGGCAACGGCTGGGACGGCGACGCCTTGGAAGCGCAAGGCTTCGCGTATCTCGCGGTGCGCGCGCTGCGCGGCTTGCCTTTGACGTTCCCCGGCACCACCGGCGTGCGTGCGCCCCTCACGGGCGGGCGCATTGTTACGCCGCGCCCGCGGGCCGCCGTGAAGTCCGCTTAAATCCCAGAAGGCTTAATTCGACGACGCTTGCGCGGCGCCGGCGGCCTTGCGGCGGGCGGCGGTGTTGGCGGTGTGGCCCATGCGCGTGTCCACATAGTTGTTCACCGACGTCACCAGGTGATCCATGTGGTCCTTGAAGAAGTGGTTGGCGCCCTTCACCAGCTGATAGTCGATGGTGATGTTCTTCTGCATCTTGAGTTTGTTGGCCAGCTTCTCGACCGACGGTTCCGGCACCACGTCGTCTTCGGTGCCCTGCAGGATCAGGCCCGAGGACGGGCAAGGGGCCAGGAACGAGAAGTCGTACATGTTGGCCGGCGGGGCGATGGAGACGAAGCCCTCGATCTCCGGGCGGCGCATCAGAAGCTGCATGCCGATCCACGCGCCGAAGGAGAAGCCCGCCACCCAGCAGGAGGAGGCGTTGGCGTTGACCGATTGCAGCCAGTCCAGCGCCGAGGCGGCATCGGACAATTCGCCCTGGCCGTTGTCGAAGTCACCCTGCGAGCGGCCGACCCCGCGGAAGTTGAAACGGACGACCGAAAAGCCTTTTTTTACAAAGACATAATAAAGGTTGTAGACGACCTTATTATTCATCGTTCCGCCGTGCTGCGGGTGCGGGTGCAGGATCACGGCAATCGGTGCGCGGGGCGTTTCGCTGTGATGGTAGCGGCCTTCCAGGCGTCCTTCGGGACCGGTGAAAATCACTTCGGGCATATGGTGTCCTTTGGTCGCGGGTTCCGCAGGTATCCGGGGAACGCGGCAGGGGCCGATATTTAGGGGAAGCGGCCTTTCGGTGCAAACCTGAAATGGGCTCGAAACCCGCTAAATCCAGTGGTTTTTTTGTGTGATCTATCGCCAACCCTGAATCGTATACCCCTACAGGAAGTCATCCATTGACTTCATTAGGATTGCACTGAGACCCTTGTGCGTACCTGGGCTAGTGGCAAAAACTTCGAGCCAACAATAGGTTAGGGGATATTTGCTATGAAAGACTCATCCAAGGCGCGTTACGCCGTGGCAGCCCTTGTCGATTTGGCCTGCCAGCCGGCGCACCATCCGACGACCCTGGCGGCGATCGCCAAACGTCAGGACATTTCAGTGTCTTACCTGGAACAGCTGTTCGCCCGCCTGCGGGCCGGCGGCCTTATAAAGAGTGTGCGCGGCCCGGGCGGCGGTTATGTCCTGGCCCGCCCCAGCACCGACATCACCATCGCCGACATCTATATGGCGGTTTTCGACGCCGAAGAGGCCATGGCGGCCAACCCGGTTGAGGGTGTGTCCTTGCGCGGCCAGATGGAAGGCCTGTGGAAGGCCATGGAGCGGGAAGTCGCCCGGTTCCTGAAAAGCGTGACCGTCCATGATGTCCTGTCCGGCAAACTGACGATGCCGGAACGCGTTGCCGCCGAGTAACGCAGCCTAACCGGCGGCTTTTCTCTCGCGGGCTGCGTCGCAAGTGATGGTAAAAGGGGCCCATGGCCCCGAACGATTCGACGTCCTACCTCGACTATAATGCGACCACGCCTGTGCTGCCCGAAGCAGCGCAGGCCGTTGCCGCGTCTTTAAGCCTGTTCGGCAATCCATCCTCGGTCCATGCGGCCGGACGCCGCGCCCGCGCGGCGGTGGAAGAGGCGCGCGAAGCCGTGGCGGCGGCGATGAACGCGGCCGCCCAGCATGTGGTTTTTACCGGCAGCGGCACCGAAGCCAACGCGCTGGCCTTGCGCGGTCTGGCCGCGGCAAACCGTTGCACCGCGGCGCTGTCGGCGGGTATCGAACATCCCTCGGTGCTGGCTCATGTGGCGGATGAACATATTCCGGTCGACGCCCATGGCGTGATCGATCTGGCGGCGCTGGAACGCGCGCTCGGCTCGCGCGCCGCGCCGGTGCTGGTGACGCTGATGCTGGCCAACAATGAAACCGGCGTGCTGCAGCCGGTGGCGCAGGCGGTGGAACTGGCGCGCAAATACGGCGCGCTGATTCACATCGACGCCGTGCAAGCCCTCGGTAAAGTGCCGGTGGATTTCCGCGCGCTGGGCGCCGACAGCATGAGTTTCTCCGCGCACAAGATCGGCGGCCTGAAAGGCGTGGGCGCGCTGGTGCTGCGCCCCGGTGTGGAGATCGCCGCGGATATTCCGGGCGGCGGTCAGGAACGCCGCCGCCGCGCCGGCACTGAACATGTGTCCGGCATCGCCGCCTTCGGCGCGGCCGCGCGCGGTGTGCCGACGCTGCTGAGCGCCGCGCCGCGCATCACGGCCTTGCGCGATGAGTTGGAAATGCAAATTCAGAGCGGCGTGCCGCAAGCGCGGATTTTCGGCGCGGCCGTGGCGCGCCTGGGCAATACCGCGTGTATCGCCCTGCCGGGTGTGAGCAGTGAAACACAAGTGATGCGGCTGGATCTGGCCGGGGTGGCGGTGAGCGCGGGATCGGCCTGTTCCTCCGGCAAAATCGCCCCGTCCCCCGTGCTTTTGGCCATGGGGGTGGGCGAAAGTACCGCCAAGACCGCGATCCGGGTCAGTTTGGGCTGGGACACCACGGCGGCGGATGTGGACCGCTTCCTCAAGGTGTGGCTGCCTCTAGCGGCCAACGCCGCGGCGTAATACATAACTGCCGCGAAACGTACGGAAATTCGGAATGACCAAAGTCGTTTTTATCGAGCGCAACGGACACCGCAAGGAAGTGAAGGCGGCCAGTAACACGACCTTGCTGCAGGTGGCGCACGCCAACAACATCGACATGGAAGGCGCCTGCGAAGGATCGCTGGCGTGCTCGACCTGCCATGTCGTCGTCAGCGACGAATGGTTCGCCAAGCTGCCGCCGGCCCATGCCAACGAAGAAGACATGCTCGATCTGACCTACGGTGTCACGCGCACCTCGCGCCTGGCGTGCCAGATCGCCGTGAAGGACGACCTCGATGGCCTCACGGTGAGCTTGCCGTCCACCACGCGCAATATGATGGACTGAAGATGAGCGCAGCGAATTCCATGGGATTTGCGAAGCCGCCCGCCGAGACGCGGGTGGTGGTGGCTATGTCCGGCGGCGTGGACAGTTCCGTTGTCGCGGCGCTGCTGAAGTCCGAGGGTTACGACGTGGTCGGCCTAACCATGCAGTTGTACGACCACGGCGCGGCCACGGCCAAAAGCAAAACCTGCTGCGCCGGGCAGGACATTTACGACGCGCGGCGCGTGTCCGACATGATCGGCATTCCGCATTACGTCGTGGATTACGAAACCACGTTCAAAGCCGACGTCATGGACCGCTTCGCCGAGGCGTATATCCACGGCGAAACCCCGGTGCCCTGCGTGATGTGTAATCAGACCGTGAAGTTCCGCGATCTGTTGAAGGCCGCCAAGGATCTCGGCGCCGACGCGCTGGCGACGGGCCATTATGTGCAGCGCGTAGCGACGGGCGCGGGTGTCGAGATGCGTCAAGCCGTGGACCCCGACCGCGACCAGAGTTATTTCCTGTTCGCCACCACGCGCGCGCAGTTGGATTTCGTGCGTTTTCCGCTGGGCGGCATGACCAAACCGGAAGCGCGCGTGCTGGGGCAGAAATTCAATCTGCATGTGGCGAGCAAACCCGACAGCCAGGACATTTGCTTCGTGCCCAACGGCGACTACGCCGCGGTGATCCGTGGCTTGCGGCCCGACGCCGCGGTGCCGGGCGAGATCGTGCATGTGGACGGCCGCGTGCTGGGCCGTCATGACGGCGTGATTCATTTCACCGTCGGCCAGCGCAAGGGCCTCGGCGTGGGTGGGGAAGCCGAACCGCTGTACGTCGTGCGCATCGAGCCCGAAACCGCGCGCATTATCGCGGGGCCAAAGGAAACGCTGCTGCGGGACTCTTTCGCGCTGCATGGCGTGAACTGGCTGGGCGCGGGCGGCGGTCCCGACGCCGACGGCGTGCAGGTGCGCGTGAAACTGCGCAACACCCATACGCCGGTCGCAGCGACCCTGTTCGGCGAGGCGGACCCGGCCAAGGCGCGCGTCGTGCTGGCCGCGCCGGAAGCGGCGGTGACCCCGGGCCAAGCCTGCGTATTCTACGCCGAAACCCAGGTGCTGGGCGGCGGCTGGATCGCGCGCGATCATGGCGCGGCCCTCATCCCCCATAACCTGCGCCGCCCAGGGCCGTCCGTCACCGCCGCCGCGGGCTGATGCTGGTGCCGCCCGACGCGGATGGCTTGCGTGCTGCGTTGGGGCGGAAGCTCATCGCCGCTATACGCGCCATGTGAACTTCCGTGAAGGATGGCGGGGGTATTTATGGCAAGGCCGCTTGTGCCGGACTGGAAGAGTTTTCTCGCGGCTTCGCTTCCGGAGAGCGACCGTGACGCGATCCGTGCCGGCGAACGCACCGGACGTCCGCTTGGATCGCCGCGCTTCGTCGCACGGCTCGAGAAACGGCTGCATCGTACCCTCGCGCGCCAAAAGCCGGGGCCGAAGCCGAAAACAAAAAGCGGGAGATAGGTATTATGTCTCCAGAATTCGGCTGGCGTCGGCGTCCGCCTAATTCCGTTGTTTTATAAATATTTAGCTCGTCTTAGCCCCGGTTTGACAATTGCGGTGCGGGCACTTAAAACCCACTGCTTCCGCGGCAGGGCCACTTGTCGCCATGGTGGTTGGGCGGGGTAGCTCAGCTGGTTAGAGCACGGGAATCATAATCCTGGGGTCGGGGGTTCGAGTCCCTCCCTCGCTACCACCAAATTCATTTTTAAAATCATATACTTAACCCCAGATCAGGCCCGGTCCTAAGTTATGCTTATGGCGGGGCGCTCCCTCGCTGCCGGCGCAGACGCGGAAGAACATAAAATGAGGACTTCGCAAGAAGCCCTGGTTTGCATTCGGGCTGGGCGCAGAAAAAAGTGCCCCTGAGATTCCGCGCGGCCTTTTGCAGCGTTGCTGATGGCCGCCGTTGCATGCCGAACATGCAGGGAGCGGCGAGAGAGATAGGCTGTCCGCCGCCGCGTCTGGCCGAAGAGTGCACGAAACACTTGTAATGCGCGGCGCTGACGCCCATATCATGTCCAACGAAAAGCGCATTCCGACGCGGCGTCGGCGCGCCGTGCACGCTCGTAAAATGCGAACCACTTCGTAAAATGCGAACCACCGGCCTGACGCGTGCGTCCTGCGTTGGATCATGCCATGCGATGGGAAGTCTCCTCTATGAACCGTATTCTGGAATTTGTACGCGCCGGTGGCGGACTGACCGAGACTGAATTGTTCGCGTTGATACGCGAGCGCATGCAGAAGATACCCGACGCCACGCAACGGAATTGGCTGCGCCAAGTTGTCCTGGCTCTCGATGGCTATGGCGGCGCGGGCCAGAAATCCGCCGCGGAACAGGTGAAAGCCTGCGTCAAGCGCCTCGACGCGGATCTGCCGGCTTAAAGCCCGGCCGGCTCCGCGAAGGCCCTTGGGTGGCGCTATGCCCTTTGGTGACTCCAGCCGAGCTTTTCGGCATCGCGTGAATTGATCAAAGTGGCGCCGCACTTCTCACAGGTGAAATGCCTCTCGGAGCCCATCTGCGAGATCGGCGCGACACTTTTCAGTGCCGCGTGCGGCGGCTCGTTCCGGCCTTTGCAAAGCTGCAATTGGCAAGCGGGGCAGCGTGAGAGGGCTGTCGTTTTATCGAGCAAGATCTGATTGACCCAATGCTAGCGACGGACCCTATTTTTTCTTCGGTCCAAAAGCCGTCGTCGCCGTACTTGCCGAGGACATGCTTTTTGCATACTCGGACTGAGGTTTGGCGTGTCCGCCTTTATCTTGTTTGGGCTTCTTCTTGTCCCGCCCCTTTTTCTCTTCGCCTTTAGGCATGATGTAGTCCTTTAAATAAGGTGCGGTCGGTGCCTCTCACTAGGCGCTCTTTCAACACGCGAGTCCATGCATTTCTTGAACGATGCGCGCACCGTTGACGGATAACGTGCAATTGGCCGCGCAATATCGTGTGGAAAGTGATATGGTGGCGCAGGCTCGACGATTGTGCGGACTTTTGAAATCACGTCCTTCTCTCCTCTCGGGGACGGCGGCACCTGCCGGAGCCTTATACAAAAGGTTTGTGATGAATTCCCTCCGGCACGTTGCGCTTGCGGCCGCCGCCGCGGCTTTGGCCGCCTGCGCGCCGCCACCCATGACGCATGAGAATGTTTCCGCCGGCTCCGCCGCCGTGGCCGCCATGCCGGTTCGCGCCGCGCCTTCGCCCGTCTCCGACTTTGATCGGATGCGCGCCGCGCTGCCGACCTTCGCGTTGCAGCGCAGCGGGGGCGCGGATCACGGCGATGTTTCGGTTGTCCGCGACGTAAACTTTCCCGCCGACAGCAGTATCCTGTCTCGGTCCGAGGTGATGCGGCTAGAGCCGCTGCGGAGTTACCTTCGCGCAAATCCGTCCATAGAGGTGCGCATCGAAGGTTATGGCGATAGCCGCAGCGCGGCCGATCGCAATGTCGCTCTGTCATTGGATCGCGCGCAGGCGGTGAGCCGTGCGCTTCTGACAGATGTCATGGTGGAGAATACAATCGTGACCGTCGGCGCGGTGATGCCGCAGGCAACGGCGCGGAGCGGCAGCGTGGAAGTGATGTTTGTCGCGCCGGCCAAACTTCAGAGCAACTAAACGGCGTTAGGGTCCGCGGCGTTCACGCCGGCATTCCTTGTTGATCGGATTTGGTGGATACTGGGCCCAGGCGCGAATGATCGCGCACGGTCTTTCGCCGCCAACGTGATGTCCGACGATCTTCCCATCCATGACCTTGCCCCCATGGGCGACGGAGTCCACCAATCGGAGCGCGGGCGCATCTATGTCGATCGCGCGCTGCCGGGTGATATTGTGCGGGCAAAAATCCAGCGCGCCGGCGGCGTTTTGCGCGGCGACCCGACACGGATTATCCAAGCGTCGCCGCACCGCGTCAAAGCGCCCTGTCCGCACTACGATGTCTGCGGGGGGTGTAGCCTTCAGCACGCGGAAGACGCCTTCTACAAGAGTTGGAAAGCCGACGTTGTCCGTCGTGTCCTGGATAGAAAGGGCCTGGCGCCGGAGGTGTGGCGGCCGCCCGTGTTTCTGCCGGGCGGCCAGCGCCGCCGCGTCACCTTTGCAGCCACCAAGAAAAAGAACGGCGTGACTCTGGGATACTTTCGCCGCCGCACGCATGTGGTGGCGGACGTTGCCGGTTG
>JAIEMI010000240.1 GCA_019752235.1 Rhodospirillaceae bacterium
CAGCCACGCGCAGACGCTCCTGGGTCTTCGCACGCGGCTTGTCTTTTTTCGTCTGCGTGTGAATTTCCGGCGCGGTCGTGATGCCGACTTTGGCGAGCAAACGCTGCACGCGGTCGGTGGGCAGCGCGCCGGTGCCAATCCAATGCTTAATGCGCTCTTCCTTCAGGACCAGACGCTCTTTGTGGTCATGCGGGACGCGCGGATTATAGGTGCCCACCTTTTCGATGAAGCGGCCATCACGCGGGTAACGCGAGTCCGCGACCACGAGGCGGTAGTACGGCTGAGCTTTCGCGCCGACGCGCGACAGACGGATTTTAAGCGACAATGTTAGTCTCCTTGGTTAGTGCGTTTGTTCGTCAGTTTCGTTTCGTAGAGTCTCAAAAATTCTTATCTGCGTCCGAAGGGCGGGCCGCCAGGGCGCGGGAGAGTTCCCATCCCGCCCATTAGGCCACCGAGGCCGCCGGGACCGCCCGCGCCGCCCATCATGCCGGCCAGCGCGCCGATGCCGCCCATCTTCTTCATGCGCTTCATCATGGTTTCCATCTGCTGATGCTGTTTCAGCAGCTTGTTGACGTCGGCGACGGTCGTTCCGGATCCCGTGGCGATGCGCTGTTTGCGCGAGGCTTTGATCACGTCGGGCAGACGGCGTTCTTTCGGCGTCATGGATTGAATAATCGCTTCGAGGCGCTTGAAGGTTTTGGGATCAAGCTGGGAGTCCTTCACCTGCTTCATGGCCTGGCCGATGCCGGGGATGAGGCCGAGGATGCCCTTCATGTCGCCCATGCGCTGAATCTGCTGCAGCTGGGAGAGCATGTCGTTGAGATCGAACTTGCCTTCGGCCATACGGGCCGCGAGCTTCTCGGCCTTTTCCTGGTCGACGTTGGCGACGGCTTTTTCCACCAGGCTGACGACATCGCCCATGCCGAGGATGCGGCCGGCGATGCGCTGCGGGTGGAAGATTTCCAGCGCATCGGTTTTTTCGCCGACGCCCATGAGCTTGATGGGACGGCCGGTGACGGCGCGCATGGACAGCGCCGCGCCGCCGCGCGCGTCACCGTCGACGCGCGTGAGCACGATGCCGGTGATGCCGACTTTTTCGTTGAAGGACTGCGCGGTGACGACGGCGTCTTGGCCGATCATGGCGTCGGTGACGAGCAGCGTTTCATGCGGCTTCACCAGATCGCGCACGGCGGTGACCTCGGCCATCATGGCGTCGTCGATGGTGAGACGGCCGGCGGTGTCGAACATCACCACATCGAACACACCGGTACGCGCTTCGCTCAACCCGCGCCTCGCGATATCGAGCGGCTGTTGACCGGCAACGATGGGCAAGGTGACGACGTTGACCTGCTTGCCGAGGATGGCGAGCTGGTCTTGCGCGGCGGGACGATAGGTGTCGAGCGACACCATCAGCACGCGCTTTTTGAATTTGGTTTGCAGACGGTGCGCGATCTTGGCACTGGTGGTCGTCTTGCCCGAACCCTGCAGACCGACCATCAGGACGGCAACGGGCGCGGGCGCATTGAGGTCGATGCCCGGCGCATCGAGGCCCATGGCGCCGGGATCTTCCGGATCTCCGCCCAACATCGTGACGAGTTCATCGTGCACGATCTTGACGACCATCTGGCCGGGCGTGACGGATTTGACGACCGACTCACCGACGGCCTTCTCGCTGACCTTGGCGATGAAGTCCTTCACCACCGGCAGCGCGACGTCGGCTTCCAGCAAGGCCACGCGCACTTCACGCATGGCCGCAGTGACATCGGCCGCGGTGAGCGCACCGCGGCGTGTCAGCTTGCTGAGGACGGACCCCAGTTTATCGGTCAGCGTATCGAACATCGGCGCTCAGAACCTTTTTGCCCAAACGGAAAACGCGCCCGTGCGCGTAATCGCGGACGGACGGACCCCCGTGGGAGCGAAATGCCGGGCTAAAAGCGCCCGAAATTCCGGAAAAGCTGGGGTTATCTACGGAAAGGGCGCGGGAGAGTCAAGGCAAAGCCTGGGGAAAGACAGCGCAGTTTTTCTATAACCCATTGTTTTTATGTAGATTTCCCCGCAAGTTGCTCCATAACCTTGGTGAGAAGGGCCGTTGAAATATGGCGCGCGACGCCGTCATCCACGCCGAACGTCGCGAAGCTTTGATGGGCAGGCAGCCACCTGAAGATCTCGAAGGTCGGCACATAGATGAGGCCTTCGAATTCGTTCTGGCAGGCATGAAGCGCGGCCCGGAGTTGTGATTTGGACACGCAGTCGGCTTCGATGGCGGTTTTGAATTGGTCGCCGCGATAGCCGCCGATGGGAATGGGGGAGACCGAAACGAAAATCTTTGCGCGCGTGTTCTCGCGCAACAACGTGAAAATCTCCCGGAGATATTTCACGGTTTCCTCAAAGCGCTCGGCGATGAGGGTAGAGCCCTTCTTCAGATGGATGGTCGAACACCCATCGATCTCAAGGTGAAATATATTCCCCAGCGTAAAAACGATTCTCTCGGCCTCTAGAAACTCGCGTTTCACGTCATCGAAATTTAGGGTGTTGATGAGTTCCAGTTCCTCGGCGACAGGCGTGCGTTCATCGCGAAAAACGCGTTTGAGGAGCTGGAGGTTATTGAAGGGCGAATTGACGTCTTCGGCGACAACCAAGGTGTAGACCGAATTCCCTTGCTTGCGCAGGTATTGGCCGACATTGACGGCAAAGCACGAACCAAACGTCAGCAACCTCCCCGAGGCATGCTGAGTGAATTGAGGCGCAACGTCCTTCAATAACGCCGCAACCTGCTCCCCAAATTGTTCGATCGAGTCGATAGCCGGGACGACGTAAGATTTCGAGCCGTAAAACTCAAGCGCATTGCCGGGCTCGGCGACGGCAATACCGACATCTTTTTCCGTTTCTTGAAACAGCGCCTCTATTTCATTCACGGGAATAGCGAAGTCCGCCGGAAAGTAATGATACGCCCGGCCGTGTAGCGCCGGTTTAATCCCAACGATTTTCTGCAATCCCTTGAAATAGTCTTCCTTTGAAAAGGCTGTTCCGAGGCGTTTTGATATTTCGAGCAGAAACGTGAGGCCAACGATCCAGTTTGTCTTATCGTCGCCCAGCCACTTCTCATAGACTTTAAGCAGCCGCCTATCCGATATGTCTTTAAGCGAAAGTCCCATGTGCCTACGTGATCCAATACGGCTTAGGTTTAGGCGTTCTCAACACGTCTCTTGCCACTGAAGTATAGCACGAGATACCCCGCGATCCCCGACAAGAGCGAGCCCGCTAGAACACCGATTTTGACTTCGGTCGCGTGCGCGGCATCGGGAAAAGCCAATGCGCCGATGAACAGGCTCATGGTGAAGCCGACGCCCGTCAGTAAGGCCGTGCCGTAGAACTGTGCGGGCGTGGCGCCTTCCGGCAGGCGCACCCAACCCAACGCGCGGGCGAGATAGGCAATCACCACGACGCCCACCTGCTTGCCGATAAAAAGTCCGAGCACGATGCCCAGCGTGACGGGATGCGACAGCGTATCGGGGGAAACATCTCCCAGCACCACGCCCGCGTTGGCGAAAGCAAACAGCGGCAGAATCAAATACGTCACCCAAGGGTGCAGTTGGTATTCGAGCGTGGTGAGCGGCGGATCGTCGCCGTCGGCGGGAATCGCGAGCGCGGTGATGACGCCGGCCATGGTGGCGTGCACGCCGGACTGCAACACCGCGACCCACAGGATAAGCCCCACGAGCAAATAGATCTCGATGCGCCGGACTTTGAAGCGGTTGAGCGTGAACAATACCACGATGCAGACTGCCGCCGCGCCCAGCGCCATGAAGGAAAGATCCGCGGTATAAAATAGTGCGATGATGAGGATCGCGCCGAGATCATCGATGACCGCCAGGGCCGTCAGAAAAATCTTCAGGCTTTGCGGCGCGCGGCGGCCCAGCAGCGCGAGGATGCCGAGCGCGAAGGCGATGTCGGTGGCGGCGGGGATAGCCCAGCCGCGCAACTCCGGCCCTTCATTGAGCAGGATGTAGACCACCGCCGGCCCCGCCATGCCCCCGGCGGCGGCCAGTACGGGCAACGCCGCCTTCGCGCGGGTTGAGAGTTCGCCGCCCACGACCTCGCGTTTGATCTCCAGACCCACCAGCAGGAAGAACACCGCCATGAGGCCGTCGTTGATGATGTGCAGGACCGACATGGGGCCGACATGGAAGTCCAGCGCGGTCATATAGAGCGGCGCCAGGGACGTATTGGCGATGATGAGCGCCAGGACAGCGGCGGCCATGAGCAGCAGGCCGGCGGTGGCTTCACCCTTAATAAACGCAGTGATGGCGGAAATAGGCTTTGAACTCAACTGATTAGCGCCTTTTTCATAACACCTTATATGGGGCGCATCCCTGGACAGGCCGCACCCCCGCACCTATAACCCGCCCATGACCGCAGGCACCACCCCATCAGCCGGGCTACCGTTCCGCAAAATGCACGGACTGGGCAACGACTTTGTCGTGCTGGACGCGCGCGGCGGCGACCTGCGCCTGACGCCGCGATCGGCCAAAGCCATCGCCGATAGACGCTTCGGCGTCGGCTGCGACCAGATCATGATCATCGAGCGGCCGCGCAACGGCGGCGACGCCTATCTCGCGATCCGCAATGCCGACGGCGGCGTGGTGGAAAGCTGCGGCAACGGCAGCCGCTGTGTGGCGAGCGTGCTTCTCGCCGAGACCGGCAAACAAACACTCACCATGGAAACGTTGGGCGGCCCGATCGTCGCCACCCGCGCCGACCACGGCCTGATCTCCATCGATATGGGTTCGGCGCGCGACGCATGGCAGGAGATTCCGCTGTCGCACGCGGCCGACACGCTGCATCTCAATATCGGCGAAGGTTCGTTGCAAGATCCCGTGGCGGTGAACGTGGGTAATCCGCACGCGGTGTTTTTTGTACCCGATGTAATGGCCGTCGATCTCACGACCCTCGGCCCGAAGCTGGAACATCATCCGCTGTTCCCGCAGCGGACGAACGTTGAAGCCGTGCAGGTGCTGAGCAGCACGCATGTGCGCATGCGGGTGTGGGAACGCGGCGTGGGCATCACGTTGGCTTGCGGCACCGGCGCGTGCGCAACATTGGTCGCGGCGGCGCGGCGCGGCCTGACGGAACGCAAGGCCACCGTCACCGTCGACGGCGGCGATCTCATCATCGAATGGCGCAACGACGGCCACGTCATCATGACGGGCCCCGTGGCGGAAACCGCGCGCGGCACCATCGACGGGAGCCTGCTGTCGTGACCGCCATGAAGTCCAGCGATCAGGCGCCCAAGGTTGTCAGCCCCAAGGTTGTAAGCATGGGCTGCCGCCTCAACACCTATGAATCCGAAGTGATGCGCGCCCATGCGCGGAACGCCGGGCTGATGAACGCCATCATCGTCAACACCTGCGCCGTCACCAAGGAAGCCGAGCGTCAGGGTTTGCAGACGTTACGTAAACTGCGCCGCGAGAATCCCGACGCCCATATCGTCGCCACCGGCTGCGCCGTGCAGTTGGACCCGGCGCGCTACGCCGCCATGCCGGAAATCAACCGCGTGCTGGGCAATGAACACAAGATGAAGGCGGAGAGCTTCGCGGTAGATCTCGCGCAGCCGGTGCTCGTCACCGACATCATGGACGTACGCGAGACCGCGGAACATCTCGTGGAAGGTTTCGACGGCCGCGCACGGGCCTTTGTGCAAGTTCAGCAGGGCTGCGACCATCGCTGCACCTTCTGCATCATTCCTTTCGCGCGCGGCAATAACCGCAGCGTACCCATGGGGCGCATTGTCGAAGAAGTACGCGGATTGATGGCCGCGGGTTTCCGCGAAGTCGTCGTCACCGGCGTCGATATCACCGGCTACGGCGGCGATCTGCCCGGCACGCCCACTCTGGGCCAGATGCTGCGCCGCCTGCTGCTGGCGGTGCCGGAACTGACACGCTTGCGGCTGTCGTCCATCGATCCGGCGGAGGCCGATGAAGACTTGTTCCGCCTGATCGCGGATGAACCGCGCCTGATGCCGCACTTCCATATTTCGGCTCAAGCCGGCGACGACATGATTCTGAAGCGCATGAAGCGCCGCCATACGCGCGCCGATATCATTGCCTTTTGCGATCGTATCCGTGCCTTACGCCCCGACGCCGTGTTCGGCGCGGACCTGATCGCGGGTTTCCCGACCGAAACCGACGAGATGTTTGAAAACACCATGGGAATAGTGGACGAAGCGGGGCTGACGTATTTGCACGTTTTCCCGTACTCCATCCGCCCCGGCACGCCGGCCGCCAAGATGCCGCAGGTGGAAAGAGCCGCGATCAAATCGCGGGCGGCGGAGTTGCGCGACAAAGGCCGCATGGCTCTGGCGAAACAATTGCAAACCTACGCCGGCATGACCGTCGATGTGCTGATGGAAAAAGAAGGGGAAGGCCGCACGCCGCATTACGCGCCCGTGCGCCTGACCACGCCGCGCGTACACAGTAAAACCCTGGGGAAGATTGTTCCGGTGCGCATTTTAGGCGCCGCGGAAGACACCCTGCACGGCGTAGCGATCGGTTGATGGCTGACTCTGATACCTCACAGCCCAAGAGCGGCTGGCTTTCCCGCCTTGTCTCCGGCCTCAGCAAATCCTCGACCAAGCTGGTCACGGGCATCGGCGACATCTTCACCAAGCGCAAGCTGGACGACGCGGCGTTGACGGAACTGGAAGACCTGCTGATCGCCGCCGATCTCGGCACGGCGACGGCCATGCGTCTCACCGGCGACCTGGCGAAGGCGCGCTTCGGCAAGGACATTACGCCGGAAGAAGTGCGTACGGCTTTTGCCGCCGACATCACCAAAGTGCTGGAGCCGGTGGCGCGGCCGCTGTCCATCGACCCCGCCAAAAAGCCCTTCGTCATTTTAATGGTGGGCGTGAACGGCGCGGGCAAGACCACGACCATCGGCAAGTTGGCGCAGCATTTCCGTAAAGACGGGTTGAAAGTGTCCTTGGCCGCGGGCGATACCTTCCGCGCGGCGGCGGTGGAACAGCTGAAAGTCTGGGGTCAGCGCACGGGTTCGCCGGTGATCGCGCGCGATACGGGCGCGGACGCCGCGGGTCTTGCGTTCGAAGCCCTGATGGAAACGCGCAAGCGCGGCGACGACGTGCTGCTGGTGGATACGGCAGGGCGTTTGCAGAACAAGGACTCGCTGATGTCCGAACTCCAGAAGATTTCACGCGCCATCGCCAAGGTGGACCCCGAAGCGCCCCACGCCACCTTGCTGGTGCTGGATGCCACCGTGGGCCAGAACGCCCATTCACAGGTGGAGATTTTCAAAAGCATCGTCGGGGTCACGGGCCTGGTCATGACCAAGCTGGACGGCACCGCCAAGGGCGGCGTGGTGGTGGCCCTGGCCGACAAATTCAAACTGCCGGTACACTACATCGGCGTCGGCGAAGGCGCCGAGGATCTGAAACCCTTCACCTCGCAGAGCTTCGCGCGCAGTTTGATGGGGTTGAGCCCGGAGTAATCTGCGCTCGTCATCCCGGACAAGCGATGCGAAGCGCCGCGCCGATCCGGGATCCATCGTGCCCCACACTCTGTTCTCGCGGATGATAAATGGATCCCCGCTCGCGCTTCGCTTGGCGGGGATGACAACGGGGTTATTGTTAAAGCTTCAGGCTATCCAGCCACTCGTTAAAGCACTTCTTGCCCTGTTGTTCCAGGACCGCACCGTAGCGTTTCGTATCGGCGCGCAAGGACGGGACATTGACGCCGTAGGTCGTGCTGATTTCCAACGCATGGCCGACAAACCACTTTTCCATGTCGCCGGCGCGCACTTCGGGATGGCACTGAAAAGCCAATGTCGACGAACCCCAACTGAAAGCCTGATGCAGCGCGATCTCGGTGCCCGCCAGCAGAGTCGCACCCTCGGGCAGATCGAAGGTATCGCCATGCCAGTGCAGCATGAAAGTGTGTTCGGCGGCGAGGTGACGCGCCGGTGACGTCTGGCCCTTGGCGGTCATGAGCAAGGGGCCCCAGCCGACTTCCTTTTCCTTATTGGGATAGACGTTGGCGCCGAGGGCGCGGGCGATGAGCTGCGCCCCGAGACAAATGCCCAGCGTCGGCTTGTCGGCTTCCAGACGCGCGCGGATCGCGGCGATCTCGGCCTTGAGGAAGGGATAGATATTTTCCTGGTAAGCGCCGATGGGGCCGCCGAGCACGACGAGCAGATCAGGCTTTATGGGATCGAAGGCTGCCCAGTCGGCCACCGGCGCTTCGACGTAATTCATTTTCCATGTGCGCGCGGCGATCAGGTCTTCGAGCGTGCCCATGTCCTCGAAGGCGACGTGGCGCAGGGCGGTGACGGTCGTCATACTTTATCGTTCCCAATGAATCGCGGCAGGCTCGCCGTGCGGGGCGAAATCCTTGCGGTCGGTGGCGGCGCGGTGATGGGTCAGCGCCCAATGCACGCTGGGGAATGCCAGGGCATCCCAGGGAATTTCGTCCCAGGCGAAAAGCTTGACCTCTTCGCTCTCGACGCCCACGGAGAATTCCGGGGACAGCATGTGGGCGCGGAATACGATGTAGACTTGACCGATGCGGGCAATGTTGTAGATGCCCAGCACCTGATCGATGGAAATGCGCGCGCCGGCCTCTTCCCAGGTTTCGCGCACGGCGCCGGCTTCGAGGGTTTCACCGACTTCGAGAAAACCGGCGGGCATCGTCCAGTAGCCCTTGCGCGGTTCGATGGCGCGTTTGGCCAGGAGGAACTTAACCTCTCCGTTTTCGGCCCAGGTCGCGACCGCGCCGACGAC
The DNA here is from genome assembly GCA_019752235.1 of Rhodospirillaceae bacterium. Classification (GTDB taxonomy): domain Bacteria; phylum Pseudomonadota; class Alphaproteobacteria; order Rhodospirillales; family Rhodospirillaceae; genus SHVO01. Next base: position 8,792 of record JAIEMI010000240.1, read on the forward strand.
GATGCGTGGATTGACGTATTCTACGAAACCGCAATCCGGACACACCAAACGCGCGCGGTCGTCGCCATCGGGCACCTTTGTCTGGCGGGGGCCGGTTTTCTTGCCGGAAGCAGGCGGTGATGCAGACGACATCGTGCGCGACTTCCTAGTGGTGAGGCCCAGGCCAGACGCCGGTTAAGCGACGTCTTCCACGGTACCGTGGCAGTGCTTGAACTTACGGCCGGACCCGCAGGGGCACGCTTCGTTGCGCGCGACCTTGCCCCAGGTAGAGGGGTCGCTGGGCACACGGTCTTCCGCCGCGACGCGGCTGTGCGCTTGCCCCGCGACGCCGCCGATTTCCGACGCCGGTTGTTCGTGAATCGCACGGATGCGGGTCGGCCCGGTCGGCTGTAAATCTTCCGGCGGCGGTTCGGAGCGCAATTCAACCCGCGACAAGAAGGCCGTCACGCGTTCGCGCAGGCCCGACAGCAACTGGTCGAACATCACGAAGGCTTCGCGCTGGTATTCCAGGATCGGCTGCTTCTGGCCGTAGGCGCGCAAGTTCACGCCGTGGCGCAGCATGTCGAGCTGGGCCAGATGATCGCGCCAGCCCTGGTCGATCATCTGCAGCACGATGCTTTTCTCGACACGGCGCATGATGTCCGGGCCGATGGACGCGGTCTTTTCGTTCATCTTGGCGTCGGACGCGGCGGTGATGCGCTCGCGGATTTCCTCGTCGGCGATGCCTTCTTCCGCCGCCCAGTCCTTCAACGGCAAATCGAGGCTGAGGACGCGCAGGGTCTCTTCGTGCAGGCCCGCGATATCCCATTGCTCGTGCATGGCGCGTTCAGGGATGAACTTGGCGACGAGGTCGGCGACGGTTTGATACCGCATGTCGGCGATCATGTCCGACAGGTCTTCGCTGTTCATCATCTCGCGGCGCTGCTCGAAGATCACGCGGCGCTGATCGTTCATGACATCGTCGAATTGCAGCAGATTCTTGCGGATGTCGAAGTTGCGGGCTTCGACCTTCTGCTGCGCCTTCTCGATGGCCTTGTTGATCCACGGGTGAATGATGGCTTCACCCTTCTCCAGGCCCAGGCGCTGCAGCATGCTGTCCATGCGCTCGGAGCCGAAGATGCGCATCAGATCGTCTTGCAGCGAGAGATAGAATTTCGACGCGCCGGGGTCGCCCTGACGGCCCGAACGGCCGCGCAGCTGATTGTCGATACGCCGGCTTTCATGGCGTTCGGTGCCGACGACGTAAAGGCCGCCGGCTTCCAGCGCTATTTTCTTCTGCGCTTCGATATCGGCGCGGATGGCGGCTTTCTCGTCCTCGGTCAGCGCACGTCCCCGCGCCTTTTCTTCGAGGGCGAAGCGGGATTCGGCATTGCCGCCGAGCTGAATATCGGTGCCGCGGCCGGCCATGTTGGTGGCGATGGTGACGGCGTCCGGCACGCCGGCTTGCGCGATAATCAGCGCTTCCTGTTCGTGATATTTGGCGTTCAGCACCTGCGGCGTGATCTTCTTATTCTTGCGCAGCAGATTGGCGAGCATCTCCGACTTTTCGATCGAAACCGTACCGACCAGTACAGGCTGGCGGCGCGCGTGACATTCCTCGATCAATTGAATGATCGCGGCGTATTTTTCGTCGGCCGTGCGGTAGACCTCGTCGTGCTCGTCGATGCGGATACGCGGCACGTTCGGCGGCACGTCGACCACTTCGAGGCCATAGATGGTGCCGAATTCCTCGGCTTCCGTCATGGCCGTACCGGTCATGCCGGCCAGCTTCGGATACATGCGGAAGTAATTCTGGAAAGTGATGGTGGCCAGCGTCTGGTTCTCGTTCTGAACCTCGACGCCTTCCTTGGCTTCGATGGCCTGGTGCAGGCCCTCTGAAAGTCTGCGCCCTTCCATGATGCGGCCGGTGAATTCGTCGATCAGATGAACCCGGTTGTCGCGCACCAGGTAGTCGACGTCGCGCTTGAACATATGGTGCGCGCGCAAAGCCTGGTTCAGGTGGTGCACCAGCGACATGTTGTGCAGATCGTACAAGGCGCCTTCGGTGAGGATGCCTTTTTCATTCAGCAGCTTCTCGGCGTATTCCGTGCCGGCGTCGGTGAAGGTGATGGAGCGCTGCTTCTCGTCTTTCTCGAAATGCTCGGCGCTCAGCAGCGGGATGATCTTGTCGACGCGGTCATAAAGGTCGGTGCGGTCCTGGGACGGACCGGAGATGATGAGCGGCGTGCGCGCTTCGTCGATGAGGATCGAATCAACTTCGTCGACGATGGCGTAGTTGAAGTCGCGATGGACCATCTCTTCCAGCGAGTACTTCATGTTATCGCGCAGGTAATCGAAGCCGAACTCGTTGTTGGTGCCGTAGGTGATATCGCAGGCGTAGGCCGCGCGGCGTTCGTCGTCGCTGAGGTTGTGCAGGATGCAACCGACGGAAAGGCCCAGGAAACGATAGATCTGGCCCATCCAGTTGGCGTCGCGGCTGGCCAGGTAGTCGTTGACGGTGACGACGTGCACGCCCTTGCCGGACAGGGCGTTGAGATAGACCGGCAGCGTCGAGACGAGGGTTTTGCCTTCGCCGGTGCCCATTTCCGAGATCATGCCCCGGTGGAGAACAATGCCGCCCATGAGCTGCGTGTCGAAGTGGCGCTGCTGCAGGGTGCGTTTGGCGGCTTCGCGCACGGTGGCGAAGGCGTCCACCAGAATGTCGTCCAGGGACTCGCCCGCCTCGATGCGGCCTTTGAGCCATGGGGTGCGCGCGGCGACACCGGCGTCGTCCAGAGCGGCAACTTCGGCTTCCTTGGCGTTGATGGCGTCGACGGTGGGGCGCAGCGATTTGATCAGGCGGTCGTTGCGCGACCCGAAAATGCGTTTGGCGAGAGCGCCGAGCATAGCAACCTCAAAGGACCGGGGAAAAAGGTCAGCCAAGGCCGCCGCCGGGCGGGCCGGCGGACCGACTCACTCGCTGGCCGCCGGAACTGACCGATGGTGGCGAAACAGATAGAAGCTAGGTGCCCCGAAGTCAACGGAGCCGCCGGGCGGATTCCCCGGATTTCCTTGATATTTTCAGGCTT
>JAIEMI010000222.1 GCA_019752235.1 Rhodospirillaceae bacterium
CAAGAAGCTTCTGCTTGTTTGGGTAGTATTAATAGAGCGCGGCCTTCGTGACGCCGAGGCTGTTGGCAATGTCGTCCAGCGAGGTCGCGTGGTATCCACGCTGGTTGAACGCGGCGGCAGCCTCGTGCAGCAGAGCTTCGCGCTTTAACTCGCGCTGTTCTTCCCGGCTAACGACCGCGTTCTTCCAGGCCATAAGGTTCAGGTGCTTCCGGGTTAAGCTTTTTTCGGGCGCATCATCATGAGCGCGGCGCGGTCACAGGTGCCGCACAGCACGCCGTCCTGGTTGAAGCACTCGTGACGCAGGGTCACGATGCCTTCGCCGGGACGCGATTTGCTGGCGCGCTTTCCGAGACAGGTTGTCTTGATCTTGATGGTGTCGCCCTCAAACAGCGGATGCGGGAACTTCACGGCTTCCATGCCGAGGTTGGCGATAGTCGTGCCGAAGGTTGTGTCGTTGACGCTCATGCCCACCATGCAGCCGAGCGTGAAAAGCGAATTGACCAGCGGTTTTTTCCAGACGGACTTCGCAGCCGCATGGGCGTCGATGTGCACCGGTTGAGTATTCATGGTCAGCAGCGAGAACCAGTGATTGTCGTTTTGCGTGATCGTGCGGGTCCACGCATGATCGAACACCATGCCCTCTTCGAAATCCTCGAACCAAAGCCCAGCCATTACTTTTCCTCCTCTAATTCAACGAGAACTGTTTTTGCGGGAACGGTTTGGCCCGCGACGGCCGCCAACTTTCCGACGACGCCATCCTGCGGCGCGATAAGCGTATGTATCAGCTTCATCGCTTCCATCACGACCAAAGTGTCGCCCTTGGCGACTTTGTCGCCGGTCTTGACATGGACTTCCTTGACCAAGCCGGTAAGCGGAGCGAAAAGGATGCGCTCGCCCGCACCTTCCACCTCGGCGACCACGCGCGCATCGGCCAGCGGCGTTGCGTGAAGCGTCAGCGTGATTCCATGCAAAGCCGCGTCGACGCCCCGGCCAGCGGCCTTCACGAGGGGCGCGGCCCCCAGCGTGATCTCGCGTCCGGCGCTCGCGACGCGCGGTTCGCGCCCCAGCGTCAAGGAAAGCTCGGCGCGGCCGAATTGATCTTCGACCAACAAGGGTACTTTGCCGGGCGCGACGCGGCCGCCGACGCGGAAACCGTCAACGCGCCGGTGCGGGTCGCCCGCGCCGCCAATTGCCGCACGCGCGGCATGACCGCGTAGCCGCAGCAGAACCTCGGTGTCCGGCTGCCACCCATTTGGGAAGGTTTCGGTGAGGAACGCCGTTGTCGCGCGCCCGTCCTTGAAGGCCGGCGCGATAAGGCAATCCCGCAGGAAGCCGAGATTGTTGCCGACGCCGGACAACATCGTGTTGTCGAGCGCGCCAACCAACGCCGCGATGGCGCCGCCGCGGTCCGGCCTGTGAACGATCAATTTCGCGATCATGGAATCGTAGTGCGGCGAGATTTCGTCGCCGGGTTCGACACCGGTATCGAAGCGTGTCCCGTGGGGCACGTCCAAAGTACGGATGCGTCCGGTGTCGGGCATGAAGCCGGCCTCGGGACGCTCGGCATTCACGCGCAGCTCGATGGCATGGCCTTTGGCGCGGATCTCGTCTTGGCGCAACGGGAGCGGCAGGCCGGCCGCCTGACGCAACTGCCATTCCACCAGGTCGACGCCGCAGATCGCCTCGGTGACAGGATGCTCGACCTGCAAGCGCGTGTTCATTTCGAGGAAATAAGGAGCGTTTTCTTCCGCGCTCATCACGAACTCGACCGTGCCCGCGCCGGCATAGCGGATTTGAGCGGCGAGTTTGACGGCGTTTCCGAGTAAGGCGGCGCGCACCGACTCCGGAAGATTGGGTGCCGGCGCTTCCTCGATCACCTTCTGGTGATTGCGCTGAACCGAGCAGTCGCGTTCGAAGAAATGCAACGCCCCGCCTTTGCCGTCGCCGAAGATCTGGACTTCAACGTGACGCGGCTTCTGGACCAGCTTCTCCAGGAAGATCGTGGCATCGCCGAAGGAGGATGCGGCTTCGCTCCGCGCCGAAGCCACCGCGGGCAGAAGCTCTTCCGGCTTCATGACCCGGCGCATACCGCGCCCGCCGCCGCCCGCGCTTGCCTTCACGAGAACCGGGTAGCCGATCTTGGCTGCAGCGGCCGTGAGTTCGGCGTCGGTCGCTTTGGGAGAGTCAAAACCCGGAACCACCGGCACGCCGGCGGCTTGCGCAATGCGACGCGCCTCGATCTTCGAGCCCATCTGCGCGACGTTATCGGCCGTGGGTCCGATGAAAATCAGCCCGGCGGCATCGATGGCGGCGACGAAGGCCGCGTTCTCGGAAAGAAAACCATAACCCGGATGAATCGCGTCCGCGCCCGTCGCTTTAGCCGCGGCAATGATGCGGGGAATGGCGAGATAGCTATCGGCGGCTTTCGCGGGGCCCAGTTCGTAAGCCGTGTCGGCGAGGCGTACATGTCGCGCGTTCCTATCGGCTTCGGAATAGACGGCGACCGTGGCCAAGCCCAACCGCCGACAGGTGGAAATAACCCGGCACGCGATCTCGCCGCGGTTTGCGATCAAGACGCTCCGGATCGGGCGCGGCGCTGTGAGAAATGCGTTCATGGCGATTACATTCTATAGACCGGGCGCCCGCTTTTCTCAGTCGGGCGCATGTTAACAACAGCGAGACAAAGGCCAAGAACGCGGCGCGTATCGCGCGGATCGATAATTCCGTCGTCGAAAATGCGCGCCGAGCAGAAATACGGGTCCGACTTATCGTCGAACATCTTGCGGATCCGCGCCTCCTCCGCGGCGAGTTCTTCTTCGGTCGCCGGATTGCGCGAGATCGACTGGCGGCGCAGCGCCATCAGCACGCCGGCGCCGACGTCGGGCGCCATGCCGCCCAGGCGCGCATTGGGCCACATGAACATGAAGTGCGGGCGGAAACCGCGCCCCGACATGCCGTAATTGCCCGCACCATAGGATCCGCCGGTCACGACCGTAAGACGCGGCACGGAGCAGGTCGACATGGCATAGACGAGTTTCGCCGAGTGCTTAGCGATGCCGCCGATTTCAGCCTCGCGGCCGACCATGAAGCCGGTGGTGTTCTGCAGGAACAGGATGGGCGTGCCGCGCTGGTCGCAGAGTTCGATGAAGTGCGTGGCCTTTAGGCAGGCTTCGCTGAACAGCACGCCGTTGTTGGCGAGGATGCCGACCGGGAAGCCTTCGATGCGCGCGGTGCCGCAGACGATGGTCTCACCCCATTCCGGTTTGAATTCGTGGAAATCACTGTCATCCACCAGCCGGCCGATAATCTCGCGCTGGTCGAAGGGAAGCTTCAAATTCGTACCGACAATGCCGGGGATGTCCGCGATGTCGAGCAGCGGCGCGGCGGACGCGGTGCGGCCCGGCGCAAATGGCTGCGCATAACACAAGCTTCCCACCATCTCGCGCAAGCGGCCGATGGCGGCATACTCGTCGGCGGCGATGTGATCGGAGACGCCGGATTGGCGCGTATGGAGCGCGGCGCCGCCCAGATTGTGACGGTCCACCGTCTCGGATATGGCTGCCTGAACGATGTGCGGACCGCCGAGGTGAATGGACGCTTCGCCGTCGACCATAATGAACTCATCGCACAGGGCGGGAATATAAGCGCCGCCGGCCGTGCATTCACCGAACACCGCCGCGAGCTGCGGAATGCCCCGGGCCGACATTTGAGTCTGGCGATAAAACGTGCCGCCGAATTGATTCTCGTCGTAGAAAACCTCCTCCATCTGGTTGAGGTTGGCGCCGCCGCAGTCGACCAGATACAGCACCGGCAGGCGGTTCTGCGCGGCAATATCCTGCGCGCGGATGTGCTTCTTCACCGTCTCGCGGAAGAACGAGCCGCCCTTCACCGTCGCGTCGTTTGCGATGATCATGCTCGCCGTGCCGCGGACCGTGCCGATGCCGGTGACGATGCCGGCGGCGGCGAGAGCGCCGTCGTAGAGATTCCACCCGGCGTGGGGCGTGAGTTCGAGGAAGGCCGTGCCCGGGTCGATCAGCAGATCGATACGCTCGCGTACCGGGATTTTTTTCCGCTCGCGATGGCGCGCGACCATTTTTTCGCCGCCGCCGGCCTGCGACCATTTCAGCCGCTGTTCGTAGACGGCCAGCACATCGTCGTAGGCGGCGCTGCGTTCGCGAAAGCCTTGGGATGACGGATCGATCTCGCTTTTAATGCGCGCCATGGCTGCCCTTTGGATACGGTTGGCATTTTTTCCAACCTATGGGATAGGTAGTTTACCGGTCAATTATTAATTCTACCCAAAAGTCAAAATTAGCCACAGCCGCGGCTTTGCGCGGTATCGACGACGCTAAGCCATTAAAACTAAATGTCTAATTCCAGAAGAACCCAGATGGCGGCCTTTTGCCAATGCACCCCGGCATGGAGTGTGGCATAGACCCCGCCCGGCAAGGCTTCGGGCGCCACGAACTTCAAGGCGCGTAAACCGGGCACTTCGTAGCGCATGACGGGGCCGGGAGCGACACGGGCGAGCGCCTTTTCCGCTGCGCCGGCCGTGACGGCTTTTTCGATCAGCGCGTAGGCCGCGTCGTCCTTTGCCACCAACGTGAGATCGAGGATGGGGCCTTTGTCGCCCGCGCGGCCGACGGCGATATCACCCACCCTCACGACAGGCTCCACTCGATTCGGGTGGGCACCAGCTCGCGCGGGATCAGCCCGCTGACGACTTCGACGCGCGGACGGCGCTCGCTGCGGATACTGCCGCCGCCGGCGGGGCCCGAGACCGTGAGCGCGATAACCTCGTCCTCGATGATCTGCGCGGCCTCGAGATCGTCGCAGCGCGCGGAGATGTGCACGCGCGCTTCCGGCAGATCGGCGGGCGCGGACAACGATGCCCCGCCGAGGATAGAGTCGATGCCGACGACATCGATGCGCATGCTTTCGGGCGACCAGTTGGACAGACGACGCTTGAGTGTATCAACGGAGGTGCGGGCGCGGTCCAACGCGCCTTTGCCCGCGAAGCCCAACTCCACGTCGGCGATGCAGCCATCGTATTCGACAAAGCCGGAGACTTTGAGATGGGTGGGGCGGCCGGTGATGCGCGCGCCGGTCATGTGCACGCGGTTGGGGCCGGTTTGGGTGAAGCGCACGCCGGTAAAGTCGAGGATGGCATCGGGCGTGATGTAGCGCGAAGGGTCGTGCACTTCGTAGAGAAGCTGCAGCGTGCAGTTCAGGACATTGAGAAGGCCCGGCGCGTTGTCGAGAATACCGATCTCGGCGCTGCCGTCGGCGTTCACGCGCGCGAGGGGATACGCGAGGTTGGCGAATTCTTCGGCGCTGAGACCGCCGCCGCCGGGGCCTTCGTAGTTGCCGCCGGTGAGGTGCCCCGCGCATTCCAGCAGATGGCCGACGGCGACAGCGCCCGCGAGCGCGTCGTCGCCGGGCTGAAGATGCGGCACCAGATCGGCGGCGAAGAGCGCGGAGTCCGCGACGCGGCCCGTGACAATGACATCGGCGCCGCCGTCGATGGCCTCATTGATCCCCGCCATGCCGAGGTAGGCCCGTGCGCCCAGCAGCTCGCCGTTAAAGGACACGTCCCAGGCGATTTTGTCTTGCCGGCCCATCATGTCGTCGCCGATGACGGCGGCGACCTTCAGGCCTTTGCAATCGAGGTCTTTCGCCAGACGTCCGATGGCGCGGCCCGCGGCGGCGGCGTTGGCCGCCCCGAGGTTGGAGATGATACGGCATTTGTTTTTTGAAGCGACCGGCAGCAGCGGCGACAGGCGGCGCTTCAAACGCGGATCGTGGCCCGCTTCGGGATTGGCACGCTGGGCGCGCAGGCCCGGCACGATGGTGCGTTCGGCCAGACACTCCAGCACCACGGTATCGACCACCCCGGACGCGGCGAGCGCCACGGCGGGATCGATACGGTCGCCGGCGAAACCCGCGCCGGCGGCAATGGTGCGGACGGGTTTCACCTCAGCGCGATTTGAAATTGCCGAGGCGGCGTTCGGCCCAAGAGGCCACGCCTTCCTTGAAGTCTTCAGTGCGGCGCAGCCAATCCTGCTCGAACAATTCGCGTTCGGTCATGGACTCGACGGCTTCATACAAACCACGGCGCAGGGTTTCGCGGATCGACATGACGGCCAGCGGCGCGGATTGCGAGATTTCCGTCGCCAACTCCATGGCCTTGGCGCGCACGTCGGCCAGGGGCACGAGTTGATCGGCGAGGCCCATGACGACAGCTTCGTCGCCCGGCACGCGGCGGCCTGTGAGAAACATCAGCGATGCCTTTTGCACACCGATGAGGCGCGGCAGCGTGTGGGTGAGACCGAAGCCCGGATGGAGGCCGAGGCGGCTGAAGTTAGCGGAGAAACGCGCTTCCTTGCAGGTGACGCGGAAGTCGGCAGACACCGCGACGCCGAGGCCGCCGCCGCTGGCGGCGCCCTGTACGGCGGCCACGACGGGCTTGCGGGTTTTGAAGACGCGGATGGCTTCGCGGTAGAGATGCTTGGCGACACCGCCGCCTTCGGCATGCGTGCCGGTGTCGGGACGGTTCTTGAGGTCCGCGCCGGCGCAGAACGACTTGCCTTGCGAGCACAGCAGAATGACGCGGCATTGATCGACCGTGTCGAGGTGTTCATAGGCGTGGGCGATCTGGCGGATCATCTCGTTGCTGAAATAGTTATCCGGCGGACGGCGCAATTCCACGATTGCGACATTGCCCTGCAGTTCGGCGCCGATGTCCTCGTACTTGCCGAACGTCCACTCTTTGGCCATCAGATCACTCCCTCTTTCTTTAAGTCGCTAAGTTCGGCTTCGGAAAGCCCAAGCCAGCCCCCAAATATGTCGGCGTTATGCTGCCCCAGTTTGGCGCTGGGTTTCAACTCACGCATCGGCGTGCCCTCAAAGCGTAAGGGGCTTTGCTGCACGACGATACGGCCGAGTTCCGGATGATCCTGGTATTGCAACGAACCGCGCGCATGCATGTGCGGGTCGTTGACCACCTCGGCCAGCTCGCGCACGGGGGCGCAGGGCACATGATGGGCCATGAGCAGTTCGAACAGCGGCTGCTTGTCGAAGGTCTTGGTGAAGGCGGAAACAATGTCGTCCACCGTATCCATGTGGGCGACGCGGGTCTTGAGATCGGCGAAGCGCGGATCGGTCAAAAGTTCTTCGCGCTTCATGACCGTCACCAGGGACTTCCAGTGGGTCTCGCCGACGCAGATGATGGCGATGTAGCCGTCCTGGGTGGGATAGACGTTGTAGGGCGATTCCGCCAAGCCGCCGTGACGGTTGCCGGTGCGCTGCATGGCCGTGCCGCCGGAGCCCGCAAAAAGACCGAGGCTGGAACTGAGCGACGCATAGACCGCGTCCTGCATGGCGACTTCCACCAGGCGGCCCTCGCCGGTCTTCTCGCGCTCATAGAGCGCGGTGACAATGGCGCCGTAGAGATGCACGCCGGCAAAGAAGTCGCAGAGCGCGGGGCCGGCCTTCACGGGCGGGCGATCCGGAAAACCCGTGATGCTCATGACGCCGGACATGGCCTGGACGGTTAAGTCCATCGCCGGGTAATCGCGGTTGGGGCCGGAGCGGCCATAGCCGGAACTTTGGCCATAGATGAGGCGCGGGTTCAGGGTGCGCAGAAACTCGTAGCCGAGATTGAGACGCTCCATGACGCCGGGCGCGAAATTCTCCACCAGGATGTCGGCGCGCTTGGCTATTGCGATGAGCAGAGCGCGGCCCTTGACCGATTTCAGATTGAGTGTCACCGCGCGCTTGTTGCCGTTGAGCATGGCGAAGGGCAGCGCCGCGCCGCCGACCACACCGCGTTTACGAAGGTGTTCGCCGCCAAGAGGTTCGACCTTGATGATCTCCGCGCCCGCCTGCGCCAGCATGAAAGTAGCGTAGGGGCCGTTATAGATCTGGCTGAGGTCGAGGACGGTGATCCCTTCCAGCGGCAGCCGGTTCATGTCCATCTAGCGGGCCTTCGTTTGGGCGCTGAGCAAATCGCGGGCGATGACCATGCGATGCACTTCCGAGGGGCCCTCCCCGATGCGCTTGATGCGTAGTTCGCGGTACCAGCGCTCCAGCGGCATTTCCTTGGAGACGCCGAGGCCGCCGAAAATCTGGATGCAGCGGTCGACGATCTTGCCGGCGGCTTCGGTTGCATACACCTTGCACACCGAGGCATCGACCTTGATGTCCTGGCCCATGTCGCCTTTCCAGGCGGCTTGATAAATCAGCAGGCGTGCGGCACGCAACTCCACTTCGCTGTCGGCGATCATCCACTGAATGGCCTGCTTGTCGGCCAGGGGCGACTTGAAGGTGACGCGCTGCTTGGCCCACGCGACCGCGAGATTCAAAGCCGCCTGAGCGATACCGATGACACCCGCGGCGTACGGGATGCGCGCGTGCACCAGCCAGGTTTCGGCGAGCTTTAAGCCCTCGCCTTCCTTGCCCAGCAAATTTTCTTCCGGCACTTCGCAATCCTCGAGATGAATTTCGTAGGGCGAATAGGAACGAATCACGGGCACGGGTTTGTAGCTGAAACCCTTGTATTTGTTCTCGACGATGAAGGAACTGACGCCGCCGCGATCCTTGTCGCCGGTGCGCGCGAAGACCAGGCCCCAGCGCGATTCACTGACGCCAGAGATATAGACCTTGGTGCCGTTGAGGATGTAGCGGTCGCCTTTTTTCACCGCGCGCGCCTGGATGGCGCGGGCGGGATCGGAACCGCCGCCGGGTTCGGTGATGGCGACGAAGGTCTTCTCGCCGGATTCGAGCGTCGGAATGGCGTACTTCTCAATTTGCGCCTTGGTGCCTTCGAAGATCACGTTGGGCGGATCCCACCCGAACACATGGCAGCCGAGAATATAGGCGCCCATTTTGCACTGGGTGATTTCTTCGGCGACGGCGGCTTGACCGAGCAGGTTGAGGCCCGCACCGCCGTATTCGGCGGGAGATTCAAACTGCCAGAGGCCAAGACCCTTCGCTTTCGCCTGAAGGCGCTTCAGTACATCGGGCGGCAGGGCGACGGCATCGTGGGGAAGTTTGTTCTCTTCGGGAATGATCTCTTCCTGCATGAAGCGGCGCACGGTGGCCTGCAACAGACGCAGGTCTTCCGGCATCTCCCAAGCGCCATGGCTATTCGCTACGTGGTTCATGCTATTTGCTCAACTGTTGACGCTGTTTTTGGGTGGCGGCGCGGTCCAGCGTGAAGTGCCGGCGTGTACCAATAGGTTTGGCGGAAGCCACGACCACGCCGTAGTCCTTCTCCGCGCGCTCTTGCGTGATGTAACCCAGGTTCAAATCGTTTTCGACGGCGTCGACGTCGCGGGTCAGCGGATCGCCGAAGCCGCCGCCGCCCGGCGACGCCGCCGCGAAGGATTCACCGGGCCGTAGAATTTGTTTTTCCATTTTGCTGCGGAACGGGGGGATCCACGTCTTGCCGCCGGTGGTGAAGCTGATAGCGTTGGCGTCGGCGTCCTTGCCGCCTTCGATGCCGAAGGGCTTGTAGTCGGCGCGGTCGCCCAGCACCGAGACGATGCACTCGGACCACGCCGTGAAGGCATAAGACGTGCCGCAGCCGCCGCGATGCCAGCCCGCGCCGCCGGAATTCTCGCGCAGGCTGAAATGGTCGAAGCGGATGGGGTAGCGGTGCTCGGACATTTCCAGCGACATGAAGTTGGCCATGGACTGGGGCGTGGTGCCGTGGACGAGGCCATCGGTGTCGCGGGATGCGCCGTAGCCGCCGGGGTAGGGGAACACGCCGACGTAGTAGCGGCCCGTGTCGGGATGCAAGCCCGCCACCGTTGCGACGCCGGTGGTGCCAAAACTCGCCGCGGGCGTGCGGTCCGGCAGCGCCTGGGCCAGCGCGCCGAACACCACATCGAGCAGACGGCCGACGACTTCGAGGTAGCCGCCGCAGGGGGTGGGATATTCGGCGGTGAGGATACTACGCGCGGGCAACGTGAAACGCGTCGGGCGGAAAGCGCCGCCGTTGACGGGCACTTCCGGGAAGATGTGCTTGAGCGCGATATAGCAGGTGGAGAGCGTGGTGGTGCGCGCGAGATTGACCGGGCCCTTGGAGACCGGGTCGGTGCCGGTGAAATCGAAATGCAGCGCACCGTCTTCGACCGTCAGCGCCAGCTTGACGCGCAGGGGCTTGTCTTCGATGCCGTCGTTATCGATGAAATCCTCGGCGTGATAGACGCCGTTGGGGATTTCAGAAATGTGCGAGCGCATTTGTTTTTCGGAGCGCGTCATCATTTCATCGATGCAGCCGCTCAAGGTCTTCACGCCGTAGCGCTTAACGAGGTCGTCGAGTCCGCGGCGGCCCACGGCGAATACGTTGGTCATGGCGGCGAGGTCGCCCGCGATCTGCTCGGGCAGACGGACGTTGGCGGTGAACATGCTGACGAGTTGATCGTTGCGCTTGCCCTGGTCGTAAAGCTTGAGCGGCGGGATCACCATGCCTTCCTGGTGGATGTCGGTGGCCTTGGGGGCCCAGCCGCCGGGCGAGGTGCCGCCGATGTCCATCCAGTGGCCGGTGGAGGCCAGCAGCGCGAAGAGCTTGCCGCCGACAAAATGCGGCGCGACGAGCACGACGTCCTGCAAGTGCGTGCCGGCGACGTAGGGGCTGTTGACGATCCAGAGATCGCCGTCCTTGAAGCCGCCGTCTTTCTTGGCGAGCGCCAGGATGTTCTGCACCGTGAACTGCATGTTGGCCAGGAACACCGGCAGGCCGTAGCGGCCTTGGGCGATGGTCTCGCCGGTTTCGGCGTGATAGATGCCGTGGGCGCAGTCGTTGGTTTCGGAAATGATCGGCGAGATGGCCGCGTGAATCAGATGCAAATCCATTTCGTCGGCGATCTGTTCGAGCGCGCCGCGCACGACAGCCAGAGTGACGGGATCCATCAGCCCACCTCCGCCAGAAGATTTCCGTAAGCGTCGATCCGCGCTTTCATGCCGGGTTCGATCACCGTGGTCGTATCGGTCTGTTCGACAATGGCCGGGCCAACAAAAGCCATGCCCGGTTTCAACGTGCGCCGCGCGTAGACCGGCGTGTCGTACCATTTCGCGAAATAGACTTTGCGCATGGGGGCTTGGGGCGGCGCGATGACCGGCGGCAGCGGCAGTTTACGGGGGACATGATTGCGCACGCCTTGCACGACCGTTTTGAGGCTGACGATGACACACGGGATATCGCCCAACGTGTTGCCGTATTCTTTTTTGTAGGTCTCGTAAAACGCCGCCGTGATCTGCGCGGGTGTCCAGTCGGCGTTGATGTCGACGCGCAAAGAATGAATCTGGCCGAGATAAGCCATCTCGGCGGCATGGGCGATAACCACGCGGTCTACTTTCGCGTCGCTGTCGGTGAGCTGTTTTTCACCGGCTTTGCGCTGTTCCGCGAGGATGGCGCCGATGGTTTTGGCGTCCAGCGCATCCACGCGGCGTTCCAGGGTCTGCGAAAGATCGTAGCGCACATCGCCGATGGCGCAGCCGAGTGCGCACAGCACGCCGGGACTTTCGGGGATCAGCATGGTGCCGATGCCCACTTCGCGGATGATGGCCGCCCCGTGCACGGGGCCCGCGCCGCCGAAGGCGACGAAGGCAAAATCGCGCGGATCGTAGCCGCGCTCGATGGACAGAAGCCGCGTGCGGCCCGCCATGTTCTGATCGACCACCGAGAGGATGGCTTGGGCGGTTTCCTCGATCCCGAGGCCGAGTTGTCCGCCGAGCGCTTCAACAGCCTTGCGCGCGCCGTCGAGATCGAGCGCGGTGCGGCCCTTGAGGCCGATGGGATCGTTGGGATTGATGCGGCCGAGCACGACATTGGCGT
>JAIEMI010000332.1 GCA_019752235.1 Rhodospirillaceae bacterium
AGCGAGTGTTCCAAGGGCGTTTTCGGATACTGGAATTCAGGCAGCGTCAGCCCAGTGACGTCGATGGTGTGAAGATCGGCGAGAATCTCCATGAAATGGCGCATAACTTTATCTTGAACGGCGCGCTCCTCGCCGCGCAGATCGGCGACACCCGCTTCATAAGACTGGAGCGCGGCGCAATGTTCGTCGTTCCAACCCATGATTTTCTGCGCGGGGATACCGGAACGATTGAGCTGCTGAATGAGGGCGGATTCGCGTCGAAGATTGCGGGTGGACACTCTACCCGCGGCCAGGTCGCGGTCGATGCGCAAGAAGTAGCGTGCCGGCGCGCCTTGCGGATTTCGGATTTCGACGTTCCAGGCTTCGCGCCGCGCCACATGCCGCGCGACAGACACGAGCTCGCCGCCCGCGGTCGAAGAAATCCACGAGAGCAGGGACTGAGGCAGTGCGTCGATATGCGTCATGGAATTTGGCCTCAAACTGTCGAAAACCTATGAACCGGTATCCGGCAGTATAGCCGCCCTCGGCCGGACAATTCTCTTTGCTATCGCGGATGTGATGCGCCGCACATACAAAAAAGCCCGCTAAGCATTTCACTTAGCGGGCCATTTTAGTGCAGATGCGCCATCGCGATTAGGCGCGGCGGCTTTCGCGGCGCGCCTGGCGTGCCTGATATTTTGCATCGCGGTTTGCTTTCTGCAGCGCTTTGAGGGCCGCGGCTTCATTTGCCTTCTGATTCAAGAGAGCGTCGGCGGCCACGCGTTCAGCTTCCGCTGCGGCGGCCTTTTCTTCGGCAATACGCGCCGCTTCAACGCGCTTGCGTTCAGCTGCTTCGGCTTTGCGTGTCTCGCGCGCAGCGGCGAGCGCAACGCGCTCTGCTTGGCGGTCGGCAAAGCCGGGATCGTTTAAAGGGGATTTGGCGCGCGCCGCGGCTAGAAGAGCCTGTTTGGCTTTGGCCGCGTTTTGCAGCCGTTCACTGAAGTGACTGTCGTCTTTCGCCATATATTCTGGAGCTCCTTGAGGGTTCTGTCGAAAACAAAAACCCGCTAAGTCATCGACTTAACGGGCATATTTGGTTGCGGGGGCCCGCATTGTCCTTTACCGAACAAAGCGCCCTGCTAGTTAGGTGGCGCACTTATATACGCCACCCCGGTATATGCCCACTCCTATATATGGTGCCCGCAATAAATATAGGCGTGAGCCGCCCTGAGCGGCCCGACATCGGTTGAGCGGCCCGAGACATAGGTAACAAACTGCAGCGTAAGCCCCTTTCTCGCTGTGTAACACATTGATATAATTACATAAAATTTCCGAAGCCCCACACCTAGCAAGCCCATCAAATGTCGAGAAGCGATCAATGCAATCATTCCTATCTGGATGGCAATTCTGGGCGGTGCTCTCCGCTTGCTTTGCGGCGCTTACAGCGATTTTCGGGAAAATCGGTGTCGAGAACATCAACTCGCACTATGCGACCTTGATTCGCACCGTTGTCATCCTGGTTGCGGTGGCGACGATCGTTGTCGTCAGCAACGCCTATCAGTCGGCTGCGAGCATTCCCCGCAAAACATGGATATTTCTCATATTGTCGGGCGTCGCCACGGCGGCCTCGTGGCTTTGCTACTTCCGCGCATTAAGTCTCGGTCCAGTGTCGCGCGTCGCACCGTTCGATAAATTGAGCGTCGTCCTCGTCGCGGTACTCGGCGTTCTCATTCTTGGGGAGCGTCTGCTCACGTGGAATTGGGTCGGCGTGGTGCTGATCGTGGCAGGTACGATCCTTATCGGCTTCCGGTGATAAAGGCACTTCCTTAGCGCCGCCGCAGCCACCACAGGCGCAGACCAAACCAGATCACCGTGAGAAGGCCCAGGCCTGTTGCCATAGCCACAAGCCGCCCGAAAAGGCCCCCCGCCTCGCCGGTATGCAGCGGATAGAAGTTGTCCGCCAAAGTCCGCGTCCACGGCCCCTGCCCCGGTTCGTAAACACGCAAAATATCCCCCGAGCCTGATATTTCCAGCGTGGTTTTACCGAACGCGCGACGCAACTCGCCGGGTTGGCGTAAACGCACCACATAATACGGTGTGTCCTCATCGGGCGGCAGAAAGGCCGCGAGCGCGGCGTCCGGAAACCGCGCCAAGGCCACACCGAGAATTTCCGCGGGTTTCATGGTCCCGGGCCCCGCCGGCGCTGTCAGGGCCGGCGGCTCGCCGCCCAGGAACCCGCGCACGGAATCCTCGAATACCATCAGAACGCCGCAGCTCACGAACAGCAGCGCCGGCACGGCAACGATGAGCCCAAGCGCGCGGTGACGCCCGAACGTCCGCGCGGGCGCAGTGGCAGCGGGGGCCGGCGCCAAAGCGCGCCGCAAGCCCGTCATGCCCGGCCACGCCAGGAGGACACCGAGAATGATATTGCTGGCGAGCAGCAATCCGCTCACACCAACAATGGTGGAGCCCATCTCACCTGCCAGGAAATTGTGATGGAAATTCACAATCTCATCAATCCACATGCCGTCCTGCAACCGCCGCAGAACCGTCCCGTTTCCCGTCACACGAATAGTTTCGCTGCGATCCGTACCCGCGTTTTCAATATTGATATCGAAGCGCCCCGGCGTGCCGCCGCTCGCCCACAGCGAGGAGAATATCCATCCCTCGCCGGCGGCCGCAGGTAACGCTTCTATCGCCGCACCCAACGCCGCGGCCTCGGCGGGCATTGCGGCTGCGGAGGTCTCAATCAGTGCGTCGTTCAGTTCCCAATGAAAAATAAGCGCCGCGCCCGACCCGGCCTGCGACAGCCAGAACAACAACATAGCCAGACTGACCCATCGGTGGACTGTGATCAGACGCCGCTTGAGGCCTAACGGAACGGGCACTCCTAAAATCCCGCCCGGCTACTTTGTTTTCTGCGCCGACGGCCGCGAAGCCAGGAACTCCGCCGCGGTGGTCGGGCCTTTGGCGTATGTGTCGCTGTGTTCGGCGATGTACTTCCGGATCTCCAGAAAAAAATCCGCGCCGGACGGAAGGCCGACTTTTTCCCAAGCTGCGTCTACGGCCGCCTGCTTCTCGGGCGGCGTTTCCGCCGGCTGAATCAGAATAAAATCCCAATCCGCACCGTCGCTATGGACGTACAGCTGACGGGGCGGCAAACCGGCGATGCGGTTGGCTTCGTCGGTTTTGGCGACGAATTCCAGAAAGGCCTGATGCTGGCCCGGCGCGATACGATAGATCTCCACGAGTTGGCGTCCGATCGGCTTCACCTCGGCGGCGTTGCTCGCAAGGCCGCAAAACGCGAGCGCGGCGCAGATCACCGGCAGGAACACTTTCATCGGCTTTCTCCTGGTTTCAGCGGTTGTGAGGGACTTCTTCGGCAAACCACGGCGCGCTGAGCGGTTTCCGGCGCGGCCACACTTCGTTCAAGGTCGCCGCCTCGTACAGCCGGCCATTCTTCATGACCTGCACGAGGGCACGGGCGTTGCGGATGTCGTCGCGCGGGTCGCGTTCGAGCACCACCAAATCGGCATACTTTCCTGCTTCCAGGCTGCCGAACTCACCATCACGACCTATTGTCTCAGCGGCCCCCATCGTGCCCGCACGCAAGGCTTCCATCGGCGTCATGCCGCCCATGACGTGCGCTTCCATCTCCCAATGAAAGCCCCGGCCCGGCATTTCGCCGTGAGCGCCCATGCCGATGACGCCGCCCGCGCGCTGAATCAGCGCCGCGTCATGCGCGACCTGGGGAAACATATAGGCCGAGAGCGGCCGCCATTCGCGCTGCTGCGTCATCTGGTCGATGGCGAAGTGCGGCATGAAACGCGTCAGCGTCTTGTCTCCGTGCGGTTCGTCGCGGGCAATGAAGTAGTCCTGTCCCTGCGGGCCGCCGTGGGTAATCTGCAGCGTCGTGGTGTAGGACGTGCGGCTGCGCGCCATGAGTTCGATCACGTCGCGATACAGCGGCGCGACCAGGGCGTGTTCGTTGCCGGAGAAACCATCCATGACCTGACTCAAATCGAGCTTCATGGATAAGGCGCCCTCGGTGGTGGGCAGCATGCCCAACTCGGCCGATGCTTGAGCAACCCACTGGCGTACGCGCCGATTGCCGGTGCGATACGCCTTGATGTTTTGAGTACGGTAATGATCGCGATAACGGCGGAGCACTTGGCGCACCTCGTCGAGCGATGAAAACCGGTTGAAGGAAAACAGCGCTATACCCGTCGACGGCACGCGCGACCCGATCATCAGTCCGGCATCGAGCAGATCCTGATAAGCCAGCATATCAATGGTCAGCGTCGAAGGGTCGAACGCCGTCGTGACGCCATCGGCCAGACGCGCGCGGAACCCCCAGCTTTCCATATCCAGCACATCGCGCCGCACGTCGGCAACGTGATCGTGGTTGTCGATGAAACCGGGCATGATGGTGCGCCCACTCTGGTCGATGATCTCCGCGCCCGGCGGCACCGGCACCGATCCGCGCGGACCAATGCCCGCGATTTTATCGTCGGTCACGACGATATCGGCATCGTCAATAATCTTGTCGCCGGCCATGGTGATGGCCCGCGCTCCACGCAAAACGACTGTGCCGCGCGGCATGTCACGCGGCAGTTCCACCACGGCCTGCACGGCCCTGACGCCGCCCACCCCCGGCGCAGGCGCGTCCGCACGCCAGTTGGGCGCAGTGGCGGCATTCAGCCGGACCGCGCTCAACGGGCGGCGGTAAATCGTCGATCCGATCGACCAGAAAATGTCGCGGCCGTCGGCCGACCAGCCGAAAAAGTCGGCGCCAACATCCGTGATACGCCGGTGCCGCAGGCCCGGCCGACTGAGATCAACACCCGCGTGACCCGCCGGCGGAATTTCGATGACGTGAAGCTGCTGTACAATCTGTGCCAGCAGCCACTTGCCATCGGGACTGATACGGATGTCGTCGACCGGCACCGGCCCTTCCACAAAATAGTATCCCGGCCCCGTCAGCGCCGCGACGGTCCGCGCCGCGCCGCTTTCAAGATGGATCGCTTTCAAACCCGTATCGGACAGGACATATGTTTCGTCGGCCTTACCGGAGAAATGCGGTTTTCCACCCAGCATCCCGCGGCTCACGACACGCGCCGTGCCGCCCGCGGCCGGCATCGTCACAAGCTCGGATTTGCGCAGCGGGCCATACTCCATGTAAGTGTGCAACCGGTCGCGCTGCGGCGAACGCAAGGCGACGACCGTGCGGCCATCGGGCGTGAAGGCCGGGCGCGTATAAAACATCTTGGCGGGATCTTGATCGATCCGGCGCGGGTTGCCGCTGCCGTCCGACGGCGTGGACCAGATATGCCCGCCATCCTTGGCGGTCCAGGTCACGTAGGCAAGCGCGTTGCCGTCCGGCGACCAACTGGGATGGAAAGCGGGCGGCCCATCGACCGTCACGGGTTTGGGCGCCGCCTTACCTTCGAGCGGCATGACGTACAACCGCCCCAAGGTCGAGAAAGCGACGTTCTTTCCATCGGGCGATATCTCCGGCGTCTGGACCAGGCGCGCGCGCACCAGTCCCGTCTCCTGACGCACGGCCGGGCGCGTCAACGGCCCCAATTCCAGATCGACCTTCGCCGTGAATCGAATTGGCGTGGCCGTACCGCCAGCAATTTCAATACGCTCGAAGCCGCCCCTGCGGCTAAGGATGATCGCCGTGCTGTCGGGCGTGAAGGCATAGCCCGGCACGAGATCCTGCCAAGCTGCCGCCATCAATACATCGTGCGTGATGGGAAAAGCCAGCCAGCGGTCATCGCCGGTTTTAAGATCGCGCAGGCGCAGGCCTGTCTGGTTGTCGAAGCGCGATGCGTAGGCCAGCCACTTCCCATCGGGCGATACGGCAGGCCGGAAAGCGCTGCCGGGATACAGCGCTTTGCGGGGAGCCTCCGGCTCCGCAACGATGGTTTCCTCGGCGCCGCTCGCGAGATCGCGGCGCACGATGGTCCACTCGGGAGTCTTTTCGTATTCCAGCCTGCCGCTATGACGCGCGAGATAGATCGCGCGGCCGTCCGGTGACGGCGCGGCGCCCAGGCTCTGCGTCCAACTTTCGTCGCTTTGGTCGGTTGTCGCGGCGATGGGCTTCAGCAGGGTTTCGCTGCCGTCCAGGCCATAGCGCCAGAGTTCATAGCCGTTGAAGCTGGGCCGGTAGCGGCTGACGAAGACCCCCGCGCCGTCGGTGCTCCACGCCGGCGATACCAGCACCGTATCGTCGTCCCCGAAGCTGATCTGGCGCGCACCACCGCCATCCGGACGCATCACCCAGAGGTTCTCGGCGCCCGAGCGGTCACTGATGAAGGCGATCAGCTTGCCGTCCGGGGAAAAAGACGGCTGCGCATCGAAGGCCAAGCCGCGCGAAATGTGCTTCGCGCGCCCTCCTGCCATGCCGAGCGTATAAATATCGCCCAGGAGATCGAATACGAGCGTGCCTCCGTCGGGTGCCACATCGACGGACATCCAGGTGCCTTCGCTGGTATCGAAGCTGACGCGCCGCGTAGGCCGCAAAGGCAGCGTCTGTCCGGGTGCTTGGCGCGGCCGTGCGGTTTCAACGGTTCTGGCCGCGCCCGCGGGCGGCGATTGATAAGGGGGTTCGTCGAGGCCGTGCGCGGCGGCGTCCGTGTAGACGAAAACAACAGCGAGAAGGGCGCCGGCAACCCGAACCGTGAAGCGTGTCATCGATAGGCCGGCGGCCACGGATCGTTGCGGCGGGCGGGCGCGTAGCGGTCGCGCAATTCGATTTGGCGCGTCACCAGAGATACCGCACGGCCAGCGATAAAGACCGCCGTCGGCGCACTTGAAGGCTCAAGCGGATCACCATCCCATATGACAAGGTCGGCATCCTGGCCCGGCGACAGCGTGCCGTAGTGATCGGCGATGCCCCAGATACGCGCGGGATTCACCGTCAGCGCCTTCAGCGCTTCCGTGTAGGAAAGCCCGTTGGCGACCGCGAGGCCCGCACCTTCTCGCAAGGCCAGTCCGACGTTGTGACTGAGGTGAATCGTATTGCCGGGCACGACAAACGCCACGGCGACGCCCGCCTTGGCCAAGAGCGCCGCGTTATCAAGCCGCCCGCCGATCTCATCAAACGTCCACGGCAGGTTCGCCATCGGGTTGAGAATGACGCCAATCTTGGCGCGCGCCAGTTCATCCACCGCCCGCCAGGCTTCGGTGCCTCCGAAAATCACGACCTTCAGGCCGTAATCGTCCTGCAGCTTGATGGCTTGGCGGATATCGGATTCACGCTGGGCCGCAATGACCAGCGGCATACGGCTGCTGAACATGCCGGCCAGCGCCAGCACATCCGGGCGATTCAGCAGCTGATCGCGCGGACCCGTGGTGCGTGATGCGTTCGTAAACTGGCGCGCTTCATCGAGCGCGTTGCGCAGCAACACCCATTGCGCGCTGCGCGAGCCGCCGCCGCTATCGATTGTCGCCGCGCCTACCGCCACGAACATGGCCGCCTTCACGCGTTCGGCGAGATCCGGCCCTTCCGACAGGCGTATCAACGCGCCCATACCCGAGAACGGCGCGGTCGCCGCGCCGCTCGGATAGGCCATGGCGCGCGTAACACCGTCCGCGCGCGCCACGGTAAGCAGCGCGGAATTTGCGTTAAGGGCGTACTGCACATCGAAGGCCGCGCCCAGCGGACCACTGCTGACGGATTGATCGTTGGTCTCGGCGGCCGCATTAACTTCCACGAGTCCCAACTGGGTCGCGCCGCTCATGAAGCCCGGCGTGACGATGCGCCCGGCCGCGTCGATAACCTTGGCGCCCGCAGGCGTAGCCGCACCTGCGTTCACCGAAATGATTTTGCCGTCGGCAAACACAATCGTCGCATCATCAATTGGTTTATCGGCGGCGATCGTATAGGCCTTGGCGTGAATAACGGCGATTGTCTCGGCCCGCGCCGCATGCGCGAGAAAAATCCCCGCCAGCGCCACCACCAGCCATGTGGATTTTGTGCCTACGGCGATCATGGCCGGTGTCCTTCATTCTGCGGGCGTCCGACCTCGAAATCCGCGCGCTGCCGGGCTTTGGGGTCGGTGCGGTCGAAGGCGAGTGCGCCATCGATAAAGACCTGATCGGCATGGCTGTAGATGCTGAGCGGGTCCGTGGACCAGATCACCACATCCGCGTTCTTGCCGGGCGCCAATGTTCCGATACGGTCATCCAACCCCAGCATCTTGGCGGGGTTGCGCGTGATCCATTGAATGACGTGCTCGGAGGGCAACGCAAGCCCCGCGCGGCGTCCGGCGCCCGCGGCCTTTGCCGCTTCGATGTTGAGACGCTGCCCGATGTCGGGCGAGTCCGAATGCATGCTGACACAGGCGCCCGCGGCATCCACGAAGGCCGCGTTCTCGCGGACGCCGTCCTGCACTTCCAATTTGAAGCCCCACCAGTCGGACCACACCGCCGCGCAGATATTGTTGTCCCGCAGCACGTCCGGGATTTTGTAAGCTTCGGCGGCGTGGTGGAACGCGGTGATGCGGAAATTGAATTCGCGGGCAATACCAATCATCACCGCCATGTCGTCGGCGCGATAGCAGTGAAACTGCAGCAGAAGATCGCCGTTGAGAAGCGCCGCTAGAGTGTCAAGCTTCAAGTCACGGTCGGGCGGATTCTTTTCGCGGCCCTTCTCGTACTTTTCCCATTTCGCCATGTATTCACGCGCCTTGATGAAAGCCGTGCGCATAAAGGCGACTTCGCCCTGGCGGCTGGTGGGAATACGGCCTTTTTCGCCGCCCGTGCCTTTCGGATTTTCGCCGCAGGCCATTTTCAAGCCCTGGCGCGCGTCGGGAAATTTCATGCCGGCGACCGTCGCCGCCGCCACCGGCTTCACGACCACGGAGCGCCCGCCGAAGACGGGCGAAGATCCGGGCAGGATCTGCAGGGTCGTCACGCCGCCCGCCAACGCCCGCGAGAACGACAGATCCTGAACATTGACGGCATGTTCGATCCATGTGTCCGCGGCGTTGGGATCGCTCATCTCACTGATGTCGGACGACTCATTGTCGATGGAGGTCAGCGGAAGCACGAAGGTGCCGTTGTGACTGTGCGGATCGACAATGCCGGGCGTCACCCAGCGGCCCTTGGCATCGATCACCTTCGCGTCGCCGGCAGGCAATCCGCGTCCGATGGCGGCGACCTTGCCGTCGCGCATCAGTACGTCGGTGTCGTCCAAACGCGCGCCGGCGCCGTCCAACACGGTCGCATGCGTGATCAGCGTGGTGACGCGCGGGAGAGGTCGATACGTGCTCGGGTTGGGATCGACCGCATAGGGCGCCGGCACAAGAGGACCGCGCGGCTTATGCTCCTTGCCGCCGCCCTTGCCCTTCTCAGGGCCCTTGCCGGCGTCGTCCGGCGCGGCGCCGGCCGCGTTGAGAAGCAGCGCGCCGCACACCAGCACCGCGCCGAGGATACGGAAAAAGACCTGACTCACAGGCACCGCCTGTCCATTAGATTTTCCGGCATGCCATCCCCTGCATAAACCATCTTCGCCCACCCCAAAAGTATAACCCAAGCCCCGCGCCGTACGTTCGGGAGAGGGTCTAACTCTATCGTTTTTAGGCCACACACGGTCACAGGATAACCGGCTTTATACCGGTTTTGACCCTACAATAGACCGGGGTCGGGAAACGCGATAATTTACATGCGGTCTAAAAATCGCGGTTGGCGCTGGGAGACGCCGCAAAGGATGAAGCGGGACACATGAAAAGGTCGGCCGACTATCCGTTGATGACGCGCCCCGTCATGGGGTTTGAAGATGATTACCCGGCGGGTTTTCGTGATCCGCTGCACAGCCATCCGCGTTCGCAAGTCTCCTTCGCGGTATCGGGCGTCGCCTCCATCATTACAGAAAACAGCAGTTTCCTCATTCCGCCCCGGCGCGCCATGTGGATTCCCGCGGGCGTTCTGCATGAAATGCACTGCCGTGCGCCCGTATCCTGTTACACGCTTTATATTGATCCTACGCTCGACCAGCACCCACAGGACTGCCGCGTCTTCGAGGTCTCCGAACTCGTGCAGGCCCTGATCTTCGAAGTCGGCCACTTCCCCGTCGCCTATGACCTGGAGGGGCGTGAAGGCCAGCTCGCCCGCTTGCTCCTAAGCGAAATCCAACGGATGCCCAGCATTCCCAGCGAACTCACGATGCCGCGCGACGTCCGTCTGTTGCGCGTTTGCATGCAGATGATCGACGAGCCCGGCGACCAGCGCGGCATCGACGAATGGGCCGCCGTCGCGGGCATGGGCCGGCGCACGTTCACGCGCTTGTTCCGCGAAGAGACCGGCGCCGGGTTCGCGGTCTGGCGTCAGCAATTGCGCCTGATGTCCGCCATCTCGCGCATGGCGGCGGGCCAGACCATCACCACCGTCGCGTTCGACGTGGGCTACGACAGCCCCAGCGCCTTCTCGGCCATGTTCCACCGCACCTTCGGCGTTCCGCCCAGCGAGTACCTGTCGATCTCGCTGCAGCGGCAGAAGGAATTGGATATGGGCCTCAATGGCGCGGCCCAGAGCGCCGCCAACGGATCGGCCTGAACTCGCCAACGAACCGCCCGCGCGCGCTATGATCCTCGCGCTGGTCCGCGCTATGCAGCCCGGGTAGCAATCACGTGTGGCGCCCCGATGGCCCAAGCCATAGACCCCGAAATCAAACTGTTCGTGGACGGTGTCGCCGCCGCTTATGCGCGGCACCCCAATGTCATGACGGTGCCATACGACCAAGGGCGCGCCATTGTCGAAGAGGTCCGTAGACCCTGGCGCGACGGCGGGCCCCCGATGGCCTCCAGCGAGGATCGCGTCCTGTCCCTGCCCTGCGGCCCGTTGCGCATCCGCATTCATCGGCCCACGGTCCATAAAAACCAGGCGGCGCTGGTCTACCTTCACGGCGGCGGCTTCACCTTCTTCAGCATCGACACCCACGACCGCGTGATGCGCGAGTACGCCGCCCGTGCAAGTGTCACTGTCATCGGCGCGGACTATCCGCTATCGCCGGAAGCGAAGTTTCCGGCGGCGTTGGAGCGCATTGCCGCGCTGATGGAATGGCTGGCCGAACATAGCGCCGAGATCGGCATCGATTCTGGGCGCATCGCCATCGGTGGGGATTCCGCCGGGGGCAACTTGTCGGTGGCGACCGCACTACTGTTACGCGACAGAGGCAAGCCCGCGCTGATCAAAACCATGGTTCTGAATTACGCCGGGCTGTCGCCGATTTCATCGGAAGAGGCCAAGGCAGTGTTCGGCGGCGAAGACGCCATCCTCACCGCCGCCGAGGTGGACTTTTTCTGGGCCAATTACCTTCGCGGACCCGAGGACAAGAACAATCCGCTGGCAAATGTGCTGAGCGCCGATCCTACCGGCCTGCCCCCGGCGATCTTCATCGTCGCCGAAATGGATCTACTGG
Organism: Rhodospirillaceae bacterium; assembly: GCA_019752235.1. Lineage (GTDB taxonomy): Bacteria > Pseudomonadota > Alphaproteobacteria > Rhodospirillales > Rhodospirillaceae > SHVO01. Next base: position 11,408 of record JAIEMI010000332.1, read on the forward strand.
CCGAGCAAAGCCCCCTTATGGCCCAGCGCATGATTGCCGCCGGTGGGCGGGCGGTGGTGAAAACTTACGCCGGGGCGGTGCATGGTTTTATCGAGGCGGCGGCGATCTCGGCCCTCGCCCGGCGCGGCTTGCAAGACGCGGCCGACTGGCTCGCACGCGAACTCGCGCGTACCTAACCCCCTAAGGAAAATGCCGCGCCCAGTTTCCCGGACGCGGCATCCTTCTGATCGGCATTTAGCCGAGATCAGAACTTGACGGTAATCGTGCCGATGAACTGGCGGCCGGCGCCATAGGCGCAAGCGAACGGACCGGAGCAACGGGCGACATACGTCTTGTCGAAGATGTTCGAACCGTTCACCGCAAGGCGATAACGCGGCGGAACAAAGTCGCTGAGCGTATCGAACACCGTC
>JAIEMI010000100.1 GCA_019752235.1 Rhodospirillaceae bacterium
ATGTTCAAGGATCCGGATCGTTTCGATATACGCCGCGCCGACGCGCCGCGGCACATCGCGTTTGGCTACGGCATCCACTTTTGTCTCGGCGCGCCGCTGGCGCGGCTGGAGATGGAGGTCGCGCTGCCGGCGTTGTTGAAGCGTTATCCAGATATGGCATTGGCCGATCCGCGTGTGGCGTGGAAGGACAACCTGATCCTGCGCGGCATGGAAGCGCTGAAGCTGCGGGTGGGTTAGAAACCCTCACCCTCCCGTCAGCCTCCGCTGCGCTTCGGCATGACGGGCCCCTCCCTCTCCCGCGTTTGCGGGAGAGGGGCCGGGGTGAGGGATTTCCTGCAAAAGCGCCCGCAATTTAAGTTCCGCCTTGGCCATGGCGCGGGCTTTCACGTGGCCATAGCCGCGAATTTCCAACGGGAGGCCGGCGATCTCCACCGCCGTCGCGTGGTTATCAGGCGACAGGTGCGCGAGCACGTCGTCCATCTGGTTGAAATAGGCGTCGCGCAAAGCACGCTCCTTGCGGCGCAAGGGATCGGCATTGAAGGGGTCCAGCGGCGTTTCACGCAGAAATTTGAAGGCGGCGGCGACTTTAAGGACTTTCGTGAGCCACGGGCCGAAACGGCGTTTGCGCGGGTCCGCGCCGTCCTCGGATTTCGATAGCCATGAAGGCGCGAGGTTGTACGAGACGGTGTAGTCGCCGGTGAACTGGTTGGCGATCTGGGCGTGGAAGCCGGGCGCGCTCAACAGCCGGGCCACTTCGTATTCGTCCTTGATCAGCATGACGACAAAAGCGCCGCGCGCGAGGGTCTCGGTGAGCGTGGTCTGGCCGGTTTCGGCGGCGCGGGCGCGGGTGACGAGATCGGTGTAGCGCGCGGCGTAGGCTTTGTTGCGGTAAGCGGTGAGATAGGCCGCGCGTTCCGCGATCAGCGCGTCGAGATCGGGGCTGGCCGGGGGCGACAACGGTTTGTCGACCGCGCCGATGAAGGCGGCGATTTTCTCCGGCGACGTGGCGGCGAGGCGGCCGAGGTCGAGGGCCTGGCGGTTCTGCCCGGCGGCGGTTCCGTTGAGCACAATGGCGCGGGCGAGGGCGTCCAGCGACAGCGGCAGCCAGCCTTTTTGCAGAGCGTAGCCCAGCATCACCATGTTGCCGAACAGTTCCGTGCCCATGACGGTTTCAGCGAGGCTGCTGGCGTTGAGTACATCCATGACGCGCGAACTCTTGCGGATGTCTTCGAGCAGTTCTTCGCGCTTGTAGGTGCGGTCCGTGTTGCTGAGGAAGCCGCTGGTGGGATGCAGATCGCCGTTGACCAGGGTGGCGGTGCGGTCCGCCGACATGCGCTCGCGCATGATGCCGCGCGCCGCCCCGATCATGTCATAGGCCAGATGCAGGTCGGCTTCGCCCGAAGGGACGGAGGGCGTGGCGAGTTGATCGCGCGCGGCGCTGATGCGGATATGCGAGGTGACGCCGCCGCCTTTCTGCGCGAGGCCCGGTTGGTTGAGCGTGCGCACGCCAAGGCCTTCGAGGAAGGCGGCCATGGCGAGAATGCCCGCCAGCGTCGTGACGCCGAGGCCGCCGATGCCGGAGATGAGGATGTTGTGCGGTTTATCGAGCGATGCGCGCGGCGGCGTGGGCAGCGGTGCGTTTAGGAGCGCCGTTGCATCGAGACGGCGGCGTGTGCCGCCGGTGATGGTGACGAAGCTGGGGCAGAAGCCCTCCATGCAGGAATAGTCTTTGTTGCAGGATGACTGATTGATGCGGCGCTTGCGGCCGAAGGCGGTCTCAACGGGTTCCACCGACAGGCAGTTGGATTTGACGGTGCAGTCGCCGCAGCCTTCGCAAACCAGTTCGTTGATGAACACGCGCGTGTCGGGCTCGGCCATGGTGCCGCGCTTGCGCTTGCGGCGCTTTTCCGTGGCGCACATCTGGTCGTAGATGATGGCGGTGACGCCGGGCACGGCGCGAAAGGTATCTTCGACGTCGCCCAAGTGATCGCGGGCGTGAATGGTGGTGCCGGGCGCGAAGTCGGTGTCGTTGTCGTAACGCGACGGATCCTCGGCGACGATGGCGACACGCGCCACGCCTTCCGCGGCGAGCTGGCGCGTCATGGTGGGCACATCGACGCCGCTGTCCATGCCCTGGCCGCCGGTCATGGCGACGGCGCCGTTAAAAAGAATCTTGTAGGTGATATTGGCGCCGGCGGCGACGGCCTGGCGAATGGCGAGAATGCCCGAGTGCGTGTAGGTGCCGTCGCCGATGTTGGCGAACATGTGCGGCGTGGCGGTGAAGGGCGCCTGGCCGACCCACTGCACGCCTTCGCCGCCCATCTGGCTGAAAAGATCGGTCTCGCGGTTGGGGCCGAAGCGCACGAGATAATGACAGCCGATGCCCGCCAGCGCCGCGCTGCCGGGAATGACTTTGGTGGAGCGGTTGTGCGGGCAGCCGGAGCAGAAGAAAGGCTCGCGGGATTCCTTCAGGGGCTCGCCGGCAACGGCGCGCAGTTTGGTTTTGGCGTCGGCGAAACACACCACATTAGGCGGCATGCGCCCGACGATGGCTTGGGCGATGTCGGCGGTGTGGATGATGGCGGTGTCGGGCAGCAGCGCTTTGCCCTCGGCGTCGCGCTTGCCGACGACGCGCGGCGGGTCGGCCATGCCGTAGAGGGCTTCCTTGACGAGGCCTTCCAGCAGCGGGCGTTTGTCCTCGACGACGATGATCTCGGCGAGGCCTTTGGCGAAATCGCGCACGGTTTCCGCGTCGAGCGGCCAGGGCATGTCGATCTTGAGCACGGAAATCCCGAGATCGGCGGCCTGATGACTGTCGAGGCCCAGTTCCCGCAGCGCCTGCATGACTTCGGCGGCGGCGCGCCCCGTCGTGATGATGCCCAGGCGGCGGGCGGGGCCGTCGATGACGCGCTTGTTGAGGCCGGCGCGGCGCGCGAAATCGAGCACGGCGGGAAGCTTCAAGCTGCGCAGGCGCGCTTCCTGGGCCAGGGCCGTGTCGTTGCGGCGGATATAGAGCGGCGGCAGATCGGCGGCGTCGCGCAGGGGGAGATTTTTGTAGCGGTCGAGACCGACGTCGATGACGGCGTGGCTTTCCATGTTGTCGGAGGTGGCCATGACCGCCACCCAGCAGCCGGTGTAGCGCGAGAGCGCAAAACCGATCATGCCGAAGTCGAGACATTCCTGCACATCGCTCGGGTTGAGGATGGGAATCTCGGCGTGCACCAACGCGTATTCGCTTTGGCTGGGCAGCGTCGAGGATTTGCACTCGGGATCGTCGCCCACCAGCATCACGACGCCGCCCGTGGGCGAGACGCCGGCGAAGTTGCCGTGGCGCAGGGGGTCGAGGGCGCGGTCGACGCCGGGGGCCTTGCCGTACCACACGCCGAAGACGCCGTCGGCGGTGGGGTTCGGCATGAGATGAATTTGCTGCGTGCCCCAGATGGCGGTGGCCGCCAGCTCTTCGTTGATGGCGGGCTGGAGGATGATGCGCGCGGCGTCGCTCTCGACAGCGTGATTCTTGAGCGCGTTGGCGAGCTCCATGTCGTAGCCGCCCAAGGGCGAGCCGCGATAGCCGGAGACGAAACCGCCATTGTTGAAGCCGCGCGCCTTGTCGAAGCGCGCTTGCTCCAGCGGCAGCCGGACGAGGGCTTGCAGGCCCGTGGCCAGAACCTGGCCTTCCGCCGCGGTGTAAAAATGATCGAGCGTGATGTCGCGCATGACGTGAGCCTAGCGCAAATGTGTCAGGCAGCGTGAGGACAGTTACCGAATTGCGCCGGACAGATGCGTTTCCCTGCCGCGGAGCAAGGTGTGTGCTTGCCGCGCAGGAAATCCGTCAAGCCCGCCAGCGCGCGGATGAACTGCGGATCGGTACGCACGGCGGCGAGGCGCGAGAAATGCGGCACTCCGGACTCAACCGCCAGCACGCGCATGGTTTCATCCAACTCCACCAGCGTCTCGACGTGTTCGGAGACGAAGGAGATCGGGACGATGATGATCGGCACCTTGTCCTTCCCGGCGCGGCGGATTTCCGCTTCCACGGGCGGGCCCAGCCAGGGCACGGGCGTGACGCGGCTTTGGTAGCAGATCGTCCAATCGAGGCCGGCGATGTCGAGTGTGTCGACCACGGCCTTGGTGGACTGCGCCACTTGCCATTCGTAAGGGTCGCCGTTGGCGATGGTTTTTTCGGGAAGGCCGTGGGCGGAGAACAACACGCGCGGGGTGCCGAAGCGGCGTGATTCTTCGTAGGCGGCGCGCAGCTTCTCGGCGATGGGCGCGATAAGTCCGTCCGCCGTGGGAAAGCAGCACAGGGTTTCAAACGGCGTGGCGAGTTGCTGACGCTTGGCTTCGCGCTCCAAGGCGATGAGGGAGGTGCCGGTGGTGGTGATGGAGAACTGCGGATAGAGCGGCAGCAGCACGATGCGGGTTGGGTTGTAGTCCTTCAGTTGCGCCACGACCTCGCGCGCCATGGGATGCCAGTAGCGCATGAACACAAACACGCGCGCGTCGCCGGCTTCGGACTTCACGGCCGCCTCCAGCGCACGGGCCTGGGCCTCGGTCTCCGGCAACAGAACGGACTTGCCGCCGATGCGGTTGTAATAGCCGCGCGATTTGCTCGCCCGTAAGGTCGAGATGGCGGTGGCGAAGAGCCAGCGCAGCGGCGTGGGCAGCGGGATAATGTAGGGGTCGTTGAAGAGGTTGAACAGGAACGGGCGCACGGCTTTGGGACCATCGGGCCCGCCGAGATTAAACACCACGATAGCCAGACGCTCCTCGGACCGGATGCCGCTCACCAAAGCCTTCCTTTTTCCTTCTGTGCCCACCGCATATATAAGGTCGCCTATATAGGGGCGATAGCCGCAAATTTCCGGTGGATATGTCCCGTGACATAGCCATGACACTCTTTAACGGCAGCCGTGATATCGACCCCGCATGAATCGATTCGCACTCATTGGCGCATCTTATAAGACGGCGGGCGTGGAGCGCCTGGGCCAGATCGCCCTGCCGAAAGCCGAGATCGCCGCGCGCCTGCCCAGGCTGGCCGCCGACATCGGCGCGCAGGAGCTGGCCTATATCGGCACCTGCAACCGCGTCGAGTTTGTGCTCGCGGGCGAGACGCCGCTGGCGGTGCAGGCCTGCCGCGACAAGCTGGGGCAACTGCTGGGCGCGAAGCCGCTGGCGGACACCGAAACCCGGCGCATCTTCCGCGCGTGGACCGACGAAGGCGCGGTGGAGCATCTGTTCCTCGTGGCGTCCGGTTTGGACTCGGCGCAAGCGGGGGAACGCGAAATCTATGCCCAGGTGCGCGGCGCGTGGACGACGGCGCGGGCGGCGGGGACGTGCGGGCCGCAGCTCGATTACATTTTCGGCGAAGCCTTGCGGGCGGCGCAGGACGTGCACCAGCAGGCGGCGCGTCCCGGCAACGCGGACTCGCTGGCCAACTTCGCCGTGGCGCGGGCGCTGGAGCACCGCGCCGGAAAACCGAATTGCATCGCGCTGGTGGGTGTGTCGCCCATGACGCGCCACTGCGCGCGGGCCTTCGCGGCGCAGAACATCCCCATGGTGATCGTCAACCGCACCCTGGAGTTGGCGCAAGAGTTCGCGGCGGACGTCAAAGCCAGGGCCATGGCGCTGGATATGTTCCGCAAGGATCCCACGGGTTGCGATGTGATCATCACCGCCGTGGGCGGCGCCGAACCTGTATTGGATATCACCTTATTAAAGCGCCTGGCCGCCACGGGCACCGATCCGCTGCTGATCGACCTGGGCGTGCCGCCGAACGTCGACCCGGAGGGCGCGGAAGCCGTGGGCCTGCATCGCGTGGGCATGGACGAAGTGATCGCCGATGCCGCCGCCGGGCGCACGGCCAAGTTGGGACAGCTGGCTTCGGCGCGCGTGCCGATCGACGAACACCTGGAACGCCTGCGCAGCGAATACGCCATCCGCGAGGCCGCGCCCATGCTGCAGCGCCTGACCCAGAAATATCAAAACGCCGCCGTGGAAAGCCTGCGCCGTCTGCCGCGCGCCGACGGCACCGCCTATAATGAAGAGCAGCTGCGCCAGTGGGCCGAAGGTTTCGCGCGCCGCATGGCGCATGCGCCCATCAAAGGCCTGCGCACGCTGGCGGCGGCGTCAGGGCCCGCCGCCGTGGAGGCTTATTTGGAAGGCGTCGAAGACGCTCTCGCCGATATCGACGATTCAAAGGAGAAGAGGCCGTGAGTAAAGAGAGCAACGCCGAGCTGTACGCCCGCGCCCGCAAAGTCATTCCGGGCGGCGTCAACTCGCCGGTGCGCGCGTTCCGCGCCGTGGGCGGCACGCCGCGCTTCATGTCGCGCGGCGAAGGCGCCTATGTCGTCGATGAGGAAGGCAAACGCTATCTCGACTTCATGGGCTCCTGGGGTCCGCTGATTCTCGGCCACTGCCATCCGGAAGTGATCGAAGCCATCCAGAACAAGGCCGCGCTGGGCACCACCTTCGGCGCGCCGTGCCGCGCCGAGATTGATCTCGCGGAAGCCGTCATCGCGTCTTATCCGGGTTTGGAGCAGGTGCGCTTTGTGTCCTCGGGCACCGAAGCGACCATGAGCGCCATCCGTCTGGCGCGCGGCGCGACGGGCCGCGACCTGATCGTGAAATTCTCCGGCTGTTATCACGGCCACGCCGATCATCTGCTGGTGGCGGCCGGCTCCGGCCTGGTGACGGCGGGGCAGCCATCTTCCGCAGGTGTGCCGAAGGATTTCGCGGCGCTGACGCGCGTGTTGCCGCTGGACGACGACGAAAAGCTCAATGCGCTGTTCAAGGCCGAAGGCGACCGCATCGCCTGCGTCATCATCGAACCGATCCCGGCCAACAACGGCCTCCTGCTGCAGCGGAAGGAATTCCTGCTGAACCTGCGCCGCCTGACGCGCGAGCACGGCGCGCTGTTGATTTTCGACGAAGTGATCTCGGGCTTCCGTGTCGCCAAGGGCGGCGCGGCCGAGTACTACGGCATCACGCCGGACCTCGCGACCTTCGGCAAAGTCATCGGCGGCGGTTTGCCCGTGGGCGCCTACGGCGGCACGGCGCAGGTCATGGCGCATATCGCGCCGGAGGGCCCGGTGTATCAGGCGGGCACGCTCTCCGGGAATCCCGTGGCCATGGCGGCGGGCCTTGCGACCTTGCGCATTCTCGACCGCGAGAAAGCCTGGACCAAGCTGGAAGACATGGGCGTGATTTTGGAAAAGGAAGTGAACGCCGCGCTGGCGGGCGTGAATTTCCCCTGGACGCTGACACGCATCGGTTCTCTGTTCTGGCTGTCGTTTCAGAAAAACGGCGCCCCCCGATCCGCAGAGGCGATTGACGAAGGCGCGGGCGCACGCTTCAAGCCGCTGTTCCATGCGCTTCTGGAACGCGGCATCTACGTGCCGCCCTCGGCCTATGAAGTGATGTTCCTGTCGCTGGCCCATAAGGCGGAAGAAATGTCGGTCTTCGCCAAGGGCTTGCGCGACGCTGTCGCCGCCACGGCGGCTTAAGGACGCGCCGCCACCCATGAACAGCCTGTTCCGCCTCGACCCGACCCGGCTCCTGCATATGGCGATCATATTTCTGCAGGTGTTTTCGGTCGCCCAGGTGGTGTGGTGGTTCGTGGACCAGCGCAGCTATGCCGAAAGCAACGCACATCAGCTGCGTACGCTGTACGGCTACGATCTCGCGGCGGCCCAAAGACTCACGGCGCTGGGCGTGCCGCCTGACGAGATCACGGTGATTTTTCCCCACGCGGAAGTCCGCGACGGTCAGGCGGTCCTAAAGGCTGAAGCGGTGGAGGCGGTCAACGCCGACCAAGCCGCCCACGTCAACCAATACGCCTGGGAAAGCGGTTTTTTCCTGCTGGTGCAGGCGCTGGCCATCCTGGTGCTATGGCGCGGGTTGTCGAGCGAAGCGGAGATCCGCCGCAAGCAGGATAACTTCCTGGCGCTGGTGTCCCACCAGTTCAAGACGCCCATCGCCAGCTTGCAGCTCTCCCTGGAAACCATGCTGCGCCGCCCGCCGACGCCGGAACGCTTCCAGCAATTGTCGACGCGCATGCTGGACGATCTCAGGCGCATGCAGAACATGGTCGCAAAAATCCTCGACAGCGCGCGGCTCGACCGTGGCCGCCCGCAGTTGAACAAAGAGCGCCTGTCCCTCGCCGAAGCGGTGCGCCATGTGCTGAGCACGCTGGAGGATCAGGCGCGGCGCGAGAACGTGACGTTTCATGTCGAGATCGCGCCGGGGCTGGACGTGCACGCCGACCCCATCGCCATCGACACGGTGTTGCGCAACCTGGTGGAAAACGCCATGTCGGCCATGGCGCCCAAGGGCGGCGGCGTCATCAGCATCAAGGGCCGCAAGGCCGGCGCGGAGACGGTCCTGGACATCAGCGATACCGGTATCGGATTCGAACCCACACAGGGGCCGAAGCTGTTCGAGAAGTTTTTCCGCATTGATAACCACGGCGGCCGCGACGCCGCCGGAACCGGCCTCGGGCTGTTCATCGTCCAGAGGTTCATGCATTTCGAGAACGGCCACGTGCGCGCCCACAGCGAGGGCGCCGGCAAAGGCGCGACCTTTACCGTGTCGTGGCCCGCCCTCGCGCAGGAGAGTTGAGCGTTATGAACGATGTGATATCCAGCCGCATTCTGGTGGTGGAGGACGACCTTCATCTCGCCGAAGGCATGGCGGAGAACATGCGCGCCGAAGGCTACGACGCCGACACGGCCCACGACGGCAAGCTGGGCTTGGAGAAAGCCCTGACCGGAAACTACGACCTTCTGGTGCTCGACGTCATGCTGCCGCAGATGGATGGCTTCGCCGTGTGCCGGGCGTTGCGCGATCACGGCAAAAACACCCCGGTGTTGTTCCTGACGGCGCGCGGCGACCCGCAAGACCGCATCCGCGGCCTGGAGGCGGGCGGCGACGATTACCTGACCAAGCCGTTTCACCTGGACGAATTCCTGCTGCGTATCCGCGCCATCTTGAAACGCTGGCAGTGGTTCAAGGACTCCGTGGCCAAGCCCGCCACGGGAACATCACTGACCTTCGCCGGCAACGAAGCCAACTTCCGCACCTTCCAGGCCCATGCCTGGGACGGCACCACTCATGACCTGACTGAAAAAGAAGCGATGATTCTAAAGGTGTTGGCCGAACAGCCCGGCGAGGTGGTCACGCGCGACGACCTGCTGGAAAAGGTGTGGGGTTACGAGGTGTATCCGTCCACGCGCACGGTCGATAATTTCATCCTGCGTCTGCGCAAGATTTTTGAACGCGAGCCGCACAACCCGAAACATTTCCTGACGGTGCGCGGCGTCGGCTACCGCTTCCTGCCGGAGGGCGAAGCGTGAGCAAGGTTTTGAGAATCGGCACGCGCGGCTCGGCGCTGGCGCTGTGGCAGGCCAATGAAACCAAGCGGCTGATTGAGTCGCTGCCCGGCGCGCCGGCGGTGGAGCTGGTGATCATCAAGACCCAGGGCGACCTGCAGCAGGACATCCCGCTGTGGAAGACGCCGGGCAAGGGCTTCTTCACGGCGGAGCTGGACCGCGCGCAGTTGGACAAAGAAGTCGATGTTGTGGTGCACAGCCTGAAAGATTTGGCGACGGTGATGACGCCGGGCCTCGCGCTGACGGCGGTGCTGGAACGCGAAGACCCGCGCGACGCGCTGGTGGTGCGCGGCGGCTTAACGCCGCTTTCTTTAGATTCGCGCGCGTTTACCGCGCGCGATGGCGGCGATCTCGACTCATTGCCCAAAGGTGCGCGCATCGGCACCAGCAGTCTGCGCCGTCGTGCCTTCCTGGCGCACGCGCGGCCCGACCTCAAGCATATGGAACTGCGCGGCAACGTGCCGACGCGCGTGAAGAAGCTGGATGACGGCGTCTACGACGCGATCATTCTGGCGACGGCGGGACTGAAGCGCTTGGGGTTGGAAAACCGTGTTTCTTACCGTTTGCCCACCAGCGGATTCCCCAACGCCGTGGCGCAGGGCATCATCGGCATCTGTACGCGCGAAGGCGATGCCGAGACCGACCGTTGGGTCGCGCCGCTCAATCATACGGAGTCGCGCATCGCCGCCGACGCCGAGCGCGGCCTGCTGCGCAAACTCGAAGGCGGCTGTCAGGTGCCCGTGGGCGCGCTGGCGACGCTGTCGGGCGATACGGTCACCTTGTACTCCGCCGCCTGCAATCTCGACGGCTCCGACTTCGTGGCGGCGGAGGGCTCCGCGCCGCTGGTGGACGCCGCCAAGCTGGGCGTGCGTGTCGCCGAAGACCTTTTGAACCGGGGCGCGACCAGCGTCCTCGCCGAAGCGAATGCGCGCCGTCAGGCCGTGCAACACTGATACATATATATACTGATACATACATATAAGGACTCACCCATGGCCGCGCCCGCCGTTAAAACCGACAACGCTACCCCGAATTTCCTGGCGGCCTGCCGCCGCCAGCCGGTGAGCCACACGCCGGTGTGGGTGATGCGCCAGGCGGGCCGCTACCTGCCGGAATACCGCAAGGTGCGCGAGAAGGTGGGCTTCACGGGCCTGACGCGCTCGCCGGAACTGGCGGCGGAAGTGACGCTGCAGCCCATCCGCCGCTTCGCGCTCGATGCCTCGATCATCTTCAGCGACATCATGGTGCCGATTGAAGGCATGGGCGTGGATTTGGAATACGCGCCGGGTCCGGTCATCGGCACGCCGATCCGCACCTTGAAACAGGTGGAAGAGCTGCGTCCGCTGATACCCGAAGAGGGTGTGCCCTTTGTCATGGAAGCCATCAAGCTGACGCGCGCCGGTTTGCCCGCGCATGTGCCGCTGATCGGTTTCTGCGGTTCGCCCTTCACGCTGTTCTCCTATCTCGTCGCCGGAAAGCCCTCGAAGGAATTCTCGGTGCCGCGCGCCTTTGCACAGGCCGAGCCGGAAATTTCCGCGAAGCTCATGGACAAGCTGGCGGACGCGATGATCGTGTACCTGAAGGCGCAGGCCGGCGCGGGCGCGCAGGCGCTCATGCTGTTTGAATCCTGGGGCGGCTTGCTGGGCCCCACGGACTATGCGCGCGTGGCGCTGCCGCATGTGAAGAAGATCATCGACGGCCTGAAGGATGTGGGCGTGCCGATTATCTATTTCGCCAATCAGTGCGGCGGCAGCCTGTCCTCGATCGCGGCGCTGAATGCCGATGTGATTGGCTTGGACTGGCGCACCTCGCTCGGCGGCGCACGCAAAATTCTCGGCCCCCATAAGGCTGTGCAGGGCAACCTCGACCCGGCGCATTTGTTCTCATCGCCGGAAAACCTGCGCCTGCGGGTTGACGAGGTGCTGGCGGACGCCGGGCCCGGCCCGGGCCATATCTTCAACTTGGGTCACGGCATCTGGCCCGAGACCGACCCGGATTCCGTCGCGCGGTTGGTGGATTACGTCCACGCGCGCACGGCACGATAGAAGGAGCCCTACCATGGACGGCGCGGCCCAATCCGGCGAAGCGACCCCCAACTACGAATTCGCGAAGAAGGCCGCCGCCTACTACACGGATCTGCAGGACAGGATCGTCAAGACGTTCGAAGAGCTGGACGGGACCGCCACGTTCGTCCCCACGGACTGGACGCGCGAGCCGGGCGAGCGCCTGCAGGGCTCCGGACGCATGCGCGTGATCCGCGGCAAAGTGTTCGAGAAGGGCGGCGTGAATTTCAGCAATGTCTGGGGCTCGCTATCGGACCAGGGCCTGCACCAGGTGCCCGGCGCGAAGGAGACCGGCGGCAAGTTCACGGCCTGCGGCATCTCGCTGGTGACGCACATGATGAATCCCTTTGTGCCC
>JAIEMI010000087.1 GCA_019752235.1 Rhodospirillaceae bacterium
AATGCCTGGATCTATCCTCATTTACACAAAGCGGCGGAGCGCATGATTGAAATCAGTTGTCGAGAAGCGATCGATGAACTGGAAGAACGCGCCCGCGACGCGCTACGAGGGACATCACGGCGACCGTGTTGTGCTGTGCTTTGCCGACCGTCCCGCCAACGTCGATCAAATCCTGCGCGATACCGTCGCCAAACACGGCGGCCGCGACGCCCTTATCGACGGCGACCGCCGCTACACATTCAGTGAGCTCGACAAAATTGCCGGCAGTATCGCCGCGGGTCTGGCCGCGCGCGGCGTCGCACCGGGCGATCGCGTGGCGCTGCTGCTCAACAACAAGGCCGAGTTCGCCTTTATGCTGTTCGGCGCTTTGCGCGCGGGCTGCGTCGTAGTGCCGCTCAATACCCGCGAACAGAAGCCGGAGCTGGAGTTTGTCCTCGGCAATTGCGGCGCCAAGGTGCTGGTGCACGAAGCCGATCTCGCCGACCGTCTGCCCGATGCCAATGTTCCGCAATTGAAGTTCAAATTCGCGGTGGGCGGCGATGCGAAGGGTTCCGAACCTTTCTCTGCGCTGGCTACAGATGGCGCGGCGTCCAAGGTCGATTTCGACCAGGAAGCCACCGCCGTTATTCTCTACACTTCGGGCACCACCGGGAAACCCAAGGGCGCGATGCTCACGCACATGTCGATGGTCATGTCGGCGATGCACTATGAGTCTTGCTGGCAACTTACCAAGGACGACCGGGCGCTGATGGCTGTTCCCGCCACGCACGTTACCGGTCTCGTCGCGATTCTGCTGACCATGGTTCGCGCCGGCGGAGCTACCATCATCCTCGGCGCCTTCAAGGCCGCCGACTTCCTCGCTCTCGCGACGAAGGAACGCATGACCTATACCCTCATGGTGCCGGCCATGTATCACTTGTGTCTGCTGCAGACCAAGCTCGACGGCTACGATCTTTCGGCGTGGCGCGTCGGCGGCTACGGCGGCTCGCCGATGCCTTCGGCGACCATTGAGACGTTGGCCAAGATGTTGCCCAACCTCAATCCCTGCAATTGCTACGGCTCAACCGAAACCACGTCGCCGTCCACAATCGTGCCGTTGGGCGACGGCACGGCGCATGCCCATACTGTCGGACTTCCGGTGCCCTGCTGCGAAATCCGCATCATGGACGACGATGGCCGTGAGATGGCGCAAGGCGAGACCGGCGAGGTCTGGATCAAGGGCGGCCACGTCGCGAAAGGGTATTGGGATAACCCGGACGCGACCCGCGCCAATTTCATTTCCGGCTTCTGGAAGTCCGGCGACATCGGCGCCCTCACCAAGGACGGCTACCTGCAAATTTTCGACCGCAAGAAGGACATGATCAACCGCGGTGGCTTCAAAGTGTACTCCGCGGAGGTCGAGGACGTTCTGGCATACCATCCCAAGGTGGGTGAGGCGGCCGTGGTGGGCGATCCCGACCCGGTTCTCAGCGAACGGGTCCATGCCTATATCCTGCCCAAGGATAAATCGGTCACGGTCGAGGACATCAAGGCCTACTGCGCCGCCCGGCTAAGTGATTACAAAGTCCCGGATTTTGTCACTTTTGTCGATCAGCCCCTGCCGCGCAATGCCAACGGCAAGGTTCTCAAACGGGCGCTGAAACGGGACGTGGTGGCCGGCGAGGGCGGTGGGATGGCCCAATCGCCAAAATCTGTCCTCTAAAAGATAGAAGGTTCTTCCGTCTTTGGGGCGGTCCGTAGGCAGTTCTTATACGGATTTCCCATATACCTGACGGACTCGGAGAAGATTGTTCCCTCCCCAGGTCTTTAGGCTTATGTGTGCCCCGCTTTGAAGGGTGTAACCCCTTCACTCGGCTCAACAAGGTCACACAATTAAGGACAGGCCGTGAGCAGTTTGGATCTCCTTTACGGCGCCGCTTCCCCTGGCGCCACACGCGACGGCACAACCGCTAAGTCCCCGCGGGTGACGCTGGTCGGCGCCGGCCCCGGCGACCCGGGCCTGCTGACGCGTAAAGGGTACGACGCCCTGCAGACGGCGGACGTGGTGTTTTTCGACGAATTGGTCTCGCCCGACATCATCGACATCCTGCCCACCAACGTGCGCTGCATTTACGTCGGGAAGCCCAACCAGTCCGCGTCCATTTCCCAGGCCGACATCTGCCAGCAGCTCGTCAGCGCGGCGCGCGGCGGCCTGAAAGTCGTGCGCCTCAAGGGCGGCGATCCGATGATCTTTGGCCGCACCGGTGAAGAACTGGATGCGCTCCGGGCCGCCGGCGTTGACGTCGATATCGTGCCCGGCATTACCTCGGCCACGGGCGCCGCCGCATCGACGCGCATCTCGCTCACGCATCGCGACTACGCCCAGCAGGTAACCTTCGTCACCGCCGCGCGCCGTGAAGGCGAATTGGCCGAAGTGCGCGGTCTCGCCGGTAAGGGCCGCACGTTGGTGGTTTATATGGGTATCACACGCGCCCGCGCGCTGACCGATGCCTTCCTGTCAGATGGCATCGACGGCGCGCTGCCGGTTGCTATCGTCGAGAACGCTACCCGCGCCGACGAGCGCGTCATCATCACCACCGTCGCCGAACTCTCGATAGCGGTCGCGCACAACGATGTGCGCTCGCCCGCATTGTTCATTGTCGGCGACGTTGTTCGTACCTATGCGGCCGCGGATCAAGCCGCCGCCGCAGAAGCCTGAGGAATATGTTATGGCGCAAGCCAAGCCTGCCAAAGCCGAGATCAAAATTCTCACCGCCAATCGCCTGCGCAACGGCGAGACGGTCTATTACACCGCTGCCGGCGAGTGGTCGCCCTACGTGACCCAGGCCAAAGTGGCGGCGACGCCCGAGGAGATCGAAGCGCTGACCAAGATCGGCGCCGCGGCCTATGCGGCCAATCTCGTCGTCGATGTGGCGGTCATCGATATCGTGCCGGGCGGCGAAGTGAAGCCCGCGCACATCCGCGAAATCATCCGTGCGACCGGACCGACGGTACGGTCCGACCTCAATAAATCCGTTGCCCCATAGCGGTAGCCCTAAAGGTAGTTTGAGCCGTGTATATCTACGATAAATTCGACCATGCCATCACCCAAGAGCGGGTCAACGAGTTCAGCCAGCAGGTCGCGCGCCGTCTGGTGGGCGAGCTGTCGGAAGAGCAGTTCCGTCCGCTGCGCCTGATGAACGGCCTTTATCTGCAGCTGCACGCTTACATGCTGCGCGTGGCCATTCCCTACGGCACCCTGTCGTCCAAGCAGATGCATAAACTCGCCGACATCGCCAAGAAGTACGACCGCGACTACGGCCATTTCACCACGCGCCAGAACATCCAATACAACTGGATCAAGCTGGAGCAGGTGCCGGAAATCCTGGCCGAGTTGGCCAGCGTCGAGATGCACGCCAACCAGACCTCGGGCAATTGCATCCGCAACGTCACGGCTGATCAGTTCGCCGGCGTCGCGGGCGACGAAGTTGAAGATCCGCGCATCATTTCGGAAGTCATCCGCCAGTGGTCGACCTTCCACCCGGAATTCTCGTTCCTGCCGCGCAAGTTCAAGATCGCCGTCACCGGTGCCGTGAAGGACCGTGCCGCGATCCAGTATCACGACATCGGCATCCAGATCGTCAAGAACGACGCGGGTGAAATCGGCTATGCCGTGTACGTCGGCGGCGGCATGGGCCGTACGCCCGTTGTGGCGCCGCTGATCAATCCTTTCGTCAGGCGTGAGGATCTGCTGTCCTACCTCGAAACCTGCTTGCGTGTGTACAACCTGCATGGCCGCCGCGACAACATCTACAAGGCGCGCATCAAAATTCTGGTGCGCGACTTGGGCCCGGACGAATACCGCCGTCAGGTTGATGAGATGTGGCCCATGACCAAGGCCGCGGGCGTCGACGTCCCGGCTGGAGAAGTCGCGCGTATCGAGGCATTCTTCGCGCCGCCGGCCTACGAAAAGGTTTCCGAACCTGTCGCCGCTTATGCTGATGCGAAAGCCAAGAACCCGGCCTTCGCCCGTTGGATTCAAACCAACCTGCATCCGCATAAGGTTCCCGGCTATGGCGCGGTGACGATCTCGCTGAAGCCCATCGGCGGCATCCCCGGCGACGCGTCCAGCGCTCAGATGCATGCGATCGCCGACCTCGCGGACAAATACAGCCTCGGTGAGCTGCGCGTCACGCACGTGCAGAACTTGGTGCTGCCGAACGTGAAGCAGGCGGACTTGTTTGCGGTGTATCAGGAACTGGTGAAAATCGGCTTCGCCGACGCCAACATCGGCCTCGCCTCGGATATCATCGCGTGCCCCGGCCTCGACTACTGCGCATTGGCCAATGCCCGCTCGATCCCGGTGGCGCAGGACTTGTCGAAACGCTTCGGCAGCCTCGACCGCCAGCACGAGATCGGCCCGCTGCAAATCAAGATATCGGGCTGCATCAACGCTTGCGGCCATCATCACGCCGGACATATCGGCATTCTTGGTGTCGATAAGGCCGGGCAGGAGCTGTATCAGATCACCCTCGGCGGCGCCGGCGACGAAAAAGCCAGCATCGGCCAGTTGATGGGCCCGGGCTTCACGGGCGAGGACATCGGCGGAGCGGTGGAGAAGGTGGTCAACACCTATCTCGGTTTGCGCCAGTCGCCGACAGAGACCTTCATCGAGGCCTACCGCCGCGTCGGTCCCGCACCTTTCAAGGAGAGCCTCTATGGCCGTCGTTGATCGCCAGGGCCCGATTGCCGACAAATGGACGCACGTTGCTGACGACGCGCCCATGGCGGCCGGCCAATCCGTCATCGTCTCTTTTGCGCGCCTCAAGAACGAGCATAACAGCTTGTTCTCGGCGGCGGGCGCTGTCGGCGTCGAGATCGGCGGCGACGCCAACCTCGATGAACTGGAGCCCTTCCTGCCGCGTCTTGGGGTCGTCGTTATCCGCATGAACACGATGCGCGACGGCCGCCTGTTCTCGCTCGGGCGTCTGCTCCGTGACCGCCATAAGTACACGGCTGATATGCGTGCGGCGGGGGATCTTATTCCCGATCAGGTCTTGTTTTTGCTCCGTTGCGGCTTCACCTCGTTCGAAGTGAAGGACAACTTTCCGATCGACTCTCTCAAGCGTTCCGTCGCTGCTTATACCAACTGGTACCAGCGCGCGGGGGACCGCGCCGCCCGGGTCGCGGAGTTGCGTCAAGGAAGCACGTCATGAGCAGTGTTGCCGCCCGCGTGGTTGAACCTATAAATCTCGCCAGCCACGTCGAGCTTCTGAATAATCGTTACGCCGATGCTTCGCCCAGCGAAGTTTTGCGCGCGATGATCCAGGACGAATTCCCCGGCAAGGTTGCGCTGGTGTCGTCGTTCGGCACGGAATCCGCCGCGCTGCTGCACATGATCTCCCAGATCGATAAGGCCGCGCCGGTGGTGTTCCTCGATACCGGCAAGCTCTTCGGCGAGACCAAGCGCTATCGCGACCAATTGATCAAATTGCTTGGCCTGAGCGGGGTGCAGTCCGTCACCCCCGATGTCGCGGCGCTGGCCGCGCGCGACCCCAAGGGGGTGCTTTGGTCTCAAAACCCCGATGCCTGCTGCGCTCTGCGTAAAGTCGAGCCGCTGGAACGGGCTTTGCGGCCTTACGACGCTTGGTTCACGGGCCGCAAGGCCTTCCAGGCCGCGTCGCGGGCCGGTCTGCCGCTGTTCGAGATCGAAAACGGCCGCATCAAGATCAACCCCATTGTCCGGTGGACGAAGGCCGACATCGAAGCCTACTTCACCGCGCATGACCTTCCCCGTCACCCGTTGGAAGCCGACGGCTACCTCAGCATCGGCTGCATGCCGTGCACGAGCCGGGTTGAAGCGGGCGAAGATGCTCGCGCGGGCCGTTGGCGTGGCAGCGACAAGATCGAATGTGGTATCCATCTTCCGGCGGGCCAAACCCCCGCCCGGGCGGAGCCGTAATTTCCGCGCCGGATTTGCGGAAATTATGCGGTACACATGAGCACTTTTGATCCCAAACTGGGCCTCATTCTCAACACCCGGCCTGCGGTTTATCACGGCCGTTTTCACGAAGCCTTCGGCGACCTGCCGTGGGCGATCTATGATTGCCCGTTGACGCACGAAGAGCCGATCAGTGCGGTGTTTCCGCCGCCTGGCGCCCACGACTCGTTGATTTTTACCAGTCAGATCGCGGTTAATCTGTTCTTTGTCGATCCGCCGTGGCGCCTAAAGACTGTCTATGCGGTTGGCGAAGCCACGGCGAAAGCGGCGGTGCGCGCCGGCTACGCCCGTGTCATCCAAACCGGGGAGAATGTCGATGATCTGCGCCAGCATCTCGCCAACGATTCCTTTGCATCGGCGTTGTACCCGTCGGCCACGGAAGTGAGCGCCGACCTCGCGCAAGAATTTCTGGGCCGTATCACGCGTGTGCCGATTTACAGAATGATCGCGCGCGACGGACTGCCCGACCAATTTGCGAAAATGGCCGCCCGTATGCATGTGGTGGCCCCGGTGTTTTCACGCCGTAACGCGGTTATTCTGGCCGATCTGATGTCCAAGGCTGGATTGACACAAAAAAACTCGGCTGTCTTCGCCGTCGGCATGAGCAAGGATGTATTTGAAGGCGTGCAGGGGGCGTGGCAACGTCAACCCATTGCCAAGGCGCCGACAATGCAGGGCATTGTCGCCATGACACGCGCGACCATCGAGGCTTTGGGACCGTAAGGGGGATTGCGACATGCCGAGCTCGGGCTCTTTTCCGGCGACACGCATGCGTCGTGTGCGAGCGACGTCCTGGCGGCGGCGATTGGTGCGCGAGACCGTGCTGACGGCCGACGACCTTATCCAACCCTTGTTCGTGGTTGAAGGCTCCGGCGTCCGTCAGGATGTGGCCAGCCTGCCGGGCGTGGCGCGTCTGTCCATCGACAATGCCGTCACATTTGCAAAAGAAGCCCAGGCCCTGGGTATTCCGGCCTTGGCGCTGTTCCCGGTCATCGATTCCGCTCTGAAAAACGATCAAGGTTCCGAGGCCGTCAATCCGAAGAATTTGTTGTGCCGCGCCGTCGCGGCCATCAAGAAAGCGGTGCCTGATGTCGGCATCATCTGTGACGTCGCCCTCGATCCTTACACCGTCCACGGCCACGACGGGCTTTTCATCGACGACGATGTTGCCAACGACGCCACGGTCGAAGTGCTGGTGAAGCAGGCGTTGGTGCTCGCCGAAGCCGGCTGCGATATCGTTGCGCCCTCGGATATGATGGATGGGCGCATCGGCGCCATCCGGCGCGCGCTGGAAGACAAGAAATTCGTCAACACCATGATTTTGTCCTACGCGGTGAAATACGCGTCCGCGTTCTACGGTCCGTTCCGCGATGCCGTTGGTTCGAAGGGTGCGCTCGGCGCCAAGGGCAAGCACACTTATCAGATGGATGCCGCCAATACGGGCGAAGCTTTACGCGAAGCCGCGCTCGATGTTGCCGAGGGGGCGGACATCGTGATGGTGAAGCCGGGCATGCCTTATCTTGATGTCATCGCCGCCGTGAAGGCCCACGTCAATGTGCCGGTCTTTGCCTATCAGGTCAGCGGCGAATACGCGATGCTGTCGCTCGCCGCCGCCAACGGCGCCTTCGACCGCGACGCGGCCTTCCGTGAATCGCTCCTGGCGTTCAAGCGAGCAGGGGCTTCCGCGATTCTCACGTATGCCGCCATGGACATCGCCCGCACGTTGACGGGCAAGGTTTGATCGTGAGCACGGTGGATTCCGCCTCTTCGTCCGCCGCGCCCCCGCCCGTTCCACCTATGTTTCCGCTGGTGCTGGATGTAACCGCGTTGCCGGTTTTCGTCATAGGCGGAATCAGCCTGACGTCGCGTGTCGCAACGCTTGATGAGCACCGCGCCCGCGATGTTCACGTCTTTGCGCCCGACGCGCCCGCCGACCTTGCGGCCGTTGCTGGGCCGCGGTTGCAGGCGCGCTGGCCTGAGGACGCCGACTTCGCCGCTCATCGTCCGCACTTGGTTTTCATCGCCGATGTTGACGATGGCTTCGCGGCCGTTCTGCGGGCACGCGGCAAGGCTGTCGGTGCGCTGGTTCATGTGCAGGATCGGGTAGCACTCTGCGATTTCCATATGCCGGCGCGCATCCGGCGCGGCCATCTTCAAATCGCCATTTCCACCGATGGCACGGCGGCCGGTCTTGCCCGCCATATTCGTGCATTTCTCGAAGATCATGTTTTCGGTCCTGAGTGGGCGGCCCGGGTCGAGGAAGTCGCCGCGGCGCGCCGCAAGTGGAAGCAGGAGGGCTTGTCCATTGCCGACCTCGGCAAAGCGGTGGCTGATCTCGTCACCGCCCGCGGCTGGCTCAAACGCCCATAATTCCAGGTATTTGCGCTCCCGGCTCTTCACCTCGGCTTTCGCGGTGGGCTAAGATGGTTGCCGGCTCCGCGGGGAGTTGAGGAGAGGCGCCATGACCATCCGGCCCATGCGGCGATCTTTGCGGTGAGCCAGCCCCTCACATTTGCGCTCATCGGCGCCGGCCTGCTGATTGTTGTGGGCACCTTCGTACTGCTGACCCAACTTCTCCAGCGTTTGCGTCTTGCGCGCGATCTCGAAGCGCTGTCGGCGGATATGATGTTGGCCGAAACCGTGGCCGGGATCGGCTACTGGAGCCGCTCTGAAGACACCGACCTCGCGGTCTGGTCCACGGGTATGTATGAGGTGTTCGAGCAGGATTCGAAGACGTTCGTTCCCAACTACGACAATGTCATCGCGACCTTTCTGCCGCAGTACGCACCGGTGCTGGCGGCGCTCACCGATCCTGAGACCACGGGACGCAAAGGCGGCGAAGTCGAAGCGCGCATCCGGTGTCCTGACGGCAAGATTAAGGACGTTCTTGTCGCTACCCGCTACCGCTTCACCAAAGCCGGGAGGTTCCAGGGTCTTTTCGGCGTCGTCGCCGATATCACGGCGCGCAAGGCGGCGGAACGCGCCATCGCCGAACGCGAAGAACAGTTGCAGCGTGCCATTTCCGCCACCGGCGCGGCCATCTGGGACTGGGATATCGAGTCCGACCGCCTTTTCGCGGGCCCACGATTTGCGGAAATTCTCGGGCTCGATCCGGTCGACTTCAATCCAACGATGACGCTGCACCACCAGCTTTGTCATCCGGAAGACTTGCCGCGTGTACAGGATGGTTTCCGGAATCATATCAAAACGGGAACACCGTACAATATCGAATACCGCATGATTCACAGTGCCGGACACTATGTTTGGGTGCATAGCCGCGGACGTATTGTTTCTTATATCGAGCAACGTCCGGCACGCGTCATTGGCACCGTCGTTGATGTCAGCGAACGTCATCGGGCCGAGGATGAACTGCGTCTTAGCCGTGAATCTTTATCGCTGGCCATGGAAGCATCGCAGGCGGGATATTTCGACATTTCCGCCGACGGCAAAGCGTTCTGGTCGGATCGCGCCAAGGAAATTGTTGGTGTGAGCGGCGAATACAATCCTACGATGGGGTCATTGCCGCAGGTGATGCATCCCGAAGACCTGCCCGAATTCATGGCGCATTTCGCCGAATTTCAGGCGCGCGCTATACCGATCGATACCGAAGTCAGGACGCGGCACGCGGCCGGGCATTACATCTGGCTGCACGTCCGTATCATTCCGCACTTGGACGCTGATGGGCGTATTGTCCGTACCACCGGTTTCATACATGACATCTCCGGCCGCAAGCAGGCACAGATCGCGCTGGCCGACAGCGAACGCAAATTCCGCAACCTCATCGAAGGCTCGCTGCAGGGTGTCGTCATTATCCGTCAGGACAAAGCGCTCTTCTGCAACACCGCTTATGCGCGCATGCTGGGCTATGACAACGTCGACGAGGTGCTGGCTCTCGACTCCTTGTCCATTCACGTACCTTCCGACTTGCTGGACGCAGCCAAGCAACGCTGGGATATGGCGCTGAGGCAGGAGTTGGAGGGCAAAACCCTCAAGCACCGCATGCTTGACCGCCGCGGTCATAGCCGCTGGTTCGAGAGCATCGAGCGTCTGATCCAATGGGAAGGCCAGCCCGCCCGCCAGCTCGTGGTGTTGGACGTCACCGAACGCGAAAGCTTCCAGGCGACCCTGCGCGCCAGTGAGGAGCGCTTCCGTCTGCTCGCCGATAACGTGTCGGATGTCATCACGCTTTACGATCAGGATCACGTGTTCCGCTACGTTTCACCGTCCATCGAGAAGGTCGCGGGGTATAAGCCCGAAGACGTTGTCGGCCGCGACATCTTCTTCTGGCAGGCGGAAAACTACGTACAGGATGAATTGAGCAGACGTTTGCAGGACGCGCTGGATGGGGTGATGGTCTGGCGTATGCGCCGCAAGGACGGCACTTCGGTTTGGGTGGAGTCCTCCAGCACACGCGTGCCCGCGCCCGCGGGCGCCAGGGGTTTCGCGGTGGTGTCGGCTTTGCGCGACGTGACGGAGCGCGTTGAACGTGAGTCGGAACTGCAGGCGGTGCGCGACCGTCTTTCCAACCAAGCGCAGGAATTGACCGTCC
Organism: Rhodospirillaceae bacterium; assembly: GCA_019752235.1. Lineage (GTDB taxonomy): Bacteria > Pseudomonadota > Alphaproteobacteria > Rhodospirillales > Rhodospirillaceae > SHVO01. The sequence continues at coordinate 10,530 of JAIEMI010000087.1, forward strand.
TCGCGCAGAATTTGGATATGGAGCGCGAGCGCGCCGAGGCCGCCAATGTCGCCAAATCGCAGTTCCTCGCCATGATGAGCCACGAATTGCGGACCCCCATGACCGGGGTCATGGGCATGGCCGACCTTTTGCTCATGAGCCCGCTTTCCGCCGAGCAGGAAAATTTGACCAAGCTGCTCAAGCGCTCAGCGCGCGTGTTGCTGGATCTTCTCAACGATATTCTCGACTTCTCGAAGATCGAGGCCGGGCAACTCGAGATCGAGGACATCACTTTCAGTGTCTCCGAGATCATCGGCGACGTGGTTAACCTGTTCGCGCCGGTGGCCATGGAAAAGGGCGTGGTGCTGGAAAGCTATACGCCGCAGACCTACTGGGATGGGGTCAAAGGCGATCCAAAACGCTTGCGTCAGGTTCTCTCGAATCTCGTCGGTAATGCGATCAAATTCACCGGGGCGGGCCGCATCACGATTGGTTTCGAACAGTTTCTGGAAAACGACAACGATTTTACCTTGCGCTTTAGTGTGGCGGATACCGGCATCGGCATCGCCGAGGAGGATGCCGCCAGGTTATTCCAGCCCTTTGTGCAGGCCGACGTCTCGACCTCGCGTAAATATGGCGGCACAGGTCTTGGGCTTGCGATCTCCAAGCGTCTGGTCGAAGGGATGGGCGGCGCGATTACCGTGGCCAGTGAACTTGGCAAGGGCTCGACGTTTTCTTTCACCGTCAGGTCCGCACCCGACCGGACCATGCAGAAGCTCGAAAATCAGGCTCCCGCGCGCCGGCCGGAATCCATTAAAGACAGCTTCAAGGCGGCGGTGTCGGGGCGCATTTTGCTGGCCGAGGACAACGAAACCTCTCGTTTCCTCGTTACGACCATGCTGACCCGCATGGGCCACACCGTCGATGCCGTGGCGGACGGCGCGCAGGCGGTCGCGGCGGCGGCGGCGAAAGACTACGACCTTGTTCTCATGGATATGCAGATGCCCGTTATGGATGGGCCCGAGGCGACCAGCCAGATTCGCAAATCCGCCTCCGCCAATGCGCGTATCCCCATCATCGCGCTCACCGCTGACGTGATCGCCGACTACCGCAGCACTTACTTCGCCGCGGGCGTGAATGCCATAGTCGGCAAGCCCGTCAACTGGAGCGAATTGTCCGTCGAGATCGAACATCAGCTCGCGGCGGCGGCGTCAGCACGTAAGCCGGTCAAAACCG
>JAIEMI010000262.1 GCA_019752235.1 Rhodospirillaceae bacterium
GCGAGAATGTGCTCGCCCTGGAAATCGTCACGGCCGACGGCCGCGTCATCCGCACCGGCGGCCGCGCGCGGAAATCGGCGGCCGGTTACGACCTCACGCGCCTCTTTGTCGGCTCCGAAGGCACGCTGGGTGTCGTCACCGAAGTCACGCTGCGCCTCTACGGCATTCCCGAGAAGATCGCCGCCGCCACGTGTGCTTTTGCCTCGCTGGAAGGCGCGGTCAACACCGTCATCAGCACCATCCAGGCCGGCATCCCGATCGCCCGCATCGAACTGCTGGACGATTTCCAAATCACGCTGCTCAACACCTATGCCAAGCTCGGCCTGCCGCCGGGCAATTCCCTGTTCATGGAATTCCACGGCACCGAGGCGGGGGTGCGGGAACAGGCCGAGATGGTCGAAGCCATCGCCACCGACAACGGCGGCGGGCATTTCAAATGGACCACCCAGGCCGAGGAAAGCTCGAAACTCTGGCAGGCGCGCCACGATGCCGTCTGGGCCAATAAAGAGAACAAGCCCGGCTGGGGCATGTGGCCCACGGACGTCTGCGTGCCGATCTCGCGTCTGGCCGATGTCATCCTCGCCACCAAGGAAGATATCCGGAAGGGCGACTTCTGCGCGCCGCTGCTGGGTCATGTCGGCGACGGCAACTTCCATCTCACGATCATGGTGAAGCCCGACGATCCGGCCTATCTCGCGCGCGTCGAGGCCCTGAATGACCGGCTTGTGGAACGCGCCCTGGCGGCAGGCGGCACCTGCACCGGCGAGCACGGCATCGGCATCGGCAAGACCAAGTTCCTCCTGGCGGAGCACGGCGAAAGTGTTCAGCTTATGCAATCCATCAAGCAGGCGCTCGATCCGCTCAACATCATGAACCCGACGAAGATCTTCGGAGACGCGTCAGGCCCGAAACTGCACTAGAAGAAATTTATAAGGACGAAGACATGGACTTCCTGCTGTCGGACGATCAACGCAACCTTCAAGAGGCCATCGGCAAATTCGCGCGCGAGAAGATCGCGCCGGTGGCCGAGAAGCTCGATAAGGAAGCCAAGTTCCCAACCGCGCTGTTCCATGAGCTGGCCGGCACCGGCATCACCTCCATTCCCTTCGCCGAGGAATGGGGCGGCATGGGGCTCGGCACCTTCGAAACCGCGCTGGCGTTGGAGCAGGTGGCGCGCGCCGATCAGTCGCTCGCCGTCGGCACGATGGTGAGTATCGCCACCGGCTTGACCCTGCAGCGTTTCGGCTCCGATGCGCAGAAGAAGAAGTTCCTGCCCGACATCGTCTCCGGCAAGAAGATCTGCTCCATTGCGGGCACCGAGCCGCAAGCCGGCTCCGACACGGCAGGCTTCACCACCCGCGCCCGCAAGCATGGCGACACGTGGATTCTGAACGGCGAGAAGGCCTGGATCACGAACTCGGGTACGGACATTTCGTCCTTCGCGCTCGTGTTGGCTGTCACCAGCCCGCCCGAAGAGAAGAAGAAGTCCTTCACCCTTTTCCTGATCCCGAAGGGTACGAAGGGCTACACGGTCGGGAAATCCTACAACAAGATGGGCTGGAAATCCTCCGACACCCATCCGCTCTATTTTGAAGATTGCGAATTGGGCCCTGAGAATATCGTCGGCGAAGTCGACAAGGGCCGCCTCCTGCTGCACAAGGGCTATCAGCAGGCCCGCGTGTTCCTCTCGATCTGCTCCGTCGGCCTCGCCCAGGCGTCACTGGACGTAGCCGTCAGTTATGCCACGGAGCGCAAGGCTTTCGGCGCCACCATCGGCAAGCTCCAGCTTATTCAGAAGATGGTTGCCGACATTTGTGTGAAGGTCGAAACCGCGCGCATGATCGTCTACAAGGCGGCGTGGCTGGCGGATAAGGGTCTCGCCTCGGGTAAAGACCTTGGTATCGCCAAATACTACGCCACCGAAATCGGCAACGAGTGTGCCAACCTTGCGCTGCAGGTCCACGGCGGCTTCGGTTTCATGGACGAATGCCCGGCTTCGCGGTACGTGCGCGACAACCGCGTCTGCACCATCGGCGACGGCTCCAGCCAGATCCAGACCTTGCTCATCGCCCGCGAACTCGGCTTGGATGTGCAGTTCTGATGGCGAAGGCAAAAAAGAACGCTGAAACGGGCTTCAAGGGCAAAGCGGTCACGCTGAGCTGGCCCTCGAAGCGCGTGGCGTTGGCGACGCTGACCCGCGCCAAGCAGATGAACACGCTCCATCTCGATCTCCTGTCGGAACTCTCCCGCGCCCTCGATGTTGCGCAGGAAGCCGATGCCCGCGCCTTCATTATCACCGGGTCGGGCCGCGCCTTCTGCTGCGGCGCGCATCTCGATTACTTCGTCGATCCCAAGTCGCCCATCGGCACGTCGCAGATGGATATCCGCGACAACTACCTGCTCAAAATCTCGCTGCTCTATGACCGTTTTGAAGCCATGCGCTTCCCGGTCATCGCCGCCATCAACGGTTTTGCCCTGGGCGGCGGCTGCGAAATGGCGATCTCGGCGGACTTCCGCCTCATGTCCAAGACCGCGAAAATCGGCGTGCCGGAAGTCAAACTCGGCGCGCAGCCCGGCGCCGGCGGCGTGCAGAAACTGCTGCACTACGTCGGCCGCAGCAAAGCCATGGAATGGATTCTGCTGGGCACGCACATCACGGCGGAAGAAGCCGACAGGCGTGGTCTGCTCTATGCCGTCACGGAACCCGACGATCTGATGCCCGCCGCCCTGGCGCTGGCCGAGAAAATAAAAACCTTGAGCCCCATGGCCATCGCCCAGGCCAAGGCCGCCGTGCACGTCAGCGAAAGCGTCGATGCCAAGAGCGCGCGCCGCTTCGGTCTCGAAAATCTCGCGCTGCTGATCAATTCGGCGGACTGGAAGGAAGGCATGGCCGCCTTCCACGCCAAGCGTCCGCCTAAATTCTAAGCCGGTTTGCGTAAGTTGAACGCGAAGTAGATATCGGGGCCGGTCCCGACTTCGAACTTATGCTTTCCGCCGTGTTCCATCACGAGCCCCATGCGCTCGAAATTCGCGAGCCAGCCCGACATCTGCATGACGCTGTAATGGTTCCGCCCGTGCTCGTGGCGCGCGGACGTGTCGGGCGCGGGAACTTCCACATAGATAAGCCCGCCCGGTTTTGTCAGGCGCTTGTATTCCGACAACGTGAACAGCGGCGCAACGCTGTGTTCCAGCACATGCCGGCACCACAGCACATCAAAACTCTCGTCGGGAAAATCCATGAAGTTCTGATCCATGGCCCGCACGTCGAAGCCCTGCGCGCGGCAGGTCTCCACGTCCGGCCCCAGTCCCGTGCCGATGGCTTCTATCCCGAACTCCCGAAAGATCTTGAGCGCTAGGCCCTGGCCGCAGCCCACGTCCAGCACCTTGTCGCCGGCCTTGATCAGGCCTTTTTGGCGAAGATCCTCCAGCGTCCTGCGGGTGATCGTCAGGTGCGGTTCGCCCGGCGCCTCCGGGTAAACCTCGCCTTTAAGACTATCGAGGAAGCGGTCAAATCTTGAAAAGTCGCGTGTCGTCATCGTCCCTCACGCCGGCTAGCCGCGGGCAAGGGCATCCTTCACCAGCGGCAGGCGGTCATTGCCGAAATACATGTCGGTGCGGTTCACGAAGATGGTCGGACTGCCGAAGCCGCCGCGCTTGATCAGCTCTTCGGTGTTGTCGCGCAGTTCGTTCTTCACCGCGGTCTCGGCGATTCCCGCAAAGAATATATCCTTATCAAATTTAATGCTCTGGCAGATATCGGCCAGAACGTCGTCCTGCGAAATATCGCGCTGGTCGCCCCAATAGGCGGCGAAGCAGGCGCGCGCCATCTCCTCCAACCGTCCCGTCCGCCCCGCGACAATGCAGCCGCGCATGGCTTTGACGCTGTTGACCGGAAACACCGGCGGCTTCCAGTGCACTTTAAGGCCGGAGTGCCGCGCCCAGTCGGCGATGTCCTTGTCGCGATAAGCTTCCTTGGCCGGAATCGGGTTTTCGCGCGACTGATAGACGCTCGGGTTTACGGCGTTAAATACGCCGCCCACCAAAATCGGTTTCCACGTGATCTCGACGCCGAAGGTCTTGGCCACCGGCTGAATGTTATGAAAGCCGATGTAAGTCCACGGGCTCGAACAGTCGAAAAAGAACTCCAGCGTGGCCATAGCATCAATCCACCGTCAGTTCCTTGCCCTTGGTCTCGGGCAGCATCAGCGCGGCGACGAAGAAGACACCGTAGGAAATCACCGCGAACACCGACATGGCGTCCCCCAGCGGCAGGTACAGCGAGAGATATCCTACGAACGCGGGAATGAACGCGCCGAGGCCGCGCCCGAAGTTATAGGTGAAGCCTTGGCCCGAGCCGCGCAAACGCGTCGGGTAGAGCTCCGTCAAAATCGGCCCCATGCCCGAGAAGTGCCCGGTCGAGAAGAAGCCCATGGGCAGTCCCAGGAAGAACATCACGGAGTTGGACAGCGGCAACTGGATGTACATCACCACCAGGATCGCCGCGCTCACGGAGAAGAACAGGAACAGCTTGCGCCGTCCAAAGCGGTCCGCGAACCACGCCCCGAAAATGAACCCCAGAAACGCCCCGATGATCAGGAACACCAAGTATCCCGTGGACGCCACCACCGACAAACCCCGCTGGGTGTTGAGATAGGTCGGCAGCCACGTGTTGATGGCGTAATAGCCGCCCGTGGCGCCCGAGGTCATGATGCACGCCAGCACCGTGGTTTTCAGGTATCCGCCCTTGAAGATTTCAAAGATCGAGGCCCGTTCCCCCGGCGCCTGCATGGCTTTCACCGAGACTTCCGGCTCTTCCACATAACGTCGCAGATAGAACACCAGCAGCGCGGGCAAGCCGCCCAGCACGAACATGATGCGCCAGGCCATCTCCGGCTCGGCCAGCGAGTACACGGCGGCCTGCGCGATGACCGCGAGCCCCCAGCCGACCGCCCAGCCCGATTGCACCGAGCCCACGGCCCGGCCGCGGTATTTGGCTTTCACGGTTTCGCCCACGAGGATCGCGCCCGCCGACCATTCGGCGCCGAAGCCGAAGCCCAGCAGCGCGCGGTAGATCGCCAGTTCCGTGAAGTCGTTGGCGAAGGCGCACAGCACGCTGAAGAACGAGAACCACAGGATGGTGAGCTTGAGCATGCGCACGCGGCCGATACGGTCGGCGAAATAACCGCCCACCCAGCCGCCGACGGATGACGTCAGGATCGTCAGCGTCGTGACGATACCCGCGGTGCCCCGGTCCACGTCCCACAGCGTGATAAGCGTGCCCAGCACCAGGGGATAGATCATGAAATCCATCCCATCCAGGCTCCAGCCGGCCCAGCAGCCCCAGAAGGTGCGCTTCTCCTTCACCGACATATCTTTGAAAAAAGCGGTCAGGCTGGTGTCTTCCGCGCGCGTGGGCGCGGTGTGAGGTGTATCGGTCAAATTCCCTCCTCGGAATTCAGCCAGGCGCGCTTAAATTTCGGGGTGCGCAAAGCGGTTAATCGCGGCAGACTGGCGTCCGCATTTGTCCGGACATGACCCTAGGGCCCATGCCTTAGCGGCGTCAAGGAAGAGTATAATCAAAGAGGGAATTGGGGCGTGCAGCGCAGTTTGGTGTATTTCGAGAACTGGATCGACCCGGCCTGGATGCCGGTGTTGGAGCCGCATAAGGACATCGTTGTTACAAGGCACACCTATGCCGCGCCCGCCGAAGACACTTGGGCGAAACTCAAGGGCGCGCACGGCTACCAGATCCAACCCCGTACCGAGCTGAAGCAGCCCTGGTTCGGCTCGCCGGAATTCGTCTCCCGCTGCCCCGATCTCCTGGCCATCAGCGTCACGGGCGCGGGCTACGATGTGGTCGACGTCGACGCCTGTACGGCCGCCGGCGTGATCGTCTGCAATCAGTCCGGCACCAACAGTCAGGCGGTGGCCGAACATGCCCTGGGCCTGATGCTCGCGGTCGCCAACAAGATCGTCAAATCCGATCGCGACATGCGCACGGTCAAGAATCTCCAGCGTTTCGACTATGTCGGCGTCGAGATGCTGGGCAAGACCATCGGCATTATCGGCATCGGCCAGATCGGCCTGCGCACCGCGCGCATGTGCAAGGCCGCCTTCGGCGCCGCCATCCTGGCCTACGACCCCTACCTCACGGCGGCGCAGATCGCCGAACGCGGCGCGCAAAAGGTCGAGCTTGAGGAGCTGATGCGCCGCTCCGATTTCATTTCCGTGCATTGCCCGCGCACGGCCGAAAGCTTCGGTATGCTCGGCAAGGCGCAGTTCGAGATGATGAAACCCTCGGCCTTCTTCGTCACCACCGCGCGCGGCGGCATCCATAAAGAGGACGAGCTTTACGACGCCCTGAAAGCCAAGAAACTCGCCGGGGCGGGGCTCGACGTGTTCCTCGACGAACCGCCGCCGCTGGATCACCCGCTGCTGAGCCTCGACAATGTGATTGTGACGCCGCACAACGCCGGCATCTCCGAGGACGCGCTGCGCGCCATGGCCGTGGGCGCGGCGGAACAGTGGATCACGATTTTCGAAGGTAAAATACCGCCGCGCCTGATCAACCCTCAGGCCTGGCCTAAGTATTCCGAACGCTTTCAGAAAATCTTCGGCGTGAAGCCGCCGCCGCTTACTTAGCCTTCCTCGGCACTTCCAACGTCGACTGCGCCACGATGCGCCCGCTCTTGTCGCGGGTGAAAATCGTCGCGAAAGCCACGTCCATTTTCGTGCCGTCGAGGCGCGTCCCCATCATGCGTCCGTTCATCACCACGCCGTTGTCGGCCACGAACAGGTCGCGCTCGGCAATTTGGAAGTCGGGCATCTGCTGATAAAAGCGCGCGCTCTCCTTTTCAAGGCCGCTCAAAATCACCTCGCGCGTCACCTGATTGGGCCCTACGGCCAGCGTGTCGGCGAACATCAAGCCCACGATCTTGGCGGCGGCGAAGGCGTCCTGGTCCCCGAAGGCCGCGCGGATGCGGGCGTCGATGGTCGGGTTGTCCATCTGGTAGAGCGGCTTATCCGCCGCATGTGGAGACGTTCCGGCCGTCACCGTCAGCGCGAGAACCATCGCGATAGTCGTGAATTTACGCCCTAAAACCATCTTCATCTCTGCCTCTCCCGCGCGCCGGATAAAGGGCGCCGTTAACGAAAAACGTAGAAGTGCGATGGTATATGCATCATATAGCGTAACACTGAGTTCTATAGTATACGCAAAAGTAGTCTCAGCATACAGGCGTCAATACGCCTGCGGAGGTATGCCGAGAAGCTCATGTATCACCGGAGGACGTTACACGTTTATCACGCTCAAAAAATAAAGGGGAGGAACCTATGTTTCAGACGGCTCGTCGCGTTGCGTTCCAGCGGACCTTAAAAAGTTTCACGGCCTTAACACTCGCTAGTGCGGTCTCGTCGGGCTTGCCTCAACCGGCAGCGGCGCAGAGCCAGCAAACCGCGCAAGCCGCGATCGGGATCGAAGAGATCACCGTCACGGCGCGCCGTCGTGAAGAAAACATTCAGCAAGTCCCCATCTCCATCAGCGCCTTCTCCGCGGAAGATCTGCGCGAAAAGAACATCACCACATCCCGCCAGCTCGCCGAGCTGACGCCGACATATACCGAAAATAACGTGTACGGACGCGATGCCGGCGGCTTCGATCGCATCCGCGGTCTGCCGGGCGTGCGCAGTTATTTCGCCGAAGCGCCGGTCGGCGGGAACTCGAATCAGGGCGGCGTCAGTGGCCGCGGTGCATTTTATGATCTCCAGAACGTGCAGGTTCTTGTGGGGCCTCAAGGCACGCTGTTCGGCATCAACGCCATCGGCGGCGCGATCTTGCGTGAGCCCAAACGGCCTACCGGCCAGCTCGAGGGCTACGTCGAGGGGGCGTTCGGCACCTACAATGACCGCCTGATCGGCGGCGCCATCAATGTCCCGGTGATTGCCGACAAGGTCTTGATGCGCATCGCCGGCCAGCGCGAGGTGCGCGACGGTTTCACCAAGGTTCTCAACACCGGCCTTGATGTCGATGATGTCAATTACACCGCTTTCCGCATCGGCGTGACCATTAAGCCGTTCGAAAATCTCGAAAGCTACACCGTACTTGACGAACGTGTGACGAATACAAACGGCCCGTCACGGTTCCTGATCGCCGTCAAACCGGGCAGCTTCGCGGCGCTGCTGGGTGGTCCGGGCTTCGTGGGTTCCGTCGCAGCACAGGCGGCGCTAGGCAAAGAAACGCAGTTGTCGTCGAGCTATGTGGCTGGCAATCAGTTTGAGAAAACCAAATATCTCATGATCGTCAACAACACGACCTGGGATGTGAACGAGTACCTCACCGTCAAGAATATCTTCGGCTATTCGACCACCAACAACGTCGAGCAATACGACTGGGACGGCACCAGTTTCAACATCATCGATCCCTATGCCGACTCGCGCGCCTACCCGGCGGCCCAGGTCTCCTACAGCGAAGAGCTGCAAGTGCAGGGTAGGTTTTTCGACGGCAAGGTCAACGCGGTCGTCGGCGGCTTTGCATCCTACGACGGCTACCCCAACCCGCGCAGAACCTGCAACGGCTTGCGCATTTTCGGGGGCCTGCCCTCCTGCACCTTGAATGACAGTATCACCCGGTCACAGGCGATCTTCGCCCAAGCGACCGTTGATATGGGCTTGATTTCGTCGGCGCTGGAAGACCTGAACTTTACAGCGGGCTATCGCTACAACTGGGACTACCAGAAACAAAAGACCCAAGGCACCACGCGTACCGGCGCATGTTCGTCCGCCCTTGCCAACCCGACGACGTGCTTCATCGGGCAAAGCAACAACTGGACGGCGCCGGGCTGGACCTTCGGGCTCGACTATCAACTTCAACCGAGTCAGATGGTTTACGTGACGGCCAGCCGCGCCTACTCGCGTGGTAGCTTTAACAACGTCAATTTGCCGCTGCAGCTCCGCATCGTCGAGCCGCAGTTCAATACCAACCTCGAAGGCGGGATCAAGGCCGACTGGGATATCGGATCGAGCCGTTTACGCACCAATGCGTCCGTATTCCACAACTGGTTCGACAACGTGCAGGAAAACGTCACGGGGTCTTATGTCGATGCGCAGGGGAACCAAAGGATCGCCGGCGTACTCCTGAACGCCGCGAAGGTCCATGTCGTCGGGGCTGAGCTCAGTTTGCAATGGGCTATTACCGAACAGTGGGAACTCTCGGGCGCCTATGCCTATTCGCATGCAAAATACGTTAAGTATGATTCTTTCAACCCCACCACGGGCGCGCCGGAATCGTTCACTAACCGGCGGTTTCCGTTCCATGCCGATCACTCAGGCAACGCGACCCTCAAGTATTACTTGCCGGTCGATAAATCCGTGGGCGTGATCAGCGTGTCGGGCACCGCCACGATCACCAGTGATGAAATCCCTCTGGACGACGGCTCGCCCGTGCAGCCGTTCAATCGCTCGAAGTTGGATTTGCGCGCCGAGTGGAACGACATCTACGGCTATGGGCTCGATTTCTCGCTCGCGGCCACCAACGTCACGAACCACAGATACTCCGTGGTCGGTTTCAACCTCTACCAAACCGTCGGCATCCTCACGACCAACTACGCCGAGCCGCGGATGGTAACGGCCGGCCTGCGTTACCGGTTTTAGTTTGAGAGACTGAGGCATATGGAGATTCGCCGCGCCGCCTGAACACCGGCGCGGCACCTCCCGCCCTGATGCCTCTTGCGCCAATTCGCAGCCAAGACTGGAATAAAAACGAATTATAACAATACGTACCCTTCTGTAACCGGGTATTGCGTTGCGATATACGGCCATTTTCGATAAAAATGGCCCATTAGCTAAGCGTGCACATCCAAGGCCTGGGAGGGGTTTCGATGTCTGCCTTTCGCTTCGCGGCGCTGTGCCGCGCTACTTTATATACAGGCCTGATCGCCGCCTGTGCGCTGGCTTCGCCCGCGCAGGCCGAAAGCAAGACCCTCGGCTTCATCGCCTGGGATTTTATCTACGCCTCCTACGACGGCGGCAAGGACGCGTGCCCGGACGGTCTCAACCGCAGCGCCCGCGACTGGTTCCTGGACGATCAGACGCCCGAGGAACGCGCGCGGTTGTCCAAGCCCGAAAACGAGCGCGAAGTGAACCAGAAGATGGGCAAGCGCGGCACCCTCAACGCCTGCTCCAATCCCACCGAATTCAAAAACTACGGCCTCAAGCTTTTTCAAAGCAAAAAACACTACGGCTTCAATCTCGACGGCAAGGGCACAACCACCGCCGCCACCGCCGCGCCCAACACCTGCGCTCACGAGAATTTCACCAGCGCCGCCACGGGCGAGCCCGGCATCGACAACCAGTTGGGCCGCGTGGTGGGGTGCATCCGCGGCTACCGCGAAGGCTTCGACCTCGACAAATATTCCGTCGCCACGCTCGCCACCGGCGAGCACTCGATCCTGATCGAAATTCGCGGCGTGGACGACACGCAGAACGATCCCGAGGTGGAGATCGGTCTTTATTCCGGCAAGGATCCCGTGACGGTCGACGCCGGCAATAAGATCCTGCCCTACCAAAGCTTCACGGTGCACGACGACAAGCGCTTCCACAACGTCGTGCGCGGCAAGATCGTCGATGGCGAAGTCGTCAGCGAAAATTTCGATCTGCATCTGAAAGTCGATCAGCAGGTCATCCACAGTGAATTCGACATCAAGGCCGCGCGGGTGAAGTTGAAGCTCAATCCCGATGGCTCGCTCAAAGGGATGCTGGGCGGCTATTTCGATGTCGCCCGCCGCTACGAACACATCATGCACTCGGGCGTCGTGACCTCCTGGCTGCTGTCCTACAACTGTCCCGGCGTCTACGAAGCGCTGCATAAACTCGCCGATGGCTATCCCGATCCCAAGACCGGCAAATGCACGGCCATCTCCACGGCCTTCCGCGTGCAGGCGGTCCCCGCCTTTGTGATTCATCCCGCCACGCAAACCGCCAAAGCAGGAAAATAGCGCCCGTGCAGCTCAAATCTTCCATTGCCGCTCTGGCCGCGTTTCTCACGCTGACCTCTTGTGTGCATCAAGACCAACAGGCCGCCGGCGAAGCCGCGCCGGCCATGCGCCGGCTCACGCAGGACCAATACCGCCAAAGCATCGCCGACGTGTTCGGCCCGGACATCAAAGTCGCCGGGCGGTTCGAGCCCGATCTGCGCAGTGAAGGCCTGTTCGCCGTCGGCTCCGCGCAGGTCAGCATCACGCCCGCGGGTTTCGAGCAGTTTAATACGATGGCGCGGACCATCGCCGCGCAAGTGGTCGACCAAAGCCATCGCGGCACGTTGATCCCGTGCCGGCCGAAGGATGTCGAAGCGGCGGACGATGCCTGCGCCGGGCAGTTTCTGAAGCAGTCAGGCCGCCTGCTGTGGCGGCGCCCTCTCTCGGACGCCGAGGTGCAGGCGCATGTGCGGGAAGCCGCCGCCGCCGCCAAAACGCTCGGCGGATTTTATCCCGGTCTGGAGTTCGCGCTCGCGGGTCTGCTGGTCGCGCCGGAATTTCTGTTCCGCGTTGAAAATGTCGGGAAGGGCGGTCGGCTTGACGCGTATTCCAAAGCTTCGCGCCTCAGCTTTTTGTTGTGGAACACCACACCCGACGACATTCTTCTGGATGCCGCCGCGCGCGGCGAACTCGATAGCACCACGGGCCTCGCCCGCCAGGTGGACCGCCTGATGTCATCGAAGCG
>JAIEMI010000136.1 GCA_019752235.1 Rhodospirillaceae bacterium
AGACGTTGGATCAGCGCCGGCTGATCCTCGGTCGGCGCGCGTTCGATCACGCGCTTGATGACAATGATCTGGTCGGCGGCCTGGGATGCCGCGGCCGCGGCCGCGGTTTCATCCCGGAAGACGACATAGAAGAACAGCGATGTGAAGTTGATGAGAACAACCGCAAGAACCAACGCCGCGAAGACGCGGCCATTGACGCTTTGCGGCAGTAGCTTCACGCCGCCTCAACCTCGGGCGTAAACATGTAGCCGCCGCCGCGCACGGTCTTGATCAAAATCGGATTCTTAGGATCCGGTTCGATCTTGCGGCGAAGGCGTCCGACCTGCACGTCGATAGAGCGGTCGAACGGAATGGCGGCACGCCCGCGCGCCATATCCAGGAGTTGATCGCGATTGAGGACGCGGCGCGGGTGATCGACAAAAGCGATCAGGAGATCGTATTCGCCCGCCGTCAGAGCAATGCTGTCGTCGCCGCGGCGCAGGGTCCGCGTGGCCGGATCGAGCACAAAGCCGGCAAACCCGACTTTGTCGACGCGCCCTTCCCCGGCGTCCGGCGCCGAACCCGACGAAGACCGGCGCAACACCGCCTTAATGCGGGCCGCCAGTTCGCGGGGATTGAAGGGTTTGGCCATATAGTCGTCGGCCCCGACCTCCAGGCCGATGATACGGTCCACGTCTTCACCCATGGCCGTCAGCATGATGATCGGCATATCCGACTCGCTGCGTACCTGACGGCATAGGCTCAGGCCGTCCTCTCCGGGCATCATAAGGTCCAGGACCAGCAGATCAAACGACCAATCCGTCATGGCCTGGCGCATCTCCCGGCCATCCTTGGCGGTGGTTACACGGAAGTCGTGCTTGGACAGGAAGCGGCTCAGAAGATCACGGATCTCGGTGTCGTCGTCGACGATCAAGATATGGGGCTTGGGGGTTTCGCTGGTGGCTGTCACGGGTCGCTCCCTCCTCGGTGATGACAAATTTTATACATGGGACTGACGGCCTCTCCACTGAATCCACACGGGAATCTGGCAACAGAGCGTAAATACGGGGCCCCTGGTTACCGCCTGTTACAATTTTCCCGCATGCCGGTTACGGCGGCCTTTCAGGGGGGACATGGCGTTGTTACAGACCGGGCCCATGTTGGCGTCAACACCGGCATTGGCCGGAACGACCAAGAAAGGAGACACCACATGGCCTTTTTCTTACTCCCCGCGATCCTGATCACGGCGCTGTTCGGCAGCTGGTCTATCAACGAACACCAGGCCTAAGTGTTTCACGCGAAGCGCGTGGAACGCCGGAAAAACCGCTATCCGCGTAGCGTTGCGACAGGACATGGACCGCCGCCCTTCCCACCGGCGGAGACGACGGCCCCGCACAGCAGTGCAGTGATCGGCCGGGCGAACCAGGGCAATCCCCCTTTTGCCCTTCCCTTCCCCGCAAGGTTCCCGGCCCAACATCCCGGGCGGCTCGCCCCCAAGCCGCCCGGGATTTTTTTGTGCACACGCTAACAAGAAGCATCTTTTTATTCTCACAAGTACATAAAGGACGCGGATCATTTAGCGGAGATGATAGCTGCGTATCGCGACGGTAACTGACGCCTGTAATATCAACACTTCCTTCACGTTGTGGCGTTGCCGTCATTCATCGAGGCGATATAAGATCGTCGCAGGACATCGACCGATGTCCAAAGGGGGGATCATGAAAATAAAGCAGCAATTTGCGGCGGCGCTTTTTGCGTCGACAAGCCTGATCGTCAGCGGCGCGGCGTTGGCCGCCAGCGCCGCGGTGCAGATTGATGCCGACGACATCGGCGGCGTCGTGAGCGGCGCCAAAGGACCGGAAGCCGGTGTGTGGGTGATCGCCGAGACGAAAGAGACGCCAACGCAGTTCGTGAGGATTGTCGTCACCGACGATCAAGGCCGTTATGTGATCCCCGATTTGCCCAAGGCAAAATACAAGGTGTGGGCGCGCGGCTACGGCCTGCTCGACACCGCGCCGCAGGAAGGCGCGCCGGGCAAAACCCTCAATTTCAGCGCCAAGGTCGCCACGCCGAAAGAAGCCGCGGAAATCTATCCCGCCAATTACTGGCTCTCGCTGATCAAGATGCCGGAAAAGAACGAGTTCCCCGGCACCGGCCCCAGCGGCAACGGCATCAATCCCGGTTTCGGACAGCAGCAGGATTGGCTGACCCACTTCAAGGAACAGTGCCACTACTGCCACCAGCTCGGCACCAAAGCGACGCGCGACGTCGGCGGCATGACGAATCACGTCGAAGCCTGGGACCAGCGCATTCAAAAATCGCGTGAACCCGGTGACATCGTCGTCGGCCCGCACGGCAAGGCCTTCTCGGGCACCATGGTCAACAATATGACGCGCTTCGGCAAACAGCGCGGCTTGAACATGTTCGCCGATTGGACCATGAGCATCGAAAAGGGCGCGTTGCCGCCGGCCCCGCCGCGTCCGGCCGGCAAGGAGCGCAACCTCGTCCTCTCGATCTACGACTTCGCGGGCGGCCACTTCATCCATGACGAAGCGACCTCCGACAAGCGCGACCCGACGGTCAACGCCAACGGTCCGGTCTACGGCGTGGACTCGCTGATGGCCTATCTCGCCGTGCTGGATCCGGTTTCCATGAAAACGGAAGAAATTCCGGTGCCGGGCCTGACCACGAACGGCGCGCAGCTGAAAGACACCTTGTCGGTTCACAACCCGATGCTCGATCAAAAGGGCCGCGTATGGATGACCATGCTGGGCGGCGAAGGCCTGGCCATGGACGCTTGCGGTGACGATAAGAACGGCAGCGCTTACGCCAAGTACTATCCGAACCCGGCCAAGACCACGCGCCGCATCACGCTCTACGATCCCAAGACCAAAAAGATCGACGTGATTCCGACGTGCTATTCGACGCACCACATCAACTTCGGCTACGACAAGGACAACACGCTGTACTTCAGCGGCGACACCAACGTGCTGGGCTGGATCAACACCAAGACCTATGACGACACGAAAGATCCGATCAAATCCGAAGGCTGGTGCCCGTTCGTGATCGACACCAACGGCGACGGCAAGATCGATCCGGACCGCGCCAACTGGAACCAGCCCCAGGGCATCAACGTCGTCGCGGGCGACCCGAAAAAAGACACGCGTATTTCGGGCTTCCCCTACGGCATGAACATCAGCCCGAAGGACAACAGCATCTGGTACGCCAAGCATTCGCCGGCGATCCCCAGCGGCCTCGTCCGTCTGGAAAAGGGTTCCAACCCGCCGTTCACCTGCAAGACCGAGTACTACGAACCGCCGAAGCTGCCTGACGGCTCATACGCCGCCTACAACGCCCGCGGCGTCGATATGGACTCCAAGGGCATTGCCTGGGTTGCTTTCGGCAGCGGCCAGTGGGGCAAGTTCGACCGTACGAAGTGCAAAGTCACCAACGGCCCGACGGCTCTGGGTCAGCAATGCCCCGAAGGCTGGACGTTCACCAACACCCCCGGCCCGCAGATCACCGGCCAGACCATCGGCAGCGCCGATTGGCACTACCTGACCTGGGTTGATCTGCATGACACCTTGGGTCTGGGCAAAGATGTTCCGATCCTGCCGGGCAGCAACTCGGACTCGATGATCGCCATGATGCCGAACGGCGAACAGCTCGTCCTGCGCGTGCCTTATCCCATGGGCTTCTACCCCCGTGGTCTTGACGGCCGTATCGACGACACCAAGACCGGCTGGAAAGGTAAAGGCGTGTGGGCCAACTACGGCGAAGTTCCGCTGTGGCACCAGGAAGAAGGTGAAGGCTCCTACGTGAAGATGGTTAAGTTCCAGGTTCGCCCGGATCCGCTTGCCCACTAAACGATAATAAAGATAGACCAAGCTCAGGCCGCCAGTTTTACTGGCGGCCTGAGTCGTTTCTGGAAGCCGCTTCGGGAGTGCGTGCGCCATGAGTAGCTCACTTGTCGACAAAATCCTCGCGGCCCGCACACTGCAGGCGGATGCGGCCAACGCGCGCGAAGTCACCCGCGCCTATGCCGACACCTTCGCCGTGATCCAGGCGGGCTGGAACGAGCCGGTGACGCGCAACATGCGCAAAGCCTATCCCGACGTGCAGTCGCCGCTGCTGTCCTCCAACACCAAGGTGGACGCCGAGCACGCCGCGCTGGTGTGGGGCGCGGCGGCCCATGCTTTGGACTACGACGACGTGCATTCCACCAGCGTCTCGCATCCCTCCGCCGTGCTGGTGCCCGCCATCGAAGCCGCCGTGCGCGCCGAGAATTTGCCGCGCGATCGCGTGGTCAACGGCTACCTGCTGGGCCTGTCGGTCAACATCGCGCTGGGCGAAGCGCTGGGATACAGCCACTATGAAAAAGGCTGGCATGCCACATCGACCGTCGGCCCCCTCGCCGCCGCCGCCGCCATCGCCTACATCTACAACCTGGACGAAGCCGCGTTCCGTCACGCGCTGTCATTAGCCGCAGCGCAAGGCGGCGGCATGCAGCGCAATTTCGGCGAACATGCGAAGCCCGTGCAGGCGGGCCTCGCCGCCTCCGCCGGCGTGCGCGCGGCACGCATGGCCGCCAACGGCGTCACCGCCGCGTTTGATGCGTTCGGCGAAAAAGGCTTCCTCGATCTCTACGCCGGAAAAATTCCGGGCCGCCCGGTGACCGATATCGTACTCACGCCCGACGCCTCCACGTTGTCCCGCAAACTTTACGCCTGTTGCTACATGGCGCACCGCCCGATCATGGCGGCGCTGGACGCTCGCAAGAAATTCGATCCGAAGCTGCTGGCCGACCCGCGTGTGCAGGTCGAGGTCAAAGTTCCCTTCGGCGGCGCGACGGCTTTGCGCCATCCCGTGCCGACCACGGGGCTTGAAGGCAAATTTTCCGGTCCCTACGCCGTCGCGGCCGCGTTGATCGACGGACGCGTGAACCTGGGCGCTTTCGAAGACGAACATGTGCGCCGCGCCGACTTGCAAAACCTTCTGCGCCGCACACGATTGATCGAAGACCCGCTCGACGGCGACATGCCCATCGGCATGGATCACGGCACCGTGCGCCTTACCGTCAAGCGCGGCGATGAAATCCTGGCGTTCGCGGAAGTCACACCGTTTCCCGGTTCGCCGTCCTCGCCCATCACCGACGCGGAACTGGACGCCAAAGTGCGCGACTGTGTCGCCTTCGAAGGCGGCAACTCCCTCTCCGCCGAAAAACTCATGGCCGAGGCCGCGCGCTGCACGCCCCAGCACTAGAGAGAATTCATGCCCGACCTATTGCCTCTGAAGGGCATCACCGTTGTCGAATTAGGCCACAGCGTGGCGGCCCCCTACACGGGTCTCATCTTCGCGGAGCTGGGCGCGGAGGTTATCAAGATCGAGAAACCCGGCAGCGGTGACGACGCGCGCGGCTGGGGCCCGCCCTTCGCCGAAGGCGCGGGCACGATGTTCAACGCGCTGAACCGTCACAAGAAGTCGGTCACCATCGATCTCAAAGCCGCCGATGGCGTTGTCCAGGTGCGCGCCCTGACCGATGAGGCGGATATCTTTGTGCAGAACCTGCGGCCCGGCCAGGCCGAAGGCTACGGGATCGGCCCCGCACATTTGCAATCCAGCAACCCGCGCCTGATTTATGCATCGGTGACCGCCTACGGCGATGAAGGCCCGCTGGCCGACCGACCCGGATACGATCCGCTGATGCAAGCCTTCGGCGGCATCATGAGCGTCACGGGCGAACAAGGCCGCCCGTCGGTGCGCGTGGGCACCTCCATTGTCGATATGGCCACGGGCATGTGGGTGGTGGTCGGTGCGCTGGCGGCGCTCAACACCCGCGCGCAGACCGGCAAAGGCTCCGTCATCGGCACGTCGCTCTATGAAACCGCGCTGGGCTGGATGGCCTACCACGCACCGTCCTATGCCGTGTCCAAGGAACTGCCGCAGAAACACGGCTCGGGCATTTTCACGGTCGCGCCTTACCAGGCCTTCAATGCCACCGACGGCGAGATCATCGTCGCCGCCGGAAACGATAACCTGTTCCGCAAGCTCGCGGGCGTGCTGGGCCATCCCGAATGGCCGGAAGACGCGCGCTATAAAACCAACCGCGACCGCGTCACCCACCGCGTTGGGCTGTGCGGCGAGATCGAAAAAATCATGGCGGGCCAATCGACAACGCATTGGATGGAAAAGCTGGAAGCCGTGGGCGTGCCCTGTGCGCCCGTGCAGACCATGGACCGCGTGATGAGCCACCCGCAGACCCTGGCTTTGGATATACTGCGCGAGGGCGGCGAAGGGGCGACCTATTTCGGTTTGCCCTTACGCATCGACGGCCAGCGCCCGGGCCGCAACGAACCGACACCGCAACTGGGCGCCGACAACGCGCTTCTGAAGAAGTAACACTATGAAAGACGCTCACATCGCCGACGCCGCCGATTTTCCGGATATCCGCGACGCCGTGCGCAAAACCTGCGCCGCCTTTCCCGGCGAATATTGGCGCAAGCTGGAAGAACAGGAAAAGTATCCGACGGAATTCGTGAAGGCCATGACCGAGGCCGGTTTCCTGGGCGCGTTGATCCCGGAAGAATATGGCGGCAGCGGACTTCCGCTCCGCGCGGGCGCGGCGATCCTGGAAGAAGTGCATGCGTCAGGCTGCAACGGCGGCGCGTGCCACGCGCAGATGTACATCATGGGCACGCTGCTCAAGCACGGCACGGAAGAACAGAAGAAAAAATATCTGCCCAAAATCGCTTCGGGCGAATTGCGCTTGCAGGCTTTCGGCGTGACGGAACCCACCACCGGCTCCGACACCACCAAGCTCAAGACCCGCGCCGTGCGGGAGGGCGGCCACTACGTCGTCAACGGCCAGAAGGTCTGGACTTCGCGGGCGCTGCATTCGGACCTGATGCTGCTGCTGGCGCGCACCACGCCGGTCGATCAGATCAAGAAAAAGACCGACGGCCTTTCGACCTTCATCGTCGATATGAAAGCCGCGCAGTCCGCAGGCACGCTGACCATCAAACCCATCAAGGCCATGGTCAACCACAGCACCACCGAAGTCTTCTTCGACAACATGATCGTACCCGCCGAAAATTTGATCGGCGTCGAAGGGCGCGGCTTTCACCAAGTCATGGACGGCATGAACGCCGAGCGCATTCTCGTCGCCGCCGAATGCCTGGGCGATGCGCGCTGGTTCACGGACAAATCCACCGCCTACGTGAGCGAACGTCAAGTCTTCGGGCGGCCCATCGGCCAGAACCAGGGCGTGCAGTTTCCCATCGCACGCGCTTACGCGGACTACCGCGCCGCCGACTTGATGGTACGCCGCGCGGCGGAGTTGTTCGACAACGGCCAGCCCTGCGGCCCGGAAGCCAACATGGGCAAGCTGCTGGCGTCGGAAGCCTCCTGGAAAGCGGCGGAAGCCTGTCTGCAGTATCACGGCGGCTTCGGCTACGCGCGCGAGTACGATGTCGAGCGCAAATGGCGTGAGACACGCCTGTACCAAATCGCTCCGATTTCCAGCAATCTGATCCTGTCCTACGTCGCCGAGCACATTCTCGGCATGCCGAGATCGTACTGATGAAACACCATCACCATCATCAAAAGGATTTGCTGATCCGGGACGTGACGTTGCGCGACGGCTTGCAGAACCTGCCGGAAGTTTTGTCGACGGACGACAAACTCGCCATTCTCGACGCGTTGATCGCCGCGGGCGTGAAGGATTTCCAGCTCACCTCCTTCGTCAATCCCGCGCGCGTGCCGCAGATGCACGATGCCGAGACGATCTATGCCGAAGGCGTTGCGCGCGGCCTCACCCCCAATGTTCTGGTTGCCAACCTCAAAGGCTTCGAGCGGGCCGTGGCCGCGGGCGTGAAATCCGTCGATGCCGTGATCTCGGCCAGCAACGTCTACCAGCAAAAGAACTCCGGCCGCACAATTCTGGAAAGCGCCAACGAGATCACCATCATGCTGAGCCGCGCGGCGCACGCGGGCTGCAAGGTCGATATCGGCTTGGCCAACTGCTTCCACTGCTTCAGTGAAGGCCATATCGACAGCGAAATCGTCATGGCTCTCACCCGCAGCTTCCACGACGCGGGCGCGCGCACCATATGGCTGTCGGACACCACCGGCTACGCCACGCCCGACCAGATCACCACGCTCGTCAAACAATGCCAGCCCATCGGCGTGGAGTTGGGCTTGCACCTGCACGACACCCAAGGCCGCGCCGGCGACAACGCCCTCGCTGGGTATCGGGCCGGCGTGCGGCGCTTTGACGCGGTGCTGAGCGGCCTCGGCGGTTCGCCGTTCACGCCCGGCGTGGGCGGAAACCTCTCCATGGAAACCGCGCAGGCCGTGTTTACCGGGGCGGGCATTGCCACCGGCATCGACACCGGCAAAATGGACGTGGCGCGCGAGAAGCTCTCCCGCGGCATCGCCCGCGCGGGAGCCGCGTGATGTCCGAAGCCTTCGAGAGCGTTGTCTGCACGCGGCCCGCCGAACACGTTCTGCAAATTACCTTGAACCGCCCCGACGTCGGCAATGCCCTCAACACCAAGATGGGCGAAGAACTGCGCGACCTGTTCACGCGCGAACCCGGCGACTTGCGCTGCATCGTCCTGACCGGCGCGGGCGAAAAGATTTTCTGCGGCGGCGGCGACTTGAAACAGCGCAACGGCATGAGCAACGAGACGTGGCTCGCGCAACACCGCATCTTCGAGCAGTTCTACTGGGCGATGATGGATTACCCCGTGCCCCTGATCTGCGCCGTCAACGGCCACGCCTTCGGCGGGGGACTCGAGATGGTCCTGGCCGCCGATTTCGCCTACGCCGTGCCCGCCGCCAAGTTCGCGCTCACGGAAACTAAGCTTGGCATCATGCCCGGCGGCGGCGGCACGCAGAATTTGCCCCGCGCCGTGGGCGAACGCCGCGCCAAGGAACTGATTTTCAGCGCCAAACCCTTCACCGCCGCGGAAGCCCTGGCCTGGGGTGTGCTGAACCGCATCTGCACGCCGGAGACGCTGCTGGCGGAATGCCTGGAAACGGCCGCCGCTATCGCCGCCAACGGACCGCTCGCCGTGCGCCAAGCCAAGAAAGCCATTCATCACGGGCTGCAAACGGACCTGTCGCGGGGGCTGTGGCTGGAAGTCGAAGCCTATAACCGCCTGGTGTTCACCGAGGATCGTTTGGAAGGCGTGCGCGCATTCAATGAGAAGCGACCGGCCAAATTCAAAGGCCAATAATGCAGGCCGCGAACGCTCTGTAACAGTTAAGTATCAAGCCCTTACGGCGCCGCCTAAAATTCGTCATTTTGGCGTGATTTTATTGACCCCATGCGATGCCTTGGATAGGTTCGGCGCGCATAAATCAGGCTCACAGTGATCGGAGGCTTCTCAATGAGTTTGCGTAAGGAACTGCTTGTCGGTGTGTTGATCGCCGGCGTGACCGCGATGAGCGGCGTAGCCATGGCGCAGGGCGTTGCGACACCGCGCGGCCCGAACCCGACGGCAGCCGCCATGAAGAACCCGGTCGCCGCCGACGCGGCTTCCATCGAGCGCGGCAAGAAGATTTACGACGCCAAGTGCGCCAACTGT
Organism: Rhodospirillaceae bacterium; assembly: GCA_019752235.1. Taxonomy (GTDB): domain Bacteria; phylum Pseudomonadota; class Alphaproteobacteria; order Rhodospirillales; family Rhodospirillaceae; genus SHVO01. The sequence continues at coordinate 9,570 of JAIEMI010000136.1, forward strand.
CACAAGGCCGACGGCACCGGCGCCGAAGGCGGCCCCGGCGAAAGCGGCCCGCCGCCGTCCAACCTGACGCACGCGAAGCTGGAACACGGCCAGAGCGACGGCGAAATTTTCGTCATCACCAAGAACGGCGTGCTGCCCGACCTGTACATGCCGATGTTCGAAGGCGTGATCAAAGACAACGACATCTGGGATACCGTCAACTACATCCAGAACAAGCTGCGCAAGAAATAAGCTGTCGGCGATCTGACCGCGGCAAACGGCTTTCCTCACGGAAAGCCGTTTTGCTTTGCGCCGCGGACTCATAAACTGGGTCCGGGGGGAGAGACATGGCGCAAGAGACTTTTGATTACATCGTGATCGGCGCCGGTTCGGCCGGCTCGGTCGTCGCCGCGCGGCTGAGCGAAGACTCGTCGCGCACGGTGTGCGTGCTGGAAGCCGGTCCGGCGGACAACCACCTCTTCATCCATGTGCCCGCGGGCTACATCAAGACGCTGTTCAATCCGAAGTACACCTGGCCCTTCAAGAGCGAGCCGGTGCCGGGCCTGGGCGGCCGCGTCATCGCCACGACGCAGGGCCGCACGCTGGGCGGCTCCAGTTCCATCAACGGCCTGATCTACAATCGCGGCCAGGCGACGGATTTCAACAGCTGGGCGCAAGCGGGCAATCACGGCTGGGGCTACGACGACGTATTGCCCTACTTCCGGCGCGGCGAACGGCGCATCGCCGATGCCGATCCGTATTATCGCGGAACCTCCGGCGAACTGCCCATCACCGATCTCGATTGGCCGCATCCGCTGCTGAAACCCTTCATCGCCGGCGCGCAAGGCCTCGGCATTCCCTTCAACCGCGACTACAACGGCGCGGCGCAGGAAGGTGTCGGCACTTACCAGCGCAACATTTATAAGGGCCGGCGCATATCGGCCTATCGCGCCTATCTGCATCCCGTGCGCCAGCGCGCCAACCTTTCGCTGCGCACCAACGCCCATGTGACCGGCATTCTCTTCGACGGCAAACGCGCCGTCGGCGTGCGCTACAAAAATGACCGCAATGGGCCCGAACGCATTATTCACGCACGCAAGGAAGTCATCTTGAGCGGCGGCGCGCTCAATACGCCGCGCCTTTTGCAAATCTCGGGCATCGGCCCCGCGCCGTTGCTGCATGACCTGGGCGTTTCCGTCGTCCAGCATCTGCCGGGGGTCGGCGAACATCTGCGCGACCACTACGCCGTGCGCATGGTGGCGCAGGTCAAAGGCCTCATCACCCTCAACGAACTCAGCCGCGGACCGCGTCTGTGGCTGCAGGTCGCACGCTGGTTGCTGCGCCAGCCGAGCATGCTCGCCGTGAGTCCGTCGTTGGTGCACGTCTTCTGGAAGTCAAATCCGGCGCTGACCAACGCCGACATCCAGGTGACCTTCACGCCCGCCAGCTACATGGAAGGCATCGCCGGGTTGCTGGACGTCATTCCCGGCATGACCTGCGGCGTCTGGCAGCAGCGCCCGGAAAGTTTGGGCACCGTGCGCGCGACATCGCGCAACGCTTTCGACGATCCCGCCATTCAGCCCAACTACCTCGATCACGAAATCGACAAACAGGTGCAGATCGCGGGCGTGCGCCTGGGCCGCCGGTTGCTCTCCACCGCGCCGCTCTCGCCTTTCTACGCGCGCGAAGTGCAGCCCGGCCCGGACGTGCAGAAGGACGACGAAATCCTCGACTACCTGCGCCGCAAGGGCTCGACAGTGTTCCATTTCATCGGCACGGCCCGCATGGGCCCCGCCACGGACCCCCGCGCCGTGGTGGACGACCAGTTGCGCGTCCACGGTATCGCGGGCCTGCGCGTGGCCGACGCCTCCATCATGCCCTCCATGCCCTCGGCCAACACCAACGCCGCCTCCATGATGATCGGCGAAAAGGCGGCGGACATGATTTTGGGGAAAGAACAGCTTTAGCAATGTGCGGAAATCGCTAAGAACGCCGCTTTGAAGAATTGCGGGGCG
>JAIEMI010000010.1 GCA_019752235.1 Rhodospirillaceae bacterium
GTCGGCGACGCGCCCATAGACGTGACCTGCGGCAACGCGGCGGGCTGTACGACGGTATTTGTCGGCGCGTTTCCAGCAGAATCGCCCGCTGTGACCCACCACCCGGACCATATAGTGGCGGATTGCAAGGCTTTGGCGGGGCTTGTGCGCGGCAGTTTGGGACTTACACTAGGGGAATAGTGGCGGGACGCGTGGTTGACCCCTTTCCTAGAAAAATTCTAGAAATGAGGGCGGGGTTTAGTGCGGCCAACGTCCTTGGCTGCTTTTGGACCATCCTCGGGACGCAGACCGCACGAAAACAATAAGAACCACAAGAACAAGGTGCCAACGCCGATGTCCGCCGAAAAAGCCCAAAACGTTCAGGACGTTTTTCTGAATGCCATCCGCAAACATAAAACCCCGGAGACCGTTTTCCTGGTCAATGGCGTTAAGCTTCAGGGAATTGTCACCTGGTTCGACAATTTCTCCATGCTGTTGCGGCGCGACGGACATACCCAGCTTGTCTACAAGCATGCGATTTCGACGGTGATGCCGTCCGCGCCGGTTCAGCTTTTTGAACCCAAAGATGAGGCGGGCGGAGCGAAGGAAGAGGCAGCCCAATAACTTTCGAGTTAAGGGCGCTAAACCGGTAGTTCCTGCTCCTAGAACACATTGCACAAGACAGATAAGGCCGCGACCACCACCGTTATCGTTCATCCCCGCCTGAAAAAGCGGGCCGCAACCGAAGATGGTTACGGCGAACGCTCACGTCTCGACGAGGCGCGCGGTCTGGCCGCCGCCATCAGCCTCGACGTTCTCCACGCCGAAACGGTCAATATCGCCAAACCCAACCCCGCGACCTACCTTGGCGAGGGGACCGTGACGCGCTTGGGCGACTTCATCAAGGAAAACCACGCCGAGTTGGTGGTGGTCGATGGACACCTTTCGCCCGGCCAGCAGCGCAATCTTGAGAAGGCGTGGCACGCCAAAGTCATCGACCGCACCGGCCTGATCCTGGAAATCTTCGGCGCGCGGGCGCGCACGCGGGAAGGGCAGCTGCAGGTCGAGTTGGCCCATCTGTCCTATCAGAAGAGCCGACTGGTCCGCAGTTGGACCCACCTTGAGCGCCAGCGCGGCGGCTTCGGCTTCCTCGGCGGTCCCGGCGAAACCCAGATCGAAATCGACCGCCGTTTGATCGGCGAGCGCATCACGCGATTGAAAAAGGAACTGGAAACCGTCACGCGCACGCGCGGTCTGCACCGCGAAGCGCGCCGGCGTATTCCGTATCCGATTGTGGCGCTGGTGGGTTACACCAACGCCGGCAAGTCGACACTGTTCAATATGCTAACCAAGTCCGACGTCGTGGCCATGGATCAGCTGTTCGCGACGCTCGATCCCACCATGCGGCAATTGAAGTTGCCGTCCGGCCGCACGGTTATTTTGTCGGACACGGTCGGTTTCGTGTCCGATTTGCCGCACGAACTGGTGGCGGCTTTCCGCGCGACGCTGGAAGAGGTTCTGGAGGCCGATGTCATCGTGCATGTGCGCGACATCGCCCATCCCGAAAGCGACGCGCAAAAGAAGGATGTCGAGGACGTGCTGCAGCAGCTCGGCATTGAAGCCGATGGCCAGCGGCCCGTCATCGAAGCGCTGAATAAAATAGACCTTCTCGGCGAAGAAGAGCATCGCAGCATCACCGGCGCCGCCAAGCGCAGCACGGATGAGGTGGCTTTGTCCGCCGCCTCCGGCGAGGGCGTCGCGCGCCTGCTGGACCTCATCGACAACGAACTGGCAAATCGCCGTCGCGCCCTTGATGTGACGGTGCCGCTGGAAGACGGCGAGACCATCGCTTGGCTTTACCGGCGCGGCGAAGTCTTGAAACGCACCGACGGCGAAAGTGCCGCGGAGTTCTCGGTTCTGCTGGATGCCGCAGATACCGCGCGGTTGGAGAAGCGGGGCATAGCCCTGCAGCGCGCGGCGGAATGAATATTCAAGACAGCGGACATCTCAGCATCGGCACGATGGCGGCCATGCGCGCGGTCGCCGAGAAATACATTCTGCCGCGCTTCAAGAAGCTGGCCGAAGGCGACGTGCGTTCCAAAACGCACCCGGGCGACCTGGTGACGATCGCCGATACCGAGAGCGAACACGCGCTGACGGATATGCTGCCCAAACTCCTGCCGGGTTCTCTTGTCATCGGCGAGGAGGCTGCCTCGGCCGATGCCGGTGTCCTGAGGCATCTCGCCGGTGAGGATCCGGTGTGGATCATCGACCCTGTCGACGGCACGGCCAACTTCGTCAACGGCGTGGCGTGCTTTGCCGTCATGGTGGCGCTGGTGCGCCATGGCGAAACTTTAGCCGGCTGGATTCACGATCCCGTCGCCAACCGCACGCTCTGGGCCGAGAAGGGGCGTGGGGCGTGGCTGGCGGAAGGCGGGGCGGCAGCCGTGAAGGTTCAGGTGCCGCGCCCGCAAAGGGACGCGTTGTCGGCCATGACGGCCGGGCTCTACAACCGCGATCTCGCGGCGCTCAAGGGTAAATTCGCGCGGATCGTGCGTCTGGGCAGCGCCGCCCATGATTACTGGTCGTTGTCCGACGGACGCATGCAGGTGCTGGCATTCCGCCGCTTAAAGCCCTGGGATCATGCGGCGGGGGTGCTGATCCACACGGAAGCCGGCGGCTACAACAAAATGCTTTCCGGCCAGGATTATTCTCCCGCAGCGCAAGATCAGGTCGGTATTCTGTGCACGCCGACCAAAGGCATATGGCAGTCCATTGTGGCGGCAGCCGCACTGGAAGCCAAACCCTAGATCTGACGGGGCGGGTTTCGCCACCATTTCGCCGCACTGAGGCGCGATACTCTAAGCCTGGAAAACGGGTTTCGGCGGGGCGTCGATGAACTTCAAGGCAATGGCGGCGGTCGTAGGTTTGGGTCTTGGCGGCACCGTGCTGGCGCTGGCGGCGGCGCGCGACAGCGCCGATGAAACTCCGGTCGTGGCCGAAAATCCCGCACCGAAACCCGCCGCGCCTGTCGCGGAAAACGTCGCGGAAAAGGTCGAGGAGAGCGCGCCCGTCAAATCCGCGCCGGCGAAGACCGTGCCTCAGGATGCGACACCCGCTGTCGTCAGGGCCGCCGCGAAAGCGCCGCCTGCCGTCGAAAAAGCACCACCTAAGCCGACCGCGACACAACAGCAGCTCGATGCGTTGTTGGCCCCGGTCGCGCTCTTTCCCGATCAGTTGCTGTCGCAAATTCTCATGGCGTCCACCTATCCTCTGGACGTGGTCGAAGCCGCGCGCTGGCGTGCGCTGCCCGAGAACCAGAATTTAAGCGGCGAGCCGTTGGCGGCGGCGCTCGAAAACGAGGATTGGGATCCGAGCGTGAAGGCGCTCGTGCCGTTCCCGGAAATTCTGAAGATGATGGATAGCGACCTCGGCTGGATGGAACGCGTCGGCGATGCCTTCGCCGACCAGCAGGCCGACGTCATGGACTCCGTGCAGCGTCTGCGCCGCGAAGCCCGTGCCGCCGACAAACTCAAATCCGATAACCGGCGTCAGGTGCTGATGCAGGACGACCAGATCCTCATTGAGCCCGCTACACCCGATGTCGTCTACGTGCCGTTCTATAATCCCGCCGATGCCTACGGTGTCTGGCCTTATCCCGATTATCCGCCGGCCTATATCCCGCCGCCGCTGGGTTACACCTATGCGCCCTACGTCGTGTACAATTATGTCACCATCAATCCCTACTGGGGGTGGAGCACATGGGATTGGCGGCATCGGCATATCCGCATTTACGACCCGCCGCGCTGGAAGCATTACCAGCACGGTCACGACAACATCTGGCGGCATAATCCGGACCGCGGCGGCAGAGGCCGGGGTGATAGATGGCGTGGACAGCGCCCGCAACCCGGCGTGACGCCCAATCCGGAGCAGCCCATCGTCATCAAGGACGGAGATTTCCCGCGCCGGGGCAATGGGGACAGGAACCGGGACGGCGATCGCGGCGGACGCCGTGACATCGACGCGCCGCCGGCGCAACCCATGCCCCGCGCGCGCGATGTCCAGCGCCAGCCCGGCACGCTCCCCGAAATGCCGCCGCTGCCGGCAACGGCGCAACTCCCCGCCATCGCGCCGCCCATCAGCAATCCAGACATCGGCGTGCAAGCGCCGCGAGGGCAGCACGAGCAGGCGGACACCATGCGCGCGCGCCGGAATTTCCGGGACCAGCAATTCCAGCAGCAGCAACAGCAGCAGCGCGAGAACGACGCGCTGCGCATGCGGCAGTTTCAGGATCGCAGCATCGGCGCGCCGGCGCTCAGCAACCTTCCGCCGCCGCAACAGCAGCGCTTGCGCGATACCAGCATCGGCGCGCCCCCCGTCACCAACATTCAGCCGCCCGTGGCCGCGCAGCAGCAGTTCCCCAATCGCGGCCAGTTCGGCGGCGGTGGACGCCAGATGCCCGTGGCCATGCCTGCGCCCGCGCCTCCGCCTGCGATAGCACCCGCCATCGCGCCCGCGGCGCAGCAGACGGGCGCGCCGCAAGCCGAGCCGCCGGCGCGGATGGGGCGTGGATCGTTCGACCCGGGTTCGCCGATGCCCAACGCCCGGACGCGGGAGAACTCACGCTGATCCGACTCGTCGATGCCGCTATTCGGCGGCTTCGGGCTCGACGTTGTCGGGGCCCGATCCGCCGTAAGCGGGCACGCCCGTGCGCGGGTCCACCGCGAGCTTGGCGACGAAGCGCGGCGGCGGTTCCGTCAGCTCGCGGGGCCGCCAGTCATAGGTGGTGAAACCGGGGGTGGCCGACTTTCGAATAAACTGGGCATTCTGTTGGAGAACGGGGGCGTCGGTGACAATCCGCAGTAAGCCCTGAGACTTGATCCCCACTTCGTTAAACTGCTTAGCGTAAATCGCGCCCTTGCCGGACCCGTTGACCTCCACGTTTCCGGACTCCGTCGTCAGGATGCGGAAGATCGGCGCCTGGCGCGAGACAAAGGTCACCATTTGATGGCTGCCGGCGAAGCGGCCGGTGCTTTCATAGCGTACGCGGTAGCGGCCCTTACCCAACGGGACGACCTCCTTGAAAGCGGTATCCCGCTTCAGCTGTTCCAGGAACATGCGGTCGTTCTCCTTGGCATGGGCCTCGTCGATCTTGCCGCGCATAATCTGCCCGTACAGCGGCGCGTAGATCAGGATGCCGATGAAGGTGATGCCGTAGGCGCCGTCTTTTGTGAGGCGCACTTCCGCCTCGTACTGGTCCGGCACAAAGCAGCTTGTGAGAAGGGCGAGGCAGACCAGTCCGGCGAGCCAGCGGCGCATTGCTAACAGGAGGGTGGAGTCCAAAAAAGTATTCATTATGAGTCGACTATATCCATTCAGCTCAGAAATGACTTTAAGTCTGGCGTTCCTCGGTTTTAGCCTGTACCCACAGCCGCTCCATCTCCTCCAGCGAGGCTTCGGCGGGCCCGCGGCCTTCGACGGCTAACAAGGTCTCGACCCGGCGGAAACGCCGCCCGAACTTCAGGTTGGTGCCGCGCAGGGCCATCCCGGGGTCGATATTGGCCTTGCGCGCCAGATTGACGCAAGCGAACAGCAGGTCGCCTACTTCATCGGTCAGGCGCGGGCTGCCCTCCGCATCGGGCTTTTTGAACTCCTCGGCCACTTCCTCCAGTTCCTCGCGGATCTTGCCCAGGACATCCTTGGCCTCGGTCCAGTCGAAACCTACCCGGGCAGCGCGCTTTTGCAGCTTTTCGGCCTGTTTCATGGCCGGCATGCCCGCCGGGACACCATCCAGAACGCTGGGAGCGGGTGCTTTGTCGCCTAAAGCCTGGGCGGCGGCGGCGCGCTCGGCCGCCTTGATGTTCTCCCAGGACACGGTCTGGGCGGCGGCGTCCTTGACTTTGGCGTCGCCAAAAACGTGAGGATGACGCCGGACCATCTTGGACACGATGCCGTCCACGACATCCCCAAAATTGAACAGCCCGGCTTCCTCGGCCATGCGGGCGTGGAACACCACCTGCAGCAACAGGTCGCCGAGTTCGTCCTTCAGCGCCGCCATGTCGTCGCGGGCGATGGCGTCCGCGACTTCATAGGCTTCCTCGACCGTATAGGGCGCGATGGTGGAAAAGGTCTGCGCCACGTCCCAGGGGCAGCCATCTTGCGGATTGCGCAGGCGTTCCATGACGCGCAGCAGGTCGTCGATCGGCATGAGGTCAGGTCCGTTTGTCGAAAGAGGGGATTATAGCGCATCCAGGCGCTGCCGCGCGCCTTCCAGCACCGGTTTCACATCGTCGATGGTTTTGACGTAGCGCCACAAGGCCAGTTGCAGCAGGTCCGCGCCCGCCGCCACGTAAGCCGGGGCCGTGGCGAAAGCGGCATCCAGCATCTTCTCAATGGACTCCGACGGGAACGTGGGCAAGGCGGCGCGAATACCAAGAGCGCCCGCCGCCAAGCCCAGCTTGCTTTCCGCCGCGCGCAAGGCGTCGGCACCGCGCTTGATGTCGCCGGGCGACAGGTTGCCGAAGGGTAGCCAGCCTTGCGCCAGCCGCGCGATGCGTTCGGCGCTTTTGGCGGTCGGCGGTCCGGCCAGCCATACCGGCAAATCGGCGCCGCGCAAAGGCGAGGGGCGGCAATAGAGGCGGTCGAAGTTGACGGTCTTGGAATGGAAACTGGCGGGTCCGCCGGCCCACAGCGCGCGGCAGGCGCCCAGCGTGTCTTCCAGGGCGCCCACGGCGTTGTCGGGATCGACGCCCGCGGCCCTCAATTCCTCGATATGCCAGCCGGAGCCAAAACCGAGATCGAGGCGACCGTGGGAAACGTGATCCAGCGTCGCCGCCATTTTTGCCAAAACGATCGCCGGACGCAGCGGCGCGATGAGAACGCCCGTCGCGAGACGTATGGTCTTGGTCGCGCCGGCAATGGCCGCCAGCGCCACCATGGGTTCGGGATAATTCTCCTCGGGCTGAAACGGGAACTTCGCGGCCTCGCCGACGCCTTCGATTTTTTGCGCCAGTGCGACATGTTCGCTGAACACCACCTGGTCCGCGCCGGCGTCCTCGGCCATGCGCGCGATGTCGATCAGGCGCCCGTTGTGACCGCCGATGATGTGGTCGACGTGCGAAAGGAATATCGAGAGACCAGGACGTTTCGTTTTCATGTACCGCGAATCCCGTAAGCCACGAATCGTCGCGGGGCGAAAATTCCAGCTCCGCACGCGCCTTAATGGTTGTAGAAAAATAGTGTTGCACAAGGTGCGCGGCGCATATCAGCCACATATGTGCATCATCTCTAGAAAGACGCGCCCGATCACCAAAGTCTATTGGAAGCAAACGAGGGTAAGAGGTTAAACTCTCGCGTCGATAAGGCCAGCGAGCTCTTTCGGCTTTTGTTTAACGACAGCCAAGGCGTTCCCATGGTGGATCAGTTCACCGAAACATCGTCTCCGGCGGAAGTCCTCAACCAGTTTTACCAGCTGGGGGCGACCCTGCGCAGCAGCGGCATTCCCGAGGACGATCTGCAGCAGCTGGAAAAGATCTGGCTCCAGCGCAAAGACATTCCCGCGAATCTCTACCACTATGCCGCGGCGGCCTTCATCGCCGGCTTCACCGGCCAGCCAAAACCGCAGCTCCAAGCGGCGGCGGAGTAGGGCGATAGCCCGCGTGATTCCGGCAGGGCAAATTGACCGCAAAGACATCGCCCTTCATTCCGTGAGGCCTTTGCGAGAGTCCAGCGGCTTTAACGCGGAGTGACACCCACAATAGACTTCATTGCTAAGTGGCGGCCTTAGAGGGTGTTAATTCCGGCTATCAACGGCGGCGCAATCTTCGGTAGTATTGGTGCATGGTGGGTAAGGGGTGATCATGTACCGTGCAAAATCTGGCGGTTTTACGCTGATCGAGATGGCCATCGTTCTGGTCGTTATGGGGCTTGCCGTCAGCGGGATCGTCACGGTGGGCGCCAGCATCGGCACAAGCGCCAAGTACGGAGAAACGCAGCGCATCATGGCGAAGGTGCAGGACGCCCTCAGGGTGTACGTCACTCAGCATGGTTGCCTGCCTTGCCCTGCGCTCGGCTCGGAAGATCCGACCGCGTCGGGAACGTTGGCGGGGTTATCGCGCGATACGGTAGGTTCCTACGTGACGGCGACGACGTTTTGCACATCAAATACGTGCCTGACGAATAACGGTGTGGTTCCTTACAAAACCCTGGGAATCGGCCCGCAGGAGTATCTCGATGCATGGGATTCCATGTTCACGTACCGCATTGGAGCCGGGTTGGCGGCGGATAACGCGATGGTGCGCACCCCGCCGTCGACGTTTCCAGCAGGAGATATCACGGTGGTCAACGCCCGTTCGACGGCCATCTTAGTAACAACAGAAGCGGCTTATGTTCTCGTCAGTCATGGAGGGGACGGCGCATTCGCGTTTCGTCAGACGGGGAGCCAAAGGCCTGATGTGTACGGGCAGACGGGGAGCGCCGGCGGGCAGGACGAAAATCGCGATGGTGACGCGACATTCGCTCAAGGTGATGAAGACGCTTTAGCGACGGTCGCTCACTTCGACGACCTCGTTGTTTTTGAGACGGCACCTCTCATGATCTTCAGGTGTGGCTCAGGAGCGTGCGGAAATCCATCATGAGAGAACTCAGAAGCTCGATTCGGCGTGTGGTTTGCGGCCACTAATTGTCGCATAATGTATATTATGTATCCTGTGGCATGCCGGATTTCCGCCATTTCTTGCCCAGATCCCGTCGCAATCCGCCCGTTCTACCTGAGTTCGTGACGTCCCGGAGCTTCAGGTATGACTTTCGCGCCCGATAACCTGCATCACCCGCGCACCTGGCTGCGCGATGTCGTCCAGTTCACCCTTGATGAATTCGCCGGCGACCCCTTGAACATGCCGCGCGCTGCCGCGGCTATGACCATTGTGTATCAATATCATGCACAGCTTTTTTACTGTCTTACGCGAGCCGGCAAAGGGCCCGCGGAAAGCCTTGAGGGGTTCCGCGCCCACCTCGGCCGTACCGCGCCGTCCTTCAATATCATTGCGTCGGCCGCCGACATCCAAACCCGAGAGAGGCTCGCATTCACCGATATCGTCCTGGGCAGACCAGCGCTCGATCTCCCGGGCGCCGGTGCACAGGTGCAACGCGCCATCATCGTCGCCGGATCGAAACGCCAGCTCATGCCGCTGCTTGAGGACACTGTCGCAGGCTACCGGCGCATTCTGGACGCGCATGGACTTTGATGACACGCGTCTTAAGGCTTGCGTTGTCCGGCCGTCGCGGTGGGTTTAAAATTCGGTCCTAAGCTAAAATCGTTCAGTCAATTCGTTCGACTTTGTGTCTGCGCAAACCTCAAGCGGAGGCTACACATGCGAACCCTAGCTCTGGCGTTTTTCTTCTTCTCGTTCCTGCTTTCGGTCTCGCCGCCGGCCGCCGCCGCCGGCGCGCAGCCCCGCAAGACCGAACATCCCTCCAATGTCGCCTTGCTGGAACAGCCCGGCCGCTGGGTCTATGTACACTTTCCCAGCAACCTGAGGCTCTACGTCTATGGCAAGGACCAGCCCGGAAAATCGGCCTGTAACGTGGGATGCGAGTCCGCTTGGCCGCCGCTGACCCCCGACGAAATGGACGCCAAGCCGGTTGGCGACTGGACGGTTATCGCGCGCGCGAACGGCAAGAAGCAGTGGGCCTATAAAAACCAGCCGGTCTACCTGCGTTTCCACGATTCCATGGAAAAACCCATCGGCGACGGTATCGACGGCGTCTGGCGTTTCCTGGAGCCGTGACTCGTAGTCAGAGGCGCGCCTTAAAGCGTTAGATGAAGCCTTGTACTATGCCCGCGCGTTGCCCTCGGCGCGGAGCTTGCGCATGACCGGTTCGCGCTTATCCAGCCAGAACTGATATTCCTTGTTCCAGTCGGCGTAGGTCATCAGTTCCGGCGACAGCGCCCGCGCGGCGTGGTGGGCCCAGTACGGATCGACCAGGGCTTCGCGGGCCACGGCGATGATATCCGCCTGCCCGGTCTGCAGGATATTTTCGGCGTGCTCGGGATCCACAATCAGGCCGACCGCCATGGTCTTCATGCCCGCACCCTTGCGCACGGTTTCGGCGAAAGGTACCTGAAAGCCGAAGAAGCGCGGGACGGCGCGGGCCGTGGCGGAACCGACCACGCCGCCCGACGAACAGTCGATGACGTCGATGCCGCGGGCCTTCAGCTCCTTGGAGAACGTCACGCTGTCCTCGATGGTCCAGCCGCCGTCCATGCCGTCGATGGAGGAAATGCGCACGAAAACCGGCTTATCCTTAGGCCATTCGCCGCGCACGGCTTCGGCCACTTCCAGCGGCAGACGCATGCGGCCCGCGATGTCGCCGCCGTAGGCATCGTTGCGCTTGTTGATCAGCGGCGACAGGAATTGGTGCATCAGATAGCCGTGGGCGCAGTGCACTTCGACGATATCGAAATCGGCTTCGCGGGCGCGGCGCGCGGCCGCGCGCCAGGATTCCACAATGCCTTTGAGCTCGTCGGTCGAAAGCGCGTGCGGCTCGTGCCAGGTGTCGTCCATCAGGTCCGGCGTGGACGAGACGGTCTTCCAGGGGTTCTCGCCGCGCGCCTTGGCGTCGGCGTCCTTCAAAATGCCCATGCCGTGCCACGGACGCGCCGTGCTCGACTTGCGGCCCGCGTGGGCCAGCTGAATGGCCGGCGCGGCGCCGTGCTGGCGCAGAAACTGCGTGACGCGCTTGAGCGGCGCGATCTGCGCGTCTTTCCACAGGCCGACGTCGCCATAGGTGATCCGGCCGCGCTCTTCGACGGCGGTGGCTTCCACGAACACGATGCCCCAGCCGCCCAGCGCATACTGGCCGAGATGGACCAAATGCCAGTCACCGGCCATGCCGTCCTGAGCGCCATAGGTGCACATGGGCGACAGGCACAGGCGGTTTTTCAGCGTCAGTTCCCGCAGTTTGAGAGGCGTGAACAACAGCGGGGTTTGCGCGGTCGACATACGTATAAGTCCCTCTTGAAAGTGCTGGCCGGATGTGGCGCGCAATATCGGGCGATTGGGATGTCCTCGCAAGCGCTTCCCCATGTTACCCGGCGTGAAGCAACCTTACGCGCGGCGCACAGACGGAAAATGTTAGTGCAATCAATGGGTTTGGAGGACGAGTATAAATTTATACCGGAAGCCCCCACCCGGCCTCACGTCTCGATCACCATGCCGTCGAAGGCGGGGGTCACCCCTACCGGCAGATGGGCAAGCAGCTTGTCGTAGTCCAGCGCGTTGCTCATATGCGTGATGACGGCGCGCTGCGGTTTCAACGCGTCGACCCACTCCAGCACCTTCCCCACATGGGCGTGGGTGAGATAGGGCTGATCGCTGAGCGCGCCGACGATCCAGACCTTGGCGTTCTTGATGATGTCCTTCGCCGCGTTGGGCAATTCCAAAAGGTCGGTCGAGTAGACAATGTCGCCGAAGCTGTAGCCGACGGTGGTTGAAAAGCCGTGATCCTGGATAAATGGCTTCACGGTGATGTTGCCCACGG
>JAIEMI010000126.1 GCA_019752235.1 Rhodospirillaceae bacterium
CCAGGGTATTGTCGTCTCTGGTCAAGGCCCGCGAAGCCGATGTCACCGCGCCGGTCCGCGGCATCGTCTTTTTGCTGGCTGAAAATCTCGGCGCCGTCCGCCGCAGCGCCGTCGACTCGCACCTCGCGCTGCTGAAGGACGAGGAGCGCAGAACCCTGGCGCGGCTCGGCATCCGTTTCGGTTTGGAGCATGTGTTCTTTCCGGCGCTGCTGAAGGCCGCGCCCATGCGTCTGCGCGGGCTCTTGTGGATGGCCGCGCACCGCGACCTCCCGGCGCCTCTCTTGCCGCCCGAGGGGCGCGTCTCGGTGCCGTTGGCGCCGGGCGTGCCCGATACGCTCTATGTCGCCTGCGGGTATCGACCCATCAACGACACCGGCTATCGCATCGACATGCTGGAACGTTTTGCGGCGGAACTGCGTAAACTCGCCCGGGAAAAGGTCGCCGTGCTGCCGCCGGCCACGCTGTCTTTGCTCGGCATCAGTATGGACACCGCGCTGGGCGTGCTGAAGGCCCTGGGATTCAGAGCCAAGATCGACGACGCGGGATTGTCCTTCGCGGTGCGCCGCCGCACGCCCGCGCATATCAAGGCCAAGCGCTTGGCCGGGGGCGGCGCGCCAGCCGCCCCGTCGGACTCGCCCTTCGCCAAACTCAAAGAGCTGTTGCCCTCGTGAGCGACAAAGCCGCCACGGAACGTATCGACAAGTGGTTGTGGTTCGCGCGTTTCGGCAAGACCCGCGCTATTTCGCAAAAGCTCGTCGCGCGCGGCCAGGTGACGCTCAACGGCGCGAAGGTTGGCAAGTCCAGCGCTTCGGTGCGGGTGGGCGACAAGGTTTCCGTCGTCCTGGAAACCGTGAAGCGCCATGTCACCGTTTTGGGACTGGGCGAACGGCGCGGTCCGCCCGAGGAAGCGCGGCTGCTCTACGACGAACCGGCGCCGCGCGAGAAGCTCACGTCCGAGACCGCCGCCCTGCCGCTCTACAAACCCATGCTCATGCGGGAAAAGGGCGCGGGCCGTCCCACCAAGAAAGAGCGCCGCGATATCTCGCGCGAATTCGGTTGGGACGACGAGAGCTAACTTTTTCTGAAAATCAGCATCAGGTTGTTGGCGGGCATGCGCACGGTTTCGTCGTGCGCGAATCCGTGGCCCGCCGCCACGGCCGCCACGTCTTTCACATCGCGGATGCCCCAGGCGCTGTTGCGCGCGCGCAAGGACTGGTCGAAGGCCACATTGCTTTCGGCCTGAAAATCGCCGTCGATGGAGTAGGGGCCGTAGGTGATGACCAATCCCTTCTGCGGCATCAGCCGCGCCGCGCCCGCGAACAGGCCCAGGGTCGCCGCCCACGGCGAGATATGAATCATGTTGATGCACAATATCGCGTCGGCCGCCGTCACCGGCCATGTTGCGGCGGTGACGTCCAGCGCGAGCGGCGTTCGCAGGTTCGCCAGCCCCGCCGCCGCAACATGTGCGGCGATGGACTGCAGCGACAGGGCGTCCGCATCGGTAGGTTGCCAGCGGAGGTGCGGCAAGGCGCGCGCGAAGATCGGCGCGTGATACCCGCTGCCGGCGGCGATCTCGACCAGCTCGCGGCCGATGAAGGCGGCGGGGGATAGAACCCGCGCCAGAACGTCCAGGATCGGCGGGGCGTTCCGGACCGAGGCCGGGGGTGCTTGCAAACCATTCTCAGCCATGAGGAAAATCGTTTCGGGCGCAGGCCTTGTCTTGACGCCGCGCGGTCAAATCGAATACGGAGAAAGCCACCAGCGGGCCGCCCCGGCAAAACGGGGTCAAGGGAGTTGCCAACATGACGTACGTCGTCACCGAAAATTGCATCAAGTGCAAGTACATGGACTGCGTCGAAGTTTGTCCCGTGGACTGCTTCTATGAAGGCGAAAACATGCTCGTCATTCACCCCGACGAGTGCATCGACTGCGGCGTGTGCGAGCCCGAGTGCCCGGCGGAAGCCATTGTTCCCGATTCGGACGAGGGCGCTGCCGCATGGCAGGACATTAATAAGGAATACGCCGAGAAATGGCCGAACATCACGGCCAAGGGCGAAACCCCACCCGACGCCGACGAGTGGAAGGACAAACCCGATAAAAAACAGCTGCTTAGCCCAGCTCCTGGAAGTAACGCCTAAGCTTCATCCGCTGCGTTAACGTCGGTCCTTAAGCATCGGTAATCCGTTACGGGTGGCTTTCACCTGTATTTTTGCGCGCCTTCGTGATAAGTTATGCACAATCCGTCGGGGAAACCGGCGGATTATTTTTTCTCCGCCGTCTTTCATCGGCCTTTTGTGGTAACTCTCTGATTTATCGCATTTTTTCGGCCAACGGCGGGGGTTAGGCCCGTTCGGCCCGTCCCGGTTACGCCGGTGGCGGGTAAGCCTGGATCTTAAGAGGAAGAGCCGGCCCGTAGGCACGGGACCGGTCGGTTGGGGGATCAGGCCTCATGGACGACCTAAAATAACCCAAGGTGTGGAGTGAGAGACCGAACATGCCCAAAACAGCAACAGCTGCAACAGCGACAAAAGTAAAAGAGATCAAAGCCGTCCTGCCGTTTTCCGCCGGCGACTTCGTCGTCTATCCGGCCCACGGCGTCGGCAAGGTCACGAGCATCGAAGCCCAGCTCATCGCCGGCCAGAAGGTCGAGCTCTTTGTTATCAGCTTCGAACGCGACCGCATGACGCTGCGCGTCCCGGTCCGCAAAGTTGAAAATTCCGGCCTGCGCAAGCTGTCCACGCGCAAGGTCATGGAAGCCGCGCTCACCACGCTGAAAGGCCGCGCCCGCGTGAAGCGCGCCATGTGGAGCCGCCGCGCCCAGGAATACGAAGCCAAGATCAACTCGGGCGACCCCGTGTCCATCGCCGAAGTGGTGCGCGATCTGCACCGCGGCGCGTCTCAGCCGGAACAGTCTTACAGCGAACGCCAGATTTATGAGCAGGCCCTCGAACGCCTGGCCCATGAAGTCGCCGCCGTGGAAAAGATCAAACCGGAAGCGGCCACCGCCAAACTCGAAAAGCTGCTGAACGCCGCCTAAGCGTTCTTCGCTTTATCAAATGCAGCGGCCCCGGAGTTCCACTTCGGGGCCGTATGTGTTTTGTGCCAGAGCGATTACCGCGCCACGCCCATCTCGATGGACAGGCGGATCAAATCCGCCGTGCGCGTCACGCCCAGCTTGGCTTTGATCTGGCTGCTGGTGTTGGCGACGGTCTTATAACCCACGCCCAACGCTTCGGCGATTTCAGCCAGGCTGCGGCCTTCGCCCAGCAAACGCAAAATTTCAAGATCGCGTTCCGTCAGTTGCTTCAGAGGATCGCCGCCCGACGCGGGCTGCAGCGCCAATTCTTGCGCAATCTCATTTTCAATGTAGCGTCCGCCGTCGGCGACCTTGCGGATGGCGTTCAGCACCTCATCCGGCGCGGCGTTCTTGCTGACATATCCCAACGCGCCCGCCTGCAGCGCGCGGCCGGCATAGACGGCTTCGGTATGCATGCTGAACATCAGCACGCGCGCGGTTTTGTCCAGCAGCAGAATGCGCCCCAGAAGTTCCAAGCCGCCGATGCCGGGCAGGTTGATATCCAGCAGTACGATATCGGCGCGCTCTTCGCGATACAGCGCGAGGGCGTCACGGCCCGTGGCGGCCTCGCGAATGACCGCATTGGGCAATGCCGCCAGCAGCCGCTTCAAGCCCGCGCGCACGATAGCGTGGTCGTCGACAATAAGAACTTTCATAACGCTGCAGGCTCGCTGATGTCTTCGGCGGTTTGACGGGGCAGGCGCGCGGTGACGATAGCGCCGCTGCAGCCGTCGGTACGATTGGCGACGGTCAAACGCCCGCCGAGGCCCGCGACGCGTTCCTTCATGCCGACAATGCCGAAGGTGTTGGATACGGCGTCGGTCACGGGCCGCGCCAGGCCCACGCCGTCGTCGGCCACTTCCACCACAATGTCATCGCCGATGTCGGCCACGGTGATATCGATGCCGCGCGACTGGCCGTGACGCACCGCGTTGCTCAGACTCTCCTGAATCACGCGGTAAATGGCGGCGCTATGGGCTTCGTTGATGTCCGCCGCGCCGGGCGCGACATGCACCCGGATGGCGGTTTCCGCATGGCGCTGCTGCCAGAAGGCGGCAAGGTTGCTGACGGCTTGCTCCAGCCCGACGTCCTGCAGGCCCGCCGGGCGCAGCCGCCGCAAGATCGCGCGCACGTGGCGCTGCATGTGCGTGACGGACTCCTGAATCGAACGCACCTGTGTCGCGATCTCGGAAAGTCCCTTGGCCTCCGCGTCGCGGGCAATGGCGGCCGCGTCGACATTGACGGCAAACAGGAACGGCCCCACTTCGTCGTGCAGATCACGGGCGAGATCGGTGCGTTCTTCTTCCTGAATGGTCAGCAGCTGTCCCGTCAGCCGGTGGTTCTTGGATTCCAGCGTGCCCAAATGCTCCGCCATGGTGTTGAAGGAGTCCGCGAGCTCGGAGATCTCCGGCGGGCCATGGCTTTGAACGCGCGCGGCGTAATTGCCGGTGCCGATGATGGCGATGCCGCGCGACAACTTTTCCAAGGGGCTCAGCGCATGGCCTACGATCCAGCGGCCCAGCAAGACCGTCGCCAAGCAGAACACTGCCATGATCAGGCTGTCGTCGCGCACCCGCGCCCAGACTTCGCCGATTTCGTTGCGCGGGTCGGTCTGCAAGGTCACCGCACGGTAGGGCGCGGCCTCGGGCGGCAGTGGGATGTCCCGTATCTCCGGCGCCACGCCCACGGCCCGCGTAAACCATGACGGCGGCGCGCCGGTGCTGGCCATGGCCGACGTCGCGGCGGCAAGCCCGTCGGATTTCACCAGCACGGCTTTGATATGCCGGTTACCGTCAAAGGCCGGAATCAGCCGCTCGATATACAGCGGGTCGTCGCTGGTGGCCGGCAGTTGCGCGATGGTGGTGCGTACGACGCGCTCGGCAGCGTCCATCGCCGCATGCATCTCGGTGTTGACGGAGCGGGCGGCGTTCCACCACGCCAGGGTGCCGACCAGCACAAGGCTGATCAGCAGCGCCGCGACCATCGCAAAAATAAGTTGGATACGTAGCGGCACGCCTGACGACCTCCTGGCAGCGGCGGACATATTAGCCTTCATGCGCCGGAGCGTTCCATAAACCTCGGCCCGTCCACGTAAATGCCCGCGAACTTCCTGTTACATCAGGCGTTTTTGATGTGATCGGGCGCGATCGGGAACTTTTCCCGGTGAAGTCGGGAAGGCGGCGCATGGACAGGCCTGGCCCCATCGGCGAGTACAAGGCCTCGGTTCTTGTTGGGGGGCTTCGATGCCGGCTGCCGCGCGTATTCGTCAATCCCGTACTGCCGCGCTGCTGGCATCGACCGTGTTTTTCAGCCTTGCGGAGCCCGCCTTCGCACAATCCGCCACACAGGCGTCCGCGGTTCCCGCTTTAGATATTCCTGCGATCACCGTCACGGCCACGCCGCTTCCGGCCTTTGCATTCGATCCCCGCACGCTCCCCGTGCCGGTGCAGATGGTATCGCAGGAACAACTCGCGCGCTCCCAGGCGCTCAATCTCGCGCAGTATATGAATCAGAACCTGGCCGGTGTCTTCGTCAACGAAAGCCAAGGCAATCCTTTTCAGCCGGACATCAATTTCCGCGGCTATACGGCCTCGCCGCTGCTGGGTACGCCGCAGGGCATCGCGGTCTACATGGACGGCGTGCGCCTCAACCAGCCTTTCGGTGACGTGGTCAGCTGGGATCTGGTTCCCAAAACCGCCATCAAAACCGTCACGCTGATTCCGGGCTCCAATCCGGTATTCGGTCTCAATGCACTCGGCGGCGCCTTGTCCGTCCGGACCAAGGACGGCCGCGGCAATCCGGGCACCAGCATCATGGGCAGCTACGGTTCCTTCGCACGTAAGATCGGCGAGTTCGAGCATGGCGGCGCCTCCGGTCCGCTTGACTGGTACGTCACCGGCACGATCTTTGACGAGGACGGCTGGCGCGATGTCTCGCCATCCACCGTGCGTCAGGGCTTCGGCAAACTCGGCTGGCAGGCGGAACGCACCGATCTGAAATTCACCGCCGCTTATGCCGACAACGATCTGATCGGCAATGGTTTGCAGGAACAGACGCTGCTCGCGCGCGACTATTCCAGCATCTACACCAGCCCCGACGAGACCCACAATAAGTCCACCTTCCTCAACTTCGAAGCCAAGCACACCTTCAGCGACGCGCTGATGGTGTCGGGCAACGCATACTACCGGAACATCAAGACCCGCACGCTGAACGGTGACCTCAACGACGACGCGCTCGATCAGTCCGTCTATCAGCCCAACGCGGCGGAGCAGGCGGCGCTGACGGCGGCCGGCTACAGCGGTTTCCCCTTGATCGGCGAGAACGCCGCCAACACGCCGTTTCCGCGCTGGCGTTGTATTGCGCAGGCGCTGCTGAACGATGAACCCGCCGAAAAATGTAACGGATTGTTGAACCGCACGGCCTCGAAGCAGGAAAACTACGGCGTCGCCGCGCAGGGGTCGTGGATGGGCGCCATCGGCGGCGTGAAGAACACCATGACGGCGGGCGCGGCTTACGACGCCAGCGACGTCGATTATACCCAGCTTTCGGAATTGGGTTACCTGACGCCGCAACGCACGGTGGTCGGCGTCGGCGCCTTCGGGGACGGCGTCACCGGCGGCGACGAAGACGGCGTGCCCTACGACACGCGCGTCAACCTCGGCAGCCGTACACGCACCGCCAGCGTCTACGCCATGGACACCTTCGCCCTGCTGAACGACACGCTGAACGTCACGGTCTCGGGCCGCTATAACCACACCACCGTCAAAAATCGTGATCGCATTCATCCGATCACGTCGCCCGAAACCCTGACCGCCGATCACGCGTTCAGTCGTCTCAATCCGGCCGTGGGGTTCACCTACGCGCCCATCGAAGCCGTGTCGGTCTACGGCGGCTACGCCGAAGCCAGCCGCGCGCCGTCGGCCATCGAGCTGGGATGCTCGAATCCCGATCGGCCCTGCAAACTGCCCAACGCCTTCGCCGGCGATCCGCCGCTGGCGCACGTCGTCTCGCGCACCTGGGAAGCGGGGCTGCGCGGGTCGGTCACCGAGGCTGCCTCGCTCACATGGAGCGCCGGGCTGTTCCGCAGCGCCATCCGCAACGACATCCTGTTCGTCGCCGATGACGCCGCCGGCTTCGGTTATTTCAAGAACTTCGGCAAAACCCGCCGCCAGGGGCTGGAGTTGTCCGCCGACGGCAAATACAGCCGCTTCCAGTTTGGCGGCAACTACTCACTGCTCGACGCGACCTTCCGCAGCCCGGAAATCGTCGGCGGTACCGGCAACAGCACCAATGAAGAAGCTGAAGACGGCACGCCCGGCGTTGACGGCGCCATCGACATCACGCCCGGCAACAAGATCCCGCTGGTGCCGCGCCATCAGCTCAAGTTCCATGTGGACTACGAAGTGGCGCAGGGCCTGATCGTCGGCGCGGAATCGCTGACCATGTCCGGTATGTATGCCCGTGGAAACGAGAACAACGCCCATCAGCCCGACGGTGTCTATTATATCGGCCCCGGAAAAACCAAGGGCTACACCATCTTCGCCCTGCGTGCGCAGTATCAGGTCAACGCACATCTATTGCTGTTCACGCGCGTCGATAACCTCCTCGACAAGAAACACGCCACTTCTGCCGTCCTCGGCGGCAACGGCTTCACCGCCGACGGCAACTTCATTGCTCGCCGGTTCCCCGCCGTCAACGGCGAGTTCCCGGTGCAGCAATCCACCTTCTATGCCCCCGGCCAGCCGCGCGCCGTGTTCGGCGGCATCAAAGTGATGTTCTAAATCCCATAGGAATATGGGAGGCTCGCAGCCATGCGGGCTCTCCTCTTTCTTTTTCTTGTTTATACACCAAGCGCCTGGGCCGCGCCGCCGGATTCATTGCCCGATGGCGGCAGCGGTGTGGTCGCCGTCGTCATAGATGGCGACAGCTTCCGCTTGAAAAATGGCGGCGCCGACGTGCGCATGCTGGCCATCCAAGCGCCGAAACTTCCGAAAGGCCGCAAAGGCTTCAAAGCCTGGCCCATGAGCGGTGAGGCGCAAGATGCGCTGGAGGCGCTGGTGCGCGGTCATACCGTGACGCTGCGCTTGGGGCAAAACCCGCGCGACCGCAACGGCCGCATCCTCGCTCATGTCGTGCGCGACGACGGGGTGTGGCTGCAGGAAGCGCTGGTGCGTGATGGCTGGGCGCGGGTTTACACCTTTCCCGACAACCGTGACTTCGCGGCGGAACTGCTGAAAGCCGAAAGCGAAGCCCGCGCCGCCAAGCGCGGCCTCTGGCGCGACGACACCTATGCCGTGCGCGCCGCGACGCCCGAAAAGCTCGCGGGCGATGTCGGCACCTTCCAGATTTTCGAAGGCCAGGTCATGGACACCGCCAAGGTGAAAGGGCGGGTCTTCCTCAATTTCGGCGCAGATTTCAAAACCGACGTGACGGTGGTGATCCCTCCCGATGTCGTGCCCATGTTCACCAAGGCCAAGCTCGACCCCTTGAGTCTCAAGGATAAAACCATCCGCGTGCGCGGCTATGTCCGCAGCTATAATGGCCCCAGTATCGACATCTCCCATCCGGAACAGGTTGAAGTGGTCCCCTGATTCTGGCTAAGACACGGCCATGATCCTGACGCCCCTCGATGCTGAAGCTCTGCCGCGCATCCTCGATGTCTTCGAGAGCGGCCTTGCGGATTCGCCACTGGAACTTTCCGTGTTCCGGCGTATCGCGGCGACGCGCCGTTTCTGCCCCGGCTTCAAAGCCGACCTTCACGCGGGCCGCGCCAAAGCCATCGCGCTCGCCCAGCGCATGGGCATTCCCGTGTGTGATGAAGAACCCGCTGAGGCTTTCTCATGGGACGGGCAGGCCATCCGCACACGATCGGAAACCAGCGTGGTGTTTCACGAAGTCGCGCACTGGCAGATCGCGCCGCCCGCACGCCGCGCGCTCTATGACTTCGGTCTAGGCGCGGGTCCGGAAACGGGCCGTATCGACGAGGCCAACGCCGCCGTCACCGTCGACAATGCGACCAAAGAGGAAGAAGAAAATTTGGCTTCGCTGCTCGGCATCTTGTGGGAAGCCGCGCACGACGAACCCGCCGTGCTGGCCTTCGCCGAGCAGAACTGGCTGGAGCTTTATGACCGGCCCCATACACAGCGGCATTTTGCCGATTGCCTCGCCAAACTCCGCGCGCGCGGCCTCATCGACGGCGCGGGCCATCCGCAGTGGACCCGTTGATCACGATCGAGACGCTGGCGCCCGCCGCTTACGCGCGGTCCCTCGATGAATTGGCGGACCTACTGCATCACTGCGTCGCCGCCGGCGCGCCCGTGGGCTTCCTCTGGCCCTTCAGTCCCGCCGACGCGCGCGCATACTTCGCCGATCTGGTTCCGGCGGTAGATGCCGGAAAACGCATCGTGATTGTCGCCAAAGCCGAAGGCCGCATTGTCGGCGCCATGCAGCTCGACTTGGATATGCCGCAGAGCCAGCCGCACCGCGCCGGCGGCCGAAAACTTCTGGTGCACGACAGCGTGCGCAAACGCGGGGTCGGCACGGCTTTGATGTACGCTATGGAAGACGAAGCCCGCAGCGCCGGGCGCACGCTGGTGGATTTCATCGCCGTAGCGGGCGGCGCGCCGGAGAAACTCTACGTCTCCATCGGCTACACGGTCGCGGGTGTAATCCCCCATTACGACCGGCGTCCCGACGGCACGCCCTGCGACACCGCGGTGCTTTATAAGCACCTGATATGAGCCGGTTGCTTGCTCTGGAACGTCTGCTACATAATGTAATATGCGTTACAGAAAGCAGCCATGAACCGCCATAGTCCCACGGTCGCCCAAGCGCGCAAGGACCGTCGTCTGTCGCCCGACGCGCGGCGGCAGGCATTCGTGTCTGCGGCCAAAGATCTTTTTCTTACAAAGGGTTATGCCGCGACCCCTCTGGAGGAGGTGGTCGCCATATCGGGCGGTTCCCTGACCACGCTCTATCAACTCTTCGGGAATAAGCAGGGTCTCTGGGAGGCTATCGTCGCGGAGGTTTGCGACCAGATCACCGCGCCCTTGCAGGAGGCCATGACACTTGGGGAGCCAACTCTTGGCGAACCGCGCGCAGCCTTGAAGAACTTCGCCATGCGTCTTGATGCGCTGGAACGTTCGGGCGAATCAGCCGGGGTTTTGCGCTTGATTCTCGCGGAAGGCGGCAAGTGTCCCGAACTTACGCGGACGTTATTTGCCGCGGGCCCCGACGCCGCGCACGCAATCGTCGGCGATTATTTGAAAGCCCAAGTCGCCGCCGGTCGCCTCGCGATCAGCGACACGGCGCTGGCGACGCAGCAATTCATTGCGCTGGTCTGCGGCGACACCATGCTGCGTCAAGCTTGCGGCGTACTCGAAGATGTTGCGCCGGAAGACGCGGAGCGGCGTCTCGATGCCGCCGTCAACATGTTTCTGAAAGTTTACGCGCCGCCCGGCTAATCTTCGGTTTTCCTGGCGGGAATGCCTTATACCTGAGAGCCTCTGTAAAAACGTGACGCAACCGCAGATGAAAAAAGAGACAAAAGTCGTCCGCGCCGGCCTGAACAAAAAACGCAACGCCGGCGTGGTCAATACGCCGGTCGTGCGCGGCTCCACGGTGGTGTTCGACAGCGTCGCCGCCATGCGCGATGCCACCGACCGCGTCATCAAGAAGCGCGAGAAAGCCTTGTACTATGGGCGGCGCGGCACCCCAACGCACTGGACTTTGCAAGAAGCGATCACCGAACTCGCTGGCGGTTTCGATACGGTGCTGACGCCGTCGGGCTTGAGCGCGTGCACCATTGCCATCCTCGGCTGTGTCAAAGCCGGCGACCACATTCTGGTGACGGATTCGGTCTACGAGCCGACGCGCAATTTCTGCACGGGGTATCTGAAAAGCTTCGGCGTCGAGACGACGTTCTACGATCCATTGATCGGTGCGGGCATCGCCGCGCTCATGAAGCCCAACACAACCTTGGTGCTGTGCGAATCCCCGGGTTCGCTGACCTTCGAAGTGCAGGACATCCCGGCCATCGCCGCGGCCGCGCACAAAGAAGGCGCTAAGGTCGCCGTCGACAATACCTGGGCCAGTCCGCTGTTCTGCCAGCCGCTGGCTCTGGGCGCGGATCTCTCCATAGAAGCTGGCACCAAGTACATCGTCGGTCACTCCGACGTGCTGATCGGCGCCATCACCGGCACGGCGGACGCGATCGTCGGCGTGCAGAAGGCCAGCGGCGCGCTCGGCATGGCGGTGTCGCCCGACGACGCCTATCTCGCGACGCGCGGCCTGCGCACACTGTCCGTCAGATTGCAGCGCCACCAGGAGAGCGCCTTGACCGTGGCGCGCTGGCTGCAAGGCCGCCCCGAGGTGGCGCGCGTGTTGTATCCGGCGCTGCCCCAGGATCCCGGCC
>JAIEMI010000256.1 GCA_019752235.1 Rhodospirillaceae bacterium
CATGGCCACCAGGCCGTCGATGCCCTTATCCGTGGTCGGCACGCCCTTGGCGCGCGCCTTGGCCAGGCCCTCGGAGTCCGGGTCGATGCCCACCATCGCCACCAACTCTAAATTGGCCGAACGGTTCAGCAGCTTCATCATCAGGTCCGTGCCGATGTTGCCCGATCCGATGATCGCCGCTTTGATCTTGGCACTCATGAGCGTTCTCCGAACTGATGCCCTCTCCCCCGCTTCAGGGGAGAGGGAGGGCCCCGGCGCGAAGCGCCGGGAGGGTGAGGGGTCGTTTTCTCTCTTTAAGTAAACCTGATCGTCGCGCTACCCACATCCGAGAGGATCATGCTGAATGCGTCGCCCGGTTTGGCGGGCTCCAGCGGCACCAGCGAGCCCGACAGCACGACGTCACCGGCGGACAGCGCGACGCCATACCGGCCCAGCGTATTGGCCAGCCAGGCCACCGACGCCAGCGGCGAGCCTTGCACGGCCGCGCCGACACCTTCGCTGAGGGGTTTGCCGTTCTTGGTGACTTTCACCGTCAGCGCCGCTAGGTCGTGCCGGCGCGGATCGACACGATCTTTCCCGATCACATAAACCCCGCAGGAGGCGTTGTCGGCCACGGTGTCCTGAATGCGGATTTTCCAGTCGGCGATGCGGCTGTCCACGATCTCGAAACACGGCGCGATGGCCGCCGTGGCGTTCAGCACATCGTCCATGGTCACGCCCGGGCCTTTGATCTCCTTGGCGAGGATGAAGGCGATCTCGGCTTCCGCGCGCGGCTGAATCAGCCCGTCGGATATTTTCACCGTCGCGCCGTCGGCCACTTCCATCACGTTGGTCAGGAAGCCGAAGTCGGGTTCGCGCACGTTCAGCATGTCCTGAACCGGCTTGCTGGTGACGCCAATCTTCTTGCCCACCACGCGTTCGCCGTCCTTCAAGCGCCGGTCGAGGAAACCCAGCGAAATCTTATAGGCGTCGTCGATGGTGATGTCGGGAAAGCGCGCGGTGAAGGGCGCCAGCGTCTTGCGTGCGCGCAAGGCGTCGTAAAGTTCTTTACTCAGGGCGTCGGTATCAACCGTCATTTAAACCGCGAAGCCTCCCGCGACGGAGATTTCCTGCCCGGTGATGTACGCCGCCTTGTTCGACGCCAGGAACACGCAGGCGTGGCCGATCTCTTCCGGCTGGCCCCAGCGCTTCAGCGCCAGCATCTTGTGCGTCTCGTCGATCCAGGCTTGCGGGAACGCGCCCTGCTTGGTCAGTTCCAGGAACATGCCGGCTTCGATCACGCCGATCAGCACGCTATTGGCGCGGATTTTGTGTTTGCCTTCCTCGCGCGCGATGCCCTGGATCAGCGACTGCACGGCGGCTTTAGGCGCCACGGACAGCGCGTCCTTGTCGGGCCAGCGCAGATGCCCCGCCGAACCCAGCATGACGTAGGAACCGCCGCCCCAGGCGCGCATCTTCAGCAGCGAGGCCTGCATCACGCGGAAGAAACCGTTGGTCTCCTGGTCGATGGCGTTGTGCCAGTTCTCGAACTTCAGTTCGGAAATGTAGAGCTGATGGACCAAGGGCCCCGCGCCATACACGATGGTGTGAATGCGCCCGAAATCCTTGCCCACCGCCTCAATCGTGGCGTTGACATCGCTCTCGTTGCGCACATCCAGTTTGTAGGCCTTGGCTTTGACGCCCAGGGCTTCCAGGTCTTTCACCACCTGCGCGGCGACATCGGCCTTGGAATGATAGGTCAGCGCGACGTTGGTGCCGGCCTTGGCGAATTCACGGCAGACAAAGCGCGCGATGCCGCCGCTGCCGCCGACCACAAGTACCGCGCCTTCCGGAAATAGTTTCTCGCTCACCGTCGTGCTCCCCCAGTGTTATTTGATTGTTTGGCGAAGAAAAACCCGCGGCGGCCCGAACGCCTGCCGCGGGTGGTATCTGAAAAACTTACTCGGCCGCCACTTTGGACGAAGCGGGCACGCGCGACGTGTGAATGCCGTTCACCTTGCTGGTGAACTCCTTCACTTTTCCGCGCGGATTATAGAACTGGCGGTACCAGGTGCGGACCTTGTGGAACGGGCCGTCCGCCGGAATCTGCAGCGGGTTCAGGCACGCGCGCTTGTTGCCCCAGATCTCGAAGTCCTGGGCAAACGCCAGGCGGCTGGCTTCCTGATAAGCGCGCGCCACCGGCAAGTCCTCGGGTGTCGCCACCTTGTTCTGCGATTTCACGAGCAGGCCGTGCCACACCTTCACCACGCCGTCGTCGATGGGCGTGTGGGTGATGATCATCAGCGACGGATACTGGCCTTTCATGACCGACATCAGCACGCCGGGGCCGGTGTACCAGGTGTCGGTCTCCAAAAGGCCGGTTTCCGTCACTAAGGTTCTATGGCCCGCGCCGAAGCGCTGAATCACCACGTGATCCTTGAACTCGTTTTCGAAGTAGGCGCAGTCCGTGCTGCCGTGGGTCGGCATCATGTGCGCGAGGTCCGCCATGTTATCGAGGATTTCTTGCGGGTGCAGCGCCAGCTCGCCCAGGTGGTCGAGCTTCCAATGCACATAGGCCGGATCGTCCCATTCGCTGCGGTACGGCACGTCGTAGTCGGGCGCGCCGCCTTCCGGGTCGTGCCACATGAACACCCCGCCCATGCTTTCCTTGACGGTGTAGGTCTTGATGCAGGCGGATTTCGGAATCGGGCCGGTGGAATAGGGAATGTCGTCGCACTTGCCGTCGGGGCCGAAGCGCCAGGCATGATAGGGGCAGCGGATCGACTCTCCCTGAATCCAAGTGCCGTCGCGCACGACGTACGAGGTGGTGTTCTTGCCCAGGTGCGCGCCCATGTGCGCGCAGTAGGCTTCCACCATGTGAACCTTGCCGCTCTTGCCGCGGTAGATCACCGCGTCTTCGCCGAAGAAGCGCACGGGCAGCGGCTTGCCGTCCACCAATTCATCGGCGTCCGCCACCATGAACCAGCCCCGCGGGAAGGTGTATTCGCCCAATCCATATTCTGCCGTTTTCGCCATAAGACACCTGCTGCCAAGAGAGCGCGATTCAAGCTCCAAAATTATCGAAAACCGCGGCCTCTGGCAACGCAATACCCGGCTGCGACTTCCCCGGCATCGTCACTATTCGTTGTTTATGGCGGGTGTTTTTTGCGAATTTTCACAAAAACGGCCATGGTTTTGCTACAAGGTCGCAAAATGCGCAGGAACCGGCCTGTTTTGCTGCGCTGCAATAAGGAACGGCGACCGATGTTAGGCCGCGTAGTAGCGCGCAAGCTTGTCGATCACGCAGGCCGGTTTGTCGCCGCCCTCGATCTCGATGGTGATGCGGTAGGTCGCCTGAATGCCGCCCGGGCCAAGGTCTTCAGCGGCGATCACTTCGCCCACCCCGCGAATGCGCGATCCGCATTTCACCACCGCCGGGAATCGCAGTTTATTGGCGCCGTAGTTCAAGCCCATGCTGATGCCCTGCACGTCGACCAGCTGCGGCAGGAACAGCGCCGCCAGCGACACGGTCAAAAACCCGTGCGCGATGGTCGCGCCGTAAGGGCCGGTCTTGGCCCGTTCCGTATCCACATGAATCCACTGAAAATCGCCGGTGGCTTCGGCGAACTTGTCGATGCGGGCCTGGTCCACGGTCAGCCAGTCCGTGGGGCCGAACTTCTGGCCCACGGCCGTAAGCAAGTCTCGCGGCGATTTGAAGACGTAAGGCATAGATTTCATCCTGCTGTTTTGCGCTATTGTAGTTTGAAATTTTTACGCAGATCAACATAAGGCAACATCATCCGATGTCCGACCTCCAAAAGGTGATCGACAAAAGCCAATTGGCCGATCTGGTGCTGACCTATTGCCGCGCCTGCGACCGGCGCGACTTCGCGCTGGTGCGCACGCTCTACCATGACGACGCCATCGACGAGCACGGCCACATGTTCACCGGCACGCCCGACGAATTTGTCGCCTGGCTGCCCAAAGCCATGAGCCAGTTCGCAGCCACAATCCATCACGTCACCAACATGCTGTTCATCGTCGACGGCGATAAAGCCCAAGGCGAAATCTACACCATCGCCTATCACCGGACACCGATGCCCGACGCGCAGGAAATCATTATCGGCGGCCGCTATCTTGATCACTACGAAAAGCGCAATGGCGTGTGGAAATTCAGTAAGCGCGGCCTAGCCTGCGATTCCAGCGAGCGGCGCGCGGTCGATGAGGAGGCCTACCGCACCTTTGCTGCGGGTGCCCAAGCCGGGCGCACCGATCACGACGATCCGTCGTATCAACGACTCAGTCTATTCAAACGCATAAGCACATAATTTTAAGAGGGAGGATAAAATGGGAGCACTCGACAAACAGGTGGCGCTGGTCACCGGCGCGGGGCAAGGTGTGGGCCGTGGCATCGCGATTGCGCTGGCCAAGGAAGGCGCGGCTGTCGCCATCACCGGCAAGACCCAGTCCAAGCTCGATGCGGTCTGCGCCGAGATCAAAGCCTTTGGCGGCAAGGCCGTGCCCATCCTCTGCAACGTGCGCGATCTCGCAGACATCGAACGCACGGTCGAAGACACGGTGAAGACTCTTGGCGGCCTCGATATCCTCGTCAACAACGCCTACGAGGGTTACTTCGGCAAACTCCTCGACGCCAGCGACGAGGATTTCCAACGCGGCTTTTTCTCCGGGCCCATCGCCACCTTCCGTTTCATGAAGGCGGCCTACCCGCACTTGAAGAAGCGCGGCGGCGGCAACATCGTCAATCTCGCCACCGCCGCCGAAGTGCGCTGGGACATGACGACCTACGGTCCCTACGGCGCGGCGAAAGCGGGCGTGCGTGTGCTCACGCGCGCCGCCGCCTGTGAATGGGGTCCGGACAATATCCGCGTCAACACCGTCGCGCCCCACGCCAACTCGCCCGCGCTGGACGCCTGGACCAAGAACAACCCGGCGGAAGCGGCGGAATTCGTGAAGACCATTCCCGCGCAACGCATCGGCGACTGCGAACTCGATATCGGCCGCGTCGTCGCCATGATCGTGCGCCCCGAGTTCAGCTATTTCAGCGGCGCCACCGTCCCGCTCGACGGCGGCCAAGCCCGCTTCAGCTAGCCAAGCAAGACCCTCACGCTCTTTTCCCTCTCCCGCAAGCGGGAGAGGGAGGGGCCCACCAAAGGTGGGAGGGTGAGGGTGAACGTGAGAAAGTTTGTTTCAGGGAGAAATTATAATGAGCCAGAATCTCGTCGCCGTCGTCACCGGCGCCAGCCGTGGCGCGGGCCGCGGCATCGCCATCGGCCTCGGCCAGAAGGGCTACACCGTCTACGTCACGGGCCGCACCACCAAAGCGAACGAAGCGGCCAAGCCCGGCCAGTCGGCGCTGCCCGGCACCATCCATGAAACCGCCGCGGCCGTCACCGCCGCCGGTGGCAAGGGCATCGCCGTCGCCGTCGATCACGCCGACGACGCCCAGATCAAGACACTGTTCGAGCAAGTCGACAAGGAGCAGGGCCGTCTCGACATCCTCGTCAACAACGTCGCCTTCATTCATGACGATCTCATCAAGCCGGGCGGCTTCTGGGAAAAGTCCATCGACCTCGTGAAGATCCTCGACGTCGGTTTGCGCAGCCAGTACATCGCCTGCTACTACGCCGCGCCCATCATGGTGCGCGCCAAGAAGGGCCTCGTGGTCTTCACATCGTCTTTCGGCGGCGTCTGCTACATGCACGGCGCGGCTTACGGCGCGCAGAAAGCCGGCGTCGATAAATTCGCCGCCGACATGGCGGTGGACTTCAAGGATCACAACATCGCCGCCGTCTCCATCTGGCTCGGCCCGCTCAAGACCGAACGCACCGCCCGCGCCGCGAAAGAGCGCCCGGACCAATACGCCCACTTCATGGAGATCGGCGAGTCGCCGGAGTTCTCCGGCCACATCATTGACGCCATGTATAAGGATCCCGACATCATGAAAATCTCGGGCCAGACGTGGATCGGCGCGGAAGCCGGCGTGAAGTACGGCATCAAGGACGACGGCAAGCAGCCGCCGTCCTACCGCAACATGCTGGGTGAGCCGCGCATCCCGCATCCCGCCATCGTGATTTAAAGGAGGATTTATCATGAGTGCAACGCTGGAAGCGCGCGTCCAACAGCTTGAAGATATCGGCGCCATTAAAGACCTGAAGGCGCGCTATGTCCGCGCCTGCGACCTGAAGCACGCCGACGTGGTGCGCGATTGCTTCGATCCCGACGGCGTGACCGTCGACTATGAAGGTTTTCCCGTCTTCGACAACCGCGACGCGTTCTCGAAGGTCTACGAAACCATGGCCTGCACGCCCAACATCGTCGACATCCACCATACGTCCAATCCGGAGATCGAGCTCACCGGCCCGGCCGGCGCCAAAGGCAAATGGAGCCTCTACTTCCAGAACGTCAACATCTCGGCGCGCACCTGTATCCAGATGGCCTGCGAATACAACGACGAGTATGTGAAAAAGAACGGACGCTGGCTGATCAAAGCCACCAAGTCCCGCCGCACGTCGTTCCTGATGCAAAAGTTCGACGACGACGGCAGGCCCACCGTGCTGTCCTTCGGCAACGAAGGCCCGAAGGTGTTCGGCGAGGCGCCGAAGAAGTGACGTTTTCTTTCCCTCTCCCCGGCAAGGGGAGAGGGAGGGGCCCGCCGTAGGCGGGAGGGTGAGGGGTCGTTATCTCTTCCCCGTAATCATAATTTTATCCAGCCCCGTAGCCATCTTTGTCTGTCCCGCCGCCGCGCCGTTCTCCGCCAGGATATACGCCGTCACCGTCAGGTAGTCCTCGGCGCTCAGCGACGCGGGCGCGGCCTTGGGCATGGTGGCGCGGATTTTCTCCATCAGCTCCGCCACGCTGAAATCCTCCCAGCGCAGCAGGAAGTCCGGCCCCGCGAGCCCCGGCGCGGGTCCGTTGCCCGCCAAATTCTCGACATGACACGCCGACGCGCAGTGCGCGAGGTACACAGCCTTGCCGCGCGCCGCTTGTTCCTGCGTGAACACGCCCGACCAGATGTCCGCCGCCTGCGCGTTGGCGCATACAATACAGAATGTCATCCCGGTCAAGCGAAGCGCGAGCCGGGATCCATGGCGCAAAATGCTCAGGTCCATACTACTTCGGAACGCCGAACGCATGCAGCGTGCGTCCGCCCACCCAATAGACCACGCCGTCGATCACCGCCGCACCTGAGTCACACGGCGCGCCGCTCTTGAAGGTCCACAGCAGCGCGCCTGTCGCCGCATGAAACGCATACATCGGCCCGTCCGGCGCCGTCGAACACGCATACACAACGCCGTTCGCCACGGTCACCGGGCCTTTGGGGAACGCGCCGCCGCAATCCTCGCGCGGGCTGTCGATCTTGCATTCCTTGTCGTTGCCCGGAAATTCCGCGCCCGCCGGGTCCGCCACCTGCCACACAATTTTTCCCGTCGCCGCATCCATGGCCGCGAAGGAGCCGTACTGAATGGTCTGTCCGTTGGGCAGCGTGTGGCTCTTCGGAAAGTGGAACACCTGCTTGGCGTTGCCGGACGCGGCGTAGATGCGTGTGCCGTCCGTGGCCGAGCCTTTGAGGATTCCGCCCGTGGGCCCCGCGGGTCCGATGTTGGTGGTCCACGCGACTTTCCCGGTATCGGGGTTCAGCGCCCAGAAGGTGCCGGTCTTCTGGCCCGCGCCGACAAGGTCTTTCCAGATCAGCGCGCCGTTGCCGAAGTCCACGTCGTCGCCGCCGCCGCAGAAAGCCCCGAGATCCGGGCGTAAACACGCGCCGGTAAAAATATCCATGTGATCGGCGCGGAAGCCCCATTTGATCGCGCCCGTATCCGGGTTCAGCGCGATGATGGAATCGTTCCAGGTGTTGGCGGGCCAGCACGCGAGCAGCGCTTTCTCATCCTTCGCCGCTTTCGCCGCATCGACGCAGTCCTGCACCGGCTGCGGTGTGCGGTAGAGATTGCCCGTGGTGATGTAGAGCGTGTTGCGCTTGGTATCCATGCTGGGCATGCGCGACCAGATGGACCCGCCGCCGAAACCGTCGGGGATCGTGTGCGTCTTCCACACCAGCGCGCCGGTCTTGGCGTCCAGCGCCAGCACCGCGCCGCGAAACCTGCAGCACTCCTTATAAGTGCCGTAAGACGCCTGCACTTCCTCGCCCAGGCCCGACGTGCCCACATAGACGCGGCCTTTGTAGACCAGCGGCGGCTGCGTCACGCTCGCCAGCGGGTGCTCGTCGACTTTCGTTTTCCACAACAGCGCGCCGGTGTTTTTGTCGAAGGCCGCCACATAAGGCGCGCTGCGCGTGCCGAAGATCACGGCGGTATCGCTCAGGCCCAACCCGCGCGCCGACACACCCGGCACGCCCATGGCCTCGGCTACGTTCACTTCGCGGATGATCTTGCCGTCGGCCCGCGCGATCCAGAACAACCCGCCCTGGCCGTTGGCCACGTACAGCGTGGTCTTGTCCGCCACCGGCGTTTCCTGCTGCACCCCGCGCACGGCGGTGGACCACACCGGCGCGAGCTTGGCGGCGTTGTCCGGCCCGATCCGTTTTTCACCGGCCGCATGGCGTGTGTTGGAAATGTTGCCGCCGATCCACGGCCAGTCTCCGGCTATCGCGTTTCCGGCAAAACTCGCGATCAAAACCGCAAGATAAAAAGCGCGCATCAGTGCTCCTCCCCAGAAACGGCTGATAACACGAAGGTACTGGTGAAGGCGCGCGCCGTAAACAGCGGTTACTTTCGCAATACGCCGCCGATCATGATTTCCTTGATCAAACCGTTCTCGATGGTGAAGCGCTCGGCGACATAAAACCCGATTTTGCTCGGGTCTGCCTTCAGATAGCCGTCGTATTCGATCCAGGCTTGATTGCCGTCGGCCACCCAGCGCCGATTTTTGATGGCGGCGATGACCGACTTACTGTCGGGTGTGTGGATCTTCGCGGCGTTGCCGGCTTTGTAATCCGCCGGCGTCCCCAAGCTATGCCGCGACACATCGTCCGCCAGCAGGCATTTTTCCCAGGCCAGCGTGTTTTCTTCCGCGTCGATATAGGTGGTGGAGATGGCGATGACGCAGGCCCGGTGCGCGTCGGGCGCCAGTTTCGCACCGCTCTGCATCTGCTGGGAGCACTGCAGCGCCTCTTGATAATTGCTCTCGGGGTCCGCCAGCGCGGACGTTGCCATCAACACCGCCGCTGCAAAGAGCCCCAGGCGCGTCATGACGGCGGCAGTCCAAAGCTGCTGACGAAACCGCCGTCCACGGGGTAAGCCCCGCCGGTCATGAAGACCGAACGGTTACCGGCCAGGAACAGCGCCACTTCGGCGATGTGTTCCGGGTTGCTGCCCGCGCGGTGCGGGATCGGCGCGAACTGGTCGGGCGGTGTCGTCAAATCCGGCACGCCGCCGGGGATCACCATGTTGGTGCTCACATTCCCCGGACAGATCGCGTTGATACGCACGCCTTGTTTGGTCAGCGTGGCCGAGGCCGATTTCACCAAACCCACCACGCCGTGTTTCGAGGCGGAGTAGGCGGGCGCTTCCGTGAAGCCCATCAACCCTGCCGCCGAAGACGTGATGATGATCGAGCCCCCGCTGCGCACCTTCGCGCTGGCGGCTTTGAGGCCCAAAAACGCGCCGCGCAAATTAATGCCGATGATCTTGTCGAAGTTGGCGACGCTGCAGGACAGAATGTCCGCCACGTCGCCGTAATAGCCGGCATTCAGAAACGCTATATCCAGGCCGCCGTATTTTTTGACGGTCTCATCGACCATGCGCGTGTTGTCGGCTTCCTGGGTGACATCCACTTTGCAGGCGAAGGCCTCGCCGCCCGCGTCGCGAATCTATTTGGCGACTTTCTCCACGCCCTCG
Source organism: Rhodospirillaceae bacterium (assembly GCA_019752235.1). GTDB lineage: Bacteria > Pseudomonadota > Alphaproteobacteria > Rhodospirillales > Rhodospirillaceae > SHVO01. The sequence goes on from JAIEMI010000256.1 coordinate 9,855, forward strand.
GCGTTCATGTCCGCCGCGCAGACTTTGGCGCCTTCCTGCGCAAACCGCCGCGCCGAAGCCCGCCCAATCCCCGACGCCGCGCCGGTGACGATGGCGACTTTGCCTGAAAGTTGACCCATGGTCTCTTCCCCGCTCGGTTGTCATCCCCGCGAAAGCGGGGATCCATTCCTCAAACGACTCTATTCGGTGTGTGTGGCGCGATGGATCCCCGGTCTCGCTCCGCTCGCCGGGGATGACGATCTTGCGATCGTCACTTCTTCTTCGCGTTCTTCACGCGGAAGTACGGGATGAGGTATTTCCCGACGTTGTGGATGGTTTCCATGATCGCGGCGTGCGGCACGGTGCCCATCTGCATCAGGAACAGGATTTCGTCGGCGCCCGCGGCTTCCAGGCGTTCCACGTACTTCACCGCGTCGTCGACGTTGCCGTAAGCGTTGTTGGTGTTGTACATGCCGGTGTGCTGATCGCCGACCGGGATCTTCTCGTCGCCCAGTTTGGCGACAATCGCCTCTTTGGTCGCCGTCAGCACGTTGGCCAACTGCTCGGCGCTTAAATCGTCGACCGAGGGTTTCGGGCCGCCGCCGTACCAGTAATTGATGGACTCCGCGAAGAAGCGTTGGCCGCGCAGGCCGATGCGCCGCGCCTGGTCCTGATCGTCCAGCACGATAGCCGGGCACAGGGCCGCGAAGTGCTCCGTCGGGCGGTAGCCCACCTGTTTCTTCGGATCGCGCTCTTTATAGGCCTTGCGGTAGACCGCGTTCTTCTTGGCCATTTCATCGGGGCCGCTGAAGCCCAGCACCAGGGCGCCCAGGCCGCGCTCACCGGCGGTCACCAGCGTCTCTTCGCGCGTGCACGCCTGATACATGTGCGGATGCGGTTTTTGATAGGGTTTCGGCCAGATCGGGCGCGGCGGAATGTCGATCAAATCGCTTTTGTACGAGAACACCTCTTCCTTCCAGATGTTGGGAATCATGTACATGGATTCATCGACTTGTTTCGTCAGGTCTTCCAGCTTGTTGCCGAACGCGCCCGCTTCCTGCTGCGTGCCGCCTTTGCCCACGCCGAAGTGCAGGCGGCCCTTGGACAGAATGTCCAATGTCGCGATGCGCTCGGCCACTTTGATCGGGTGGTTCATGGACATCGGCAGACACACCACGCCGTGACCCACATGAATGCGGCTGGTCTTGCCGGCGATGAAGGCCAGGAAGGTTTCCGGCGCCGACATGTGCGCGTATTGGGTCAACGCGGTGTGTTCCACCGCCCAGATGCAATCGAAGTCCATCTGTTCGGCGAACAGGCTCTGTTCAACCATTTCATGGAAACACGCCTGCTCGCTCGCGGGCGACGTATCGACCATCTGTGCTTCGTAGATGATGGAAAATTTCATGGGCGTAGCTCTCCCGAAAACCGTGTCTGATTATGGTTGAATGGCTGTGAGAAAAACCGGCGGCTCGCCGCCGCCGTGGACTTCCAGTTTCGCGCCGGTGATGTGGGTGGCCAGGGGCGAGGCCAGCAGCAGGCAGCCGTTGGCGACATCCTGCGGCGCGACGAAACGCTTCATG
>JAIEMI010000080.1 GCA_019752235.1 Rhodospirillaceae bacterium
ATCCTTAACGCCTTGTTGTGATATGAAAAAGCCATCTGAGTCGTTGGGACGCCGCTTGTGCTAGCCTGCCTTCCGGTTTGCCCAGAACCGGGCCAAGACGCGGGTTGGGCCCGGCCGTGGGTATATGATTAAAGCCGCATGATTAAAGCCGCATGATTAAAGCCATAGATCGCTACCTGTTGCGTCAGATCCTGCCGATCATCGCGGTCATCCTGTTCATTGCCGCCGTGATTCTTTTGATGGAGCGGCTGATGCGGCTTTTGGACATCGCGGTCGGCAACGGCGTCTCGACGCTCGTGGTCTTCCAGATGCTGTTCTACCTCATTCCCTATTACATCGGCCTGGCGCTGCCCATCGCCCTGTTCCTGGGCGTATTGCTGGCCTTCCGCAAACTGTCATCGCAGTCGGAACTGGATGCCATTCACTCCTGCGGCATCGGTATGACGCGGTTCATCCGTTCCGCCCTGGTGCTGGCGCTGGTGATGATGGTTGTGAACCTGTTCCTGGTCGGCTACGCCCAGCCCTACACCCGTTATCTGTTCCGCGCGGTGATGTTCAATATCACCTCCGGCGTGATCGAACAGGGGATCGGCGAAGGCGTGTTCATGACGTTGCCGAATGGCTACACCCTGCGCGTGGAACAGTCGCGCGGCGGCGGGCGCGAGCTGTACGGCGTTTTTGCGCACAAGCAGGAAGACAGCGGACATATCGTTACCTTCACGGCCAAGCGCGGCGAACTTTTGACCGGCAAAATGGACGGCACGGTGTCGTTGCGGCTTTACGAAGGCAACCGCTCCGAATGGAATCCGGAAACTAAAGCCGCCGCGACGCTGGAGTTCGACCGCTACGATTGGCCGCTCAACCTGGCCGACCTTGTACGCTTTCGCGGGCGCGGCGGCGACGAGCGCGAACTGACGTTGTTGGAGCTGCTGCGCGGCTACCGCCTCAACATCATCGAGGGCCGCCAAGGCACAACGGCGGAAGTGAACCCGCCACCCCAAGCGCCGCCGGAAGAAGTTGTCGCGCCGGCGGCGGTGGCTTCGGAATTCCACGGCCGTCTGGTGTTCTCGCTGTCGATGCTGTTGCTGCCCGTTTTGGCGGCGCCGCTGGGCATCATGACCAGCCGCGCGAGCCGCTCCTTCGGCCTGATCCTCGGTCTCCTGATTCTCGTCAGCTATCATAAGGTGCTGGAATTCACGGGCGCTTACGCGGCCTCAACCGGCGCGCCCGCCGGCCCGATGCTTTGGACGGCGTTCGGCGTGTTCACCGTCGGTACGCTGTATCTCTTCTATGTGACCGAGCGCAAAGCCGGCACGCCGCCGGTTCTGGTGATGGAAGCCCGCTGGGTGGCTTTCCTTGATCGCATCGTCGGTATCTTCCGTCCGAAAAAAGCGCTCCACGATAAGCCGGTCCGCGCGTCATGATCCTCTCACGCTATCTGATGAAGGCTTTTCTCGGACGCTTCGCCATGCTGCTGGCGGGCCTGGTGATCTTTCTGCAAACCCTCGACCTGCTGGCGACCGCCAATGAAGTGCTGGCGGGCGGCGGCGATCCTCTGCCGTCGTTGGCGCGCTATGTGATGCTGCGGCTGCCGTCCCTGGTGGAAACCGTCGCGCCGCTGGCGGCGCTGCTGGGGGCGCTGACCGCCATGGTCGGCATGGCGACCACCAGCGAAATTTTGGCCATGCGCGCGGCGGGCCGCTCGGTGCTCAGCCTCGTCGGCGGTTTGGTCAGCGTCGGTTTCGCGCTCTCGGTGCTGTTGTTTGTTTTTTCCGAAACCGTGGTGGTGCGCGCCAGCGGCCAGCTTGAAGACTGGCGCGACGCGGGCTTCAAGGCCGACGGTCAGGTGGAGTCCAGCGAGAACAGCTGGATCATGGAGGGCAACACGATTATCCGCGTCGGCCACGTCATGCGCGACGGCACGGTGCTGAACGACGTGCGCCTTTTCAAGCAGGACACGGACGGCAATATCAACGACATCCTCTCTATTCGCTTGGCGCTGTGGGAGAATGAGCGCTGGACGACGTTCGATATCAAGCGTCTCGGCGGCAAGGTGGCCGGTGAAAACGAGCCCGTGCCGGAGGCCTGGGATACGCATTTGAAGCCCGAGCACTTTGTGCGCTTCGCCAACCACCCCAACGAGCTGTCCTTGAACGCGCTGCAGGAATACATCGGCAATGTCGCCATCGGCTCAAGGCCGGCCTATTTCTATGATACGTGGCTGCAGCAGAAGATCGCGGGGCCGATTGTGCTCGCGCTGATGCCGCTGCTGGCGGCCATCGCCGCCTTCGCCCATCACCGCCGGGGCAGCTCGGTGGTGTATGTGGTCTGGGGCGTGACGATTGGTTTCGCCTTCGTGGTGATCGACAACATTATTCTGGCCATGGGGCAATTCGGCTCGCTGCCGCCGCTGGTGGCGGCCTGGCTGCCGATTGCGCTGTTCGCGACCTTTGGCCTATGGATCGTGTTCAACTTCGAACACACTGGCGCCCGCACGTAAGCGGGCTTATATACCTCCCATGGGTTTTATTGGTCGCATTTTCAGACGGTGAACCGGTACCCACTTCACCTGAAAATGCTCTAGGTGGGTTTCGTGGCTTTAAAAATCGGCTTCTGGAGCGATAAGGAATACCACCTGGACCGCATGGATCTGCGGGATCTGACGGCGGCCTATTTCCAGTATTACGCCATCGCCGCGTATATCGTGGTGGCTCTGGCCTCGGGGGCGTTCGCGTTGTGGGGCGTGCTCACGGGCGCTGCAACATTGTTACCGGTGCTGGCGTCGATGCTGGCGACCTTCTTTGTCTATCCGGTGGTCTGGTATGTGCTGCACCGCTACATCCTCCATAGCAAGTGGATGTGGAAATCGCCGCTGACGGCGGGCACGTGGAAGCGCATCCATTACGATCACCACAGCGATCCCAACAATCTGAAAGTCCTGTTCGGCGCGCTGTATACGACGCTGCCGACGGTCGCGCTGGCGAGCATGCCGGTGGGCTATCTGCTGGCGGGCTGGACCGGCGCGCTGGCCGCGCTGGCGACGGGCGTCGTGCAGACCTGCGTCTACGAATTCTTTCACTGCATCCAGCACCTCGGATATGCGCCGAAGTCGGAGTGGGTGCGTGAGATGAAAAAATTCCACATGTCGCACCACTTCCACAACGAGAACGGCAACTACGGCATCACCAATCTATGGTGGGACAAGGTCATCGGCACGTTCTACGACGGCGCCGCCGCGCGTCCGCGGTCGGCCACGGTGTTCAATCTCGGCTACGACGAAGAGGTGGCGAAGCGCTATCCGTACGTCGCCAAGCTGACGCCCAACTGGCCCTACAACACCAATCCTGTGTCGCGCAAACGTGAAGCCGCACAAGCTTCGACCGATCCGGCCACCGCGAGCTGATTGCGCATGGACGCCACCGTCGCCGCGTCTTCCATCACCGTTCGGCAAGTCGGGCAGGGCGTCTCCGCCGCTGACTTCATGCGGGTGCCGCACGTCACGCAAGGCCACGATCCCCATTGGGTCGCGCCCCTGCCGTTGATCGAAGCGCCGCGCCTCGATCCGAAGAAACATCCCTGGTTCCAGCACGGCGAAGCGGCGTTGTTCATCGCGTACCGCGACAACAAACCCGTGGGGCGCATCTCGGCGCAGGTCGATCAAAACCATCTGAAGATTCACAAAGACAATACCGGGTTCTTTGGCTTCTTCGAGTCCGTCGACGACCAGCACGTCGCCGATGCGCTGTTCAAGGCCGCGTCCGATTGGTTGCGCGCCAAGGGCATGACACGCTGCCTCGGCCCATTCAGCATGAACGTCAATGATGAGTCGGGACTGCTGATCGACGGCTTCAACTGTCCGCCGCGCGCGGCCATGGGCCACGCGCAACCTTACTATCAAACCCTGGTCGAAGCCGCCGGCTTTGCCAAGGTCGTGGATATGCGTGCCTATCTGACGCCCATGGATACGGCCCTGCCTTTCAAACAGCTCAAGTGGCTGAAGCGCGCGCTGGACCGCAATCCCGGTCTGGCCGTGCGCTCCATCGATATGTCGCGCTACGACGAAGAGTTCGCGGCGATGATGGACATTATTCGCTTGGCCTGGGCCGAGAACTGGGGTTCGATCCCATCGACCGACGCCGAAACCAAGTTTCTCGCCGATGAAGTGAAGCTGATCCTGGTGCCCGAACTGGTGTCCATCGCAACCATGGACGGCAAGCCGGTGGCGTTTTGCCTGGCGCTGCCCGATTTCAACGAGATGATCCGCGATCTCAAAGGCAGGCTGTTCCCCTTCGGCTGGGTGAAACTGCTGTGGCGCGTGCTGACGCGCCGCTCCTACGTGTCCGGAACGCGTGTGATCTACATGGGCGTGAGGCCCGAGTACAAAAACAAGCCCATGGGCTCGGTCTTGGCGCTGTTGACGGTCGGCGCGGTGCGCGACGCGCAACTGAAGCTCCGCATGCCGGTCGCTGAAATGAGCTGGGTTCTGGAGACCAACACGCAGACGTGCCATTCGATCGAGGATATCGGAGGGCGCGTCTACAAGACCTACCGCATGTTCGAGAAGGCGCTCTAAATGCTGGGCGCGATTTTACGCTTGTTTGTCGCGGTGATGGTTCTTGCGGGCCTGATCTACCTTTTCCTCGCATCGCTTGTCGTCGCGTTGATCATCACGCCGGTCCTGGCGCTGCTGTTCTATTTCTTCGGCCGCAAGCAGATGGCGGGTGTGTGGGTCGTGCGGCGCGGCGGTGCGTATCAGCAGCGGCCGGGCCAGGGCCCGGTCATCGACCACGATCCCAGCGACCTGCCGCCGCCGGACAAAGCCCCTTAGGCGGCATGCGGCTTCTGGTCGCAGCACACCTCCACTTCCACCGTCACGTGGCTGAGGCAGGGAATACCGGCCAGCAGCTTTTTATAATGGGCCGGTGTGCGCGCATGATGCGTGACGATGGTCAATACCGCCGCCAAATGTCCCGGCCCGACGCGCCATACATGCAGATCGGCGATGCGGTTGTCCGCTTCCGCTTCAACGGCTCCGCGGACGGCCGCAGTCGTGTCGCCCGCGGGCGCGGCGTCCAGCAGAACCCGCCCCGTGGAACGCAACAAGCCCCAGGCCCACCGCACGATGATGCCGGCGCCGACAATGCCCATGAGCGCGTCCATCCATACCAAGTTCCACAATAACCCCGCCAGCAACGCCACAATCGCCAGCACCGAGGTGAGGGCGTCCGTGATCACATGAACATAGGCCGCGCGAAGATTGTGATCGTGGTGATGATGCTCGTGGGCGTGATCGTCGTGGTGATCGTGTTCATGCCCGTGATTGTGATCGTCCTTCAGCATCCAGGCGCTGACAAGATTGACGGCGAGGCCGACCACCGCGACCAGGATAGCCTCGTTATAGGCGATGGTGACGGGCGCGATCAGGCGCTGCGCCGACTCATAGGCCATCAGCCCGGCAATCATCAGCAGCAACAGCGCGCTGGCGAAAGCGGCGAGGTCGCCGACCTTGCCGGTGCCGAAGGTATAGATGTCGTTGTCGGCGTGACGCCGCGCATAGGCATAGGCAAAGACCGCGATGCCCAGCGCCGCCGCATGGCTGCCCATGTGCCAGCCGTCGGCCAGCAGCGCCATGGACCCGAAAACGGTGCCCGCCACAATCTCGGCGACCATCATCGCGGCGGTAAGGATCAGCACCGCCATGGTGCGGCGGGCGTTTTTGCCGTGCCCGTCGGCCAGGAAACGATGCGGTTTCTGCCAGGGCGTCAATGAATCATTATGCATCAGGGCCTCGGGTTCTCGTGTAACCCCAGTTTATCAAGCCGGGCGCCGCTGTTCTATCCCTACCGCCTGGCTTATGCTCAGGGCTCAAGCCAAAAGGGGAGTTCCATGCGCCTATTTCTGAAAGCCGCCGTGACGGCGTTTGTCGTAAGTCTCGCGGGCGCAACCGGCGCGCTGTCGCAAGACGGATACACCAACACGCCCATGTCGCTCGACGGCATCGGCAAAAGCTACATGGGCCGCGAGATCGCCGCGGTCATGGGCTATCAGGGCGCCGGTTGGCTGGAACGCAGCACGCGCGTGGAGGAGGAAGGCACGGATAAACTGGTGCCGCTGTTGAATCTGAAGCCGACCGACGTGGTGGCCGACATCGGCGCGGGCACGGGCTACTTCAGTTTCCGCATCAGCCCGCTCGTCCCCCAAGGCAAGGTCTACGCCAATGACATACAAAAGGAGATGCTCGATATCATCGCCGCGCGTAAAGCGAAGGGCGAAGGCGCAAATATCATCACCGTCCAGGGCGGCGTCGCCGATCCCAAGCTTCCACCCAACTCCATCGATCTCATGCTGCTGGTGGACGTCTATCACGAGTTTTCCTATCCCCGCGAAATGGGACAGGCCATGGCGCGCGCGCTCAAGCCGGGCGGGCGGATCGCCTTGGTGGAATATCGCGGCGAGGACGACACCGTGCCTATCAAGGAGGTCCACAAAATGACCGAAGCGCAAGCCAAGAAAGAAATGGCGGCCGTCGGCCTCACCTGGGTCAGCACCGACAGCAAAACCCTGCCGTGGCAGCACCTGATGATTTTTACGAAGCCCTAATTAGGCTTTCGGCTGCGGCGCCGCCGCCGGTGAACCCCCAGCCCGAATAAATATAAATAAAGAGAAGAACCGGCCGCTGGGTTAAGCAACCGAGCGGGACGGCGCCTGCACGGGCGTGGCGAAAATCATCAGCCGGTTGGGAAAACGGATAATGGCCGTGGTGCCGCTGCCGACCGTGCTGTCCATCAGCAATTCGCCGCCCAAGAGGTCCATATAACGTTTGCAGATCGACAGGCCCAGCCCCGTGCCTTGTCCCGAATGGGAAACGGACGGGTTGCCCTGCAGGAACGGCTCGCCGAGACGCCGCAACAACGCCGGTTCGATGCCGGGACCATGATCGCTGACGGACACATCCAAGTGCCTGCCTTCGATGTAATGCGTGGCGACGACAATCTCGCTGTCGGGGGGCGAGAACTTGATGGCGTTGGAGAGAAGGTTGATCACGACCTGGCGGCTGAAGCGCTGATCGCCCGAGACGGCGGGCAAGCCGCCCGGCACCGCGACGCGGATCTTGATGTTTTTCTGACTGGCGAGGCCTTCGACAAAGGACACCGCCGCCGTGATGACGCCCGGGATGTCGATGGCTTCCTGATGTATGGGCTGCACGCCGGACTCGATCTTGGCCATATCGAGGATGTCGTTGACGATGTTGAGCAGGTGCTCGCCGGAGCGGTGGATGTGATCGGCGTAAGACGTGTAGGCCGGCGCGATGATATCGCCCAGCACCTTGTTCTTGATGATCTCCGAGAAGCCCATGATGGCGTTCAAGGGCGTGCGGAATTCGTGGCTCATGTGCGCGAGGAAACGGCTTTTGGCGTCGTTGGCTTCCTCGGCGGCGGCCTTGGCTTGGCGCAAGGCCCGCTCGTTCTCTTCCGTGCGCCGAAGTTGGCGCAGGATGATGAACGCGAACACCGTCATGGCGAGAATGATGCTGACGATGGCCAGGGTGACGGCGTTGCGGGTGTTGCGCCAGGACATCAGAAAATCCTGCCCGTCCAACACCACCGAGACGTTGAGCGGCATATTGCCCATGTTGCCCTGGGCGACGACTTCGTCCACCAGGCCCGCGCCGGTGGTGTAGGCGATATTGCCCGTCAAATCCTCCGGTCTGGCCGCGACCGCGGCCGGGGTCGCGCGAAACGCGCCGGGGCTGGTGGTCTCATTGGGCGTAGCGGCAACCAGGCGGCCGTCGTCGGTCCACATGGCGATACGCCCATGGGCGCCGACATCGAGCGTCGTGTAATAGTCGGTGAAGTAATGGGTCAAAATGATCGCGAAGACGTATCCGCGTAAAACGCCCGCGGCGTCCCTGACGCGCGCGCCCACCGGCAGCATCCAGATGTCCGGCGGCGCACCGGGGCGCACGTCCTTGTAAAGCTGGCCGACGATCAGATCGTTACCGATGTCTATGGACTTCTCGAAAGACAGGCCGGTGATATAGACGCGCGACATATCGACTGGGTAGGTGCGCGAGCCCGCGACGCCGTTAAAATTCTCGTCGACAATGAAAAAGCTCATGACCGCCGGCGCCAGATCCAGCTTCTCCGCCATCAGCTTGTGCAGATAACGCTGGTCTATCTGCGCGACCGTGCCGCGGTGCTGGTGCTCCAGCTCGTGACGGTACATGTCGGCAATGCCCTCCACGATGCGGAAGGTTTCGCCGAAGGTTTTCGTGGCATGGGATTCGATGGCGCGCACGGTATTTCGCGCCGCGCGCGTGGTGGTGTTGACGACCACGCTGTATTGCTGGGCGAGATTGTAGACGCCGGCGCCGATCACCAGCCCCACGAAACTCGCGACGAGCAAAATCGTCGCCACGCGCAGCCTGCGCAGCGAGGAGATGTTGGACTTCAGGTGGGTAGGCCCGGTCAGTGGTTTCACGTCACGAAGTCCGCTGGTTGCCCGTCGGTTACTGTGTCGTCCCGAAATAGCGGACGTCGAAGACGGCGGAGAAGCAGCGCCTCCGCCCGGATCGCCTGTTATTGCGCGGCCGGCTGCTGCGGCGCGTACTTAGTAATAGCCATTTTCAGCGCCTTGAACAGCTGCTGGCCGAGTTCGCCGCCGTCCCCTTCGATCTTCTCGCGCAACACGGCGCGCATGGTGTCGATGTGCGCCTTGACGATTTCGAGATTGGCGTCGTCCTGGCGGCACGGCGGTTTGGTGACTTCATAGAGCGATTTGCCGAACACGGTGATGAGCGGATACCCGAAGGTGCCGCCCTGGCCGCGCAGTTCGTGGGCGATCAGGTTGATCTCCTCGAAATGCTGTGTGCGTTCGCCGCTGATCTGTTTGGCTTCCGTGACCTCGCGCGACAGCTTATCGAGGTAGCCCTTGGCCCAATCGAGGAAGCCTTCGGCTTCGCGCTTCAGCGACTGCTCGGCGGAAAAGAGCACGTCATCCGGCAGCACGAAGGGCTGGCGCATGGCGTTGGAGCCCATCTTCTGCTTGAGGTAGTTGGGCAGCTTGAACAGCCAGACGTCGCTGGGCGACGCCGGCTTTTCCACCTTGTCCTTGGAATAGACGATGGTGGCGTGAGACTCGTCGGGCTTGCGCCGTTCTCCGCTTTTGGGCGGGCCGGCCTTGCTGGAGCGGCGGCGGTCCGGTCCGAAATAGGTCTGGGTGGTGACGAACTGGCGCGGCGCGTCGATGATGCGCTGCAGGACTTTATAGATGTTCTCGACCGAGAACGGCTTGGCCATGAAGTCGTTGACGCCGTGATCGCGCGAAGCTTCGACGTTCACCCGGTCGGCGGCGCCCGACAGCATGATGAACGGCATGAAGCGGCTGGGCGAGGCTTTGTCGTCCCTCAGCCATTGCAGCAGATGCACGCCGCTGACCGGCGACATGATGAAATCGGAGATCACGATATCGATGGGCTCGACGGCGGTGCCGAACCCTTTGCCCGTGAGCTTCAGGTACTCGACCGCTTCCTTGCCGTTTTTGCACTTTTGGACACGGGTGAAACCCATGCGCTTCAGGCTGTTGACCAGGATATCGAGCATGTACTCGTTATCCTCGACCACCATGATCGAGATGCGGTCGTGTCCCGGATCAACCTTGTCTTTATTCAGCATCGACACGTTAAGAAGCTTCCTATCCCGCCCCAGGGATAAAGCGATGACCTTAGGATAAGGTTGAGAATACCCCGCCCGGCGGGTAGGCCCTCAAGCCGAAGTTCCTAAATACCCTAGCCGGGGCGATTCAAAACCACAATCTAAGATAATGTAAAACTTACGCTTTTTGCAAATTTGAGCGTGAAATCAGTCCCCCAGGCAGGCGCTGAAGACCGCCGAATCCACGTTCCCCCCGGACAATACCACCGCCACCGTCCGCCCGGCGCAGGTATGGCGGCCCGCCAGTACGGCTGCCAAGCCTGCGGCGCCACCCGGTTCCACCACGAGTTTGAGCGATTCGAAAGAAAAACGCATGGCCCGGCGCACGTCGGCGTCGCTCACCGCATAGCCGCCCGCCAGAACCTGGGCGTTCAAGGCCCAGGTCAGCGCGCCGGGCGTGGGGGCCAGCAGGGCGTCGCAGAGGGCGCCGGCGGTGGACAGATTGCGTTGGGGCGACCCCGCCTCCAGTGACCGGCGATGATCGTCATAGCCCTCCGGTTCGGCGGTATAAACGCGCGCCGCCGGATTGGCGTGGCGGACGGCAAGACCAACACCGGCAACCAGGCCGCCGCCGCTGGCGGGCACGATCACGTCGTCGATGGCCAAGTCCATGGCGCGCGCTTGGGCCATGAGTTCCAGGCCGACGGTGCCTTGGCCGGCGATGACGTGCGGATCGTTGTACGGCGGGACAATCACGGCCCCGCGTTCGGCGGCGATGCGCCGGCCAATGGCTTCCCGGTCTTCGGTGACGCGGTTATAGGTCACCACGGCGGCGCCCAAACGGCGGGTATTGTCGATTTTGATGGCCGGGGCATCGGCGGGCATGACGATGGTGGCGGGAACGCCCAAGATGGCCGCCGCCGCCGCCACGCCCTGGGCGTGATTGCCCGACGACCACGCCACCACGCCGGCCCGACGTTCGGCGGGCGTCAGCTGCGCCAGACGATTGAAAGCCCCCCGGAATTTGAACGAGCCGGTGCGTTGCAACGGCTCGGCTTTCAGCAACACCGCGGCGCCGAGGTGTTGATCCAGCGCGGGCGCGCGCAACAGCGGCGTTGTCACGGCGTTGTCATGAAGGCGGCGCGCGGCCGCTTCAACATCGGCAAAGGTCGGCAGGGTGGATGCGGACATCGTCCTATCATATAAGGCACCGGCTTTGTGTACACTGCAACTCCCGCGATGGAGCCCGTTTTGCGCCGTAGTGTTTTAGGTATGTTCCTGGGCGTGCCGGTGCTGTTCGGTGCGCTGGCCCTATTCCTGGGTCACGATTCCAATTGGGATCTTCGCAACTATCATTGGTACAACGCCTATGCGGCGTTGCAGGGGCGTTTGGAATTCGACATGGGCGCGGCGCAGACGCCCGCCTTCTACAATCCGACGCTCGACATCCCGTTTTATCTGGCGGCGAACGCGCTGCCCGCCAAGGTCTTCAGTTTTCTGCTGGGTGCGCTGCAAGGCTGCAACTTTATCCTGCTGTATATGATCGCCATGCGCACGCTGCGCTTCGGCGGTTTATCGTTGCGCACGGTTGCTTCCGCGTCGATCGCGTTTGTCGGCATGATCGGCGGCGGCCGGCGACAAAATCTACGATTCCGCGATTGTCGGCTGCGGCCCGGCCGGACTTGCAACTGCGGTCTATGCCGCATCGGAAGGCCTGTCAGTGGTGGTGCTGGATGCGCGCGCCTTCGGCGG
>JAIEMI010000191.1 GCA_019752235.1 Rhodospirillaceae bacterium
GATCGCCACGGACGGCGTGTTCTCCATGGACGGCGATCTCGCGCCGCTGCACGAGCTGTCGGCGCTGGCGCAGAAACACGACGCCTGGCTGCTCACCGACGACGCGCACGGCATCGGCGTGATCGGCGCGGGGCGCGGCTCGACCTTCGCCCACGGCCGCAAAGCCGACGTGCATCTGCAGATGGGCACGTTGTCCAAAGCCGTGGGCGGATACGGCGGGTATCTCTGTGCGTCGCAGCCGGTGATCGATCTGATCAAAACCCGCGCGCGAACGTTTGTGTATTCGACCGGCTTGCCGCCGGGCACCGTTGCCGCTGCGATTGCCGCCATTGATTTGATCGAACACGATCCCAATTACGCCGTGAAGCCGATCCGTAAAGCCAAGGCGTTTACCGCGCGGCTGAATCTGGCGGAGGCCATGAGCCCCATCGTCCCGATTGTGTTGGGCGATACCGAAGCGACCTTGCGCGCCTCACAGCTGCTGGAAGATCACGGGTTTCTGGTGGCGGCCATCCGCCCGCCGACGGTGCCGCTGGGCACATCCCGATTACGCTTGACCTTCACCGCCGCCCATCCCGATGCCGAGGTCGAACGCCTAGCGTCGGTTATCGGTGAACATGTGTTACCACGGTAGCGCGAGGAAAATAGGGTCAGAGTCAAATTTTGACGAAGACCGAAGTTTCCAGGCACAATGAACATCAACATTTGACTCTGACCCTATTTTCCAAACATGACCGCTTATTTCATCACCGGCACCGGCACCGACATCGGCAAAACTTTTGTCGCGGCGCATGTTATTCGCGCGCTGAAGCAGCGCGGCCAAAAGGTCCGCGCGCTGAAGCCCGTGGCCAGCGGCTACGATCCCAAGACCGCCGCCGAGAGCGACCCGGGGGTGCTTCTCGCCGCCATGGGTGAAGCGGTGACGGAGGACAATGTCGCGCGCATCGCGCCGTGGCGATTCGCCGCGCCCTTGTCCCCGGATATGGCGGCGGCGCGGGAGAAGCGCAGCATCGATTTCCCGGAGCTGATCGCCTACAGCCGCAAGGCTATCGCGGAACATGAAGGCACCCTGCTGATCGAGAATGTCGGCGGCATCATGGTGCCCCTGGGCGTGCCGCGCACCACCATGGATTGGATGCTGACGCTGAATATTCCGGTTGTGCTGGTGACGGGCAGCTATCTCGGCACGCTGAGCCACACGCTGAGCGCCATCGACGCGATCCTGCGGCGCAACCTGCAGATCGCCGCCGTTGTGCTCAATGAAAGCGCCGAGAGCACCGTGGATTTGGGCGAAACCGCCGCGACGCTGCAAAGCTATATGGCAACCTCGCCCGCCAGCACCGCGCCGTTGGTGACGGTGAAGCGAGGGGCGGATGAGAAGGCGTTTGAGGTTTTGGCCAACGTTCTCTCAGCCAAATAAAGCTGTCATCCCGGACAAGCCGAGCCATAGCGAGGCGCGATCCGGGATCCATCGTGCCAAAAACTCTGTCCTTGCGGATGAGAGATGGATCCCCGCCTGCGCGGGGATGACAGTGGAGTTCTATTCAGCGTCCTCGCAAGAAAAGCCCATTTCGGCGAGGCCTTCCTCCAGCTCGTCGGCCAGCAAAGGCTGGCTGAGGAGATAGCGTGCGACGCGTTTGGGGTGTTCTTCGTGGGCGACTTCCACGGCCTCGTCCCAGTCCTCGGCGGTGTAGGTGCCGCGGCCGATCCAGGTCAGGGCCACGAGTTCCGCCTGTTCATCCTCGTTCAGGCTGTCGATGTATTCCTTGAGATCGTCGAGCTCCGGATTCTCGACGGTGGTGGCGTCGTCTTCTTCCGGCAACTCCTCGCGCATGAGGTCGTCGCCGGCATGGCGGCCGGGTTCATCATCCAGCGGATCAAGATCGGCCATCACTTCGCGCGCGCGATTGATGACGTAGCACACCGTTTCAACCGCGATATCCATTACGCCGCCGGCCTCTCCTGACGAAGACTACTTGGCGGATATTGGACAGGATTCCCGTAAAGCTTTCAACGCCAGATCGGGCGTATCCGTAAAGAGGCCGTTTATTTTGAGCCCGGCGAACCGACAGTATTCCCGCGCCGGATCGCCTTCATAACTGACCGGTAGAAACCCAGGCTCGGGACGGAAGGTATAAGGATGCACGAGCAAGCCCGCCTTCCGCGCGCGCGCCACCAGATCCGTGGGCGTGCCGGTGCGGCCCTGCGCGTCCACGGGAATGATCATGGTTTTCGCAGGCCCGATACCTTGCGCGTAGGCGGCGATGGCCGCAAGCCCCGCGTCGGTGGTGGCGTCGCCTGCTGCGACCAAGAGTTGAATGCGCGGCAGCGATGTCAGGGCCGCCAAGCGCTTCAGGCTGTCGGGCTCGAAGGATTGCAGGAACACCGGCGCGCCGGCTTTGTCCAAACCCGCGTCTTTCAGCGCCGCCAAGAGCGGCTCCTCGAGAGGCAAATTGATGGAACGAAAATACGCGGGATGCTTGGTTTCAGGGTAAACGCCGATCACCCGGCCCTTCGCGGCGGACAGGCGCGCGCGCAACGCCAGAATCTCGGCCAAGGTCGCCACCTGGAATTTGCCGTCGTTGCCGTGGTTGCGGAAGGACACACGTTCCTTCGCGCGCAAGGTCTTGATCTCTGCCAGGGTGAAGTCTTCGCTGAACCAGCCCTCGACTTTCATGCCGTCGATTGTCTTCGTGGTGCGGCGGTCGGGAAACTTGGCGGCCGCGTCGGTGGTCTCAGTGAGATCGTTTTCATGGCGCGCGATCAGCACGCCGTCCTTGGTGCGGACCACATCGGGTTCGATAAAGTCGGCCCCCTGCTCCACCGCCAGCGCATAAGCCTCAAGTGTGTGCTCGGGCAGGTAGCCGCTGGCGCCGCGATGGGCGATGACGAGCGGGCGGTCATCGGCGGCGAGAGCCGCAGCCGCCGTCCAGCAGAGGAGGACAATAAAAAGAACGCGCATCGCATTTCTCCGTCGTCATCCGCGCGACAAACTTTGCCCAGGCACATTTTGCACCATGGATCCCGGCTTGCGCTTCGCTTGGCCGGGATGACAAGCGGCGTGAGTCTGGCACATGTCCGAGGAACGCGGGCACATCCCCCGCAAATGTCACAAAAATGAAAAAGGCCGCTGCCCGGCGGCAGCGGCCCTTCCCGTCTCAGGGGATCAAACAAGAATTCTTAAAACGTATCGGCGGCCCTACGAGCAACCGCATCAATCGGGTTCGATAAGAAATCGTCCCAAAATCGAATAAGGTCAGCAGCTACGTCGGTTGCTCGATGCCGTTCCCCGGTGCGTCGATTGATGATTTTGTGCCTATAAATCGTTTGCACCCCCTCACCTCTTGCGAACGCAAACGAAGCTACATCCGACGATGCACTTCCGGTGGTGAAAACAGTGATTTCGACCCGACGCTTAGCATGCTTCCGCGCAATAGCAACGTCCCTTGCTAGCCGGAAAGACACCACTGTCTTTCTTAGTACGTTAACAAGGTGCTGCGGCTGAGAAAGAATCTCACCCTTAGATAAATAGGCGTTAGCCAGTTCCTTCCGAACGTGGGGGGCAAGAGATGAAAACACCCAATCGCAAACGTCGTTAGCCGCTTCTAAGGCATTTAGCTCAAAGTCTCGTCTCTTTTCAAAAGAAGCGAGAGGAACCTCCAACGCCCAAGACAACTCTCGCTTGGCACGTGCCAGCGCGTCATTTGCCGATGCAAGACCCATCAGAGGATACTCTGAATGGTTGGTTTGCAAGGCGCTTTACTCCGCTGCCACGTTGGGTGTGCTCTTGCGGGTCGAGAGCATTTTGTCGAAGTGCGACCACACGCCCTCGACGCCGTGCCACTGGCCGCGGGTGGCGGCTTTGGAATATTCGGTGGCGCGGGCTTCGAAGAAGTTGGCGTGCTCGACGCCGTTGAGGATCTGCTGTAGCCAGGGCAGCGGGTGTTCCTTGATGTTGTAGACCGCGGGCAGGCCCAGCTGGCCCAGGCGCCAATCGGCGACGTAGCGGATGTAGGCCTGGATGTCTTCGGGCGTCATGCCGTTGATCGGGCCCATGCTGAAGGCGAGGTCGATGAACTTGTCTTCCAGGCCGACCACGGTTTTGCAGCAATCGACGATGTCGTCCTTCACGCCTTGCGTGAGGCAGTTGGTCTCGCGCGCGAAGGTGTGGAACAGCTTGATGATGGCTTCGCAGTGCAGGCTTTCGTCGCGCACCGACCAGGACACGATCTGGCCCATGCCCTTCATCTTGTTCTGGCGCGGGAAGTTCAGCAGCATGGCGAAGCTGGCGAACAGCTGCAGGCCTTCGGTGAAGCCGCCGAACATGGCCAGCGTGCGCGCGATGTCGGCATGGCTGTCGACGCCGAATTTCTGCATGTAGCTGTGTTTGTCGGCCATCTCCTTGTACTGCATGAACGCCGAGAACTCGCTCTCGGGCATGCCGATGGTTTCCAAGAGCAGCGCGTAGGCCGCGATATGGATGGTTTCCATATTCGAGAACGACGCCAGCATCATCTTGATTTCGGTCGGCTTGAAGACGCGGGCGTAGCGCTCCATGTAGTTGTCGTTCACCTCGATATCCGACTGGGTGAAGAAGCGGAAAATCTGGCTGAGCAAGTTGCGCTCGGAATCGGTCAGGCGGCCGGCCCAATCCTTACAGTCTTCGCCCAGCGGCACTTCTTCCGGCATCCAGTGAATCTGCTGCTGGCGCTTCCAATAGTCGTGGGCCCACGGATAGCGGAACGGCTTGTAGCCGTGGCTGGGAATCATGAGGCCGGGCAGCACAAGAGTAGAAGCGGGCGGAGTGATGATGTTCATAGCCGTAGTCCCAAGGCACGAAGTTCAGCGAATGAGGGGCTGTCGTTTATCTCCGAGAACCTACTGACAGGCGAGGCATTCCTCGTAGTCGGTGCGGTTTTCGCCGGCCAGGGCCTTTTCGGGCCACTTGCGCGTGTTGTCGGCTTCGACGCCGGCGAAGGCGGCGCGCTGCACGGACTTGGAGCGCAGGTAGTAGAGGCTCTTCACGCCCGACTCCCACGCACGCCAGTGCAGCATCATCAGATCCCACTTATCGACGTCGGACGGGATGAACAGGTTGATGGACTGGCCCTGGCAGATGTAGGGCGAACGGTCGGCGGAGAATTCCACGACCCAGCGCTGGTCGATTTCGAACGCCGTCTTGAAGGTGTCTTTCTCTTCCTGCGTCAGGCCGTTGAGGTGCTGCACCGAGCCTTCATGCTCCAGGATCGAGTTCCAGGTGGCGGGATTGTCGAGACCTTTGGAGGCGAGCACTTTGGTCAGGTGCGGGTTCTTGACGGAGAAGGAACCGGACAGAGTCTTGTGGGTGTAGACGTTGGCCGGAATGGGCTCGACGCACGGCGAGGTGCCGCCGCAGATGATGCTGATGGAAGCGGTCGGCGCGATGGCGAGCTTGTGCGAGAAGCGCGCCATGACACCGGTTTCGGCGGCGTCCGGGCAAGGGCCACGTTCTTCGGCGAGCGCTACCGAAGCGGCGTCGGCGAAGCGGCGGATGTGCTTGAACATCTTCATGTTCCAGCTTTTCGCCATGGCGGACTCAAAGGGGATGCCCTTGGCCTGCAGGAACGAGTGGAAGCCCATGATGCCGAGGCCCACGGAGCGTTCGCGCGCGGCGGAGTACTTGGCGCGTTCCATGGATTCCGGCGCGCGGTCGATGAAATCCTGCAGCACGTTGTCGAGGAAGCGCATGACGTCGGGGATGAACTGCTCGTCGGTGTTCCATTCGTCCCAGGTTTCGACGTTGAGCGACGACAGGCAGCACACGGCGGTGCGGTCGACGCCCCTATGGTCGGGGCCGGTGTGCAGCATGATTTCGGAGCAGAGATTGGACGTGGTGACCTTCAGGCCAAGATCGCGCTGATGCTTGGGCATCTGGCGGTTCACGGTGTCGGAGAAGATCAGGTACGGCTCGCCGGTGTTGAGGCGGGTTTCGAGAATCTTCTGCCACAGCTCGCGGGCGTTGACGGTCTTTAAGACTTCGTTGGTCTTGGGACTGCGCAGGCCGAAGGCCTTGTCGTCGCGCACGGCTTCCATGAACTCATCGGTGATGTTGAGGCCGTGATGGAGATTGAGGCTCTTGCGGTTGAAGTCGCCCGACGGCTTGCGGATTTCCAGAAACTCTTCGATTTCCGGGTGATGCACGTCGAGGTACACGGCGGCCGAGCCGCGGCGGAGCGAGCCTTGCGAAATGGCGAGCGTGAGGGAGTCCATCACGCGCACGAAGGGGATGATGCCGGAGGTCTGGCCGCAGTTCTTCACCTTCTCGCCGATGGAGCGGACCTTGCCCCAGTAGGTGCCGATACCGCCGCCGTTGGAGGCGAGCCAGACGTTCTCGGTCCAGGTGCCGACAATGCCGGTGAGATCGTCGTTGACGGTGTTGAGGAAGCATGAGATCGGCAGGCCGCGCTCGGCGCCGCCGTTGGACAGCACGGGCGTCGCGGGCATGAACCAGAGGCGCGAGATGTAGTCGTAAATGCGCTGGGCGTGGTCGATGTCGTCGCTATAAGCCTTGGCGACGCGGGCGAACATGTCCTGATAGGATTCGCCGGGGAGCAGGTAGCGGTCTTCCAGCGTGGCCTTGCCGAAATCGGTCAACAGGGCGTCGCGAGACCGGTCGATCCGAATCGACGGCACCACCTCAAGGGCTGAGAGATCGCGCGGGGTCGTCTTAAGGGCTGGTGTCGGGTGTGACGTGGTCAGCGGCGCGGCAACGGCAGCGTTAGCATCTATAGCGTAGTTCATTGAATTCCCTCTTCCCCTCGAACGACCAAATCCCCCGCGGACTCAGCGCGGCGGTGGGAAGAAAAAATGGGGGAATTTACAGAATCAGACCCTGTCTCCAGGACGGAAACCCTGAAAAATCAGTGGGTTATCGTCACTTGAGTGCGACGTATATACGCCCGTCGCAGCCTGTTTCTGTTTGTTATCGGTCGCGGGTTAACCCGCGTACCTCTCCAGCCCCTCGTTCCGTCTTCTCGCCCCAGATTGTGTAGATCCAGGGTACCGCGCTACGAGATATGGTGTTCTTGTGAGGCGGCGGCGTCAACAGAACTAAGTAGCGAAATCACAACATTTAGCGCTTGACGGTGGCCGCGAAACTATATCTAGCGATACTTGAGAGTAATTCTGAGGAAGACACCATAAAAAATTGATTCTACTGATCAATTTCCGTGTGACCAACGCGTTACAGCGTCGGCTTTTGTGGTCAATTGTGACAGAACTGGGAGTTTTCCCCGTTATTCACACTATGCAGCCGGAACAGTGCTGCGTTGCGGAAAACACCTTTGTCTTGCAACCGTCATACGCCTAGAACACCCCCGCACCGCGCTTCCCGTCTGGTCATGGTTCCCCGCTTCAGATGCCATGGCAGCATGTCTTGGACGCGCCTCTTGAGGTACGTTTGAACGCGCAAAGACAGGGATTATGGCCATGCTGAACCTTACTCACGACCAACGCGCCTTGCTCGATTACCTCGCCGATCAGGTCCGCGACCTGGTCGCCGCCGCCAATACGGCCGGCGCCAATGCTTCCGGCCTCATGGCCGAAGCCGAAGAATTGACCGCGCTGCGCGCCGGAATCGTCGACCGCTACCGCGCGTCCGAAGACCAGCTGCAGCTGCCCCTCGAGATCAAAGCCGCCGCCTAAGGCGCATCGCCGCATAAGAGCGAGAAAAACCCGGCCCAAAAGGCCGGGTTTTTTAATGCCCGGATTTTGGCGCCCGTAAATTAAGGAAGATTCACGATTCCTTAACGGCTCCCGGCCAAGATGCGGACAGTGAATGTCGCATCCCGTGCGGAGCTTCAAATATGCAGCGGACAGAACAGTCCGTCGGCCGGACCAGCCCGAAGGGGCAGATCAGCAGTCGCCCGAACGGCGGCGGCGGTTCGACCGAAGAATTCGAGATCGAGGCTTCCACGTTGGAAGACCTGGCGCAGGCTTATGGGGCCCGTCTGCCGGAGTCTGTCGTCCCTCCGCTGTTTCATGTCCGGTTTTCCGATCACCCGCGCGGCGTCACGGCCGCGCCGCTGATCTTACAGGTTTAACGCTAGGGCATTTCTCCTCCCTCCCCACCCCACAACCCTAGCAAACTCGCGGCGGATCCTTTCGGATCCGCCGCTTTCTTTTTTTGGTGTAGAGATAAGCGATGTTGTACTTCGCCTACGGCGCCAACCTGAACCTGCGCGGCCTCAAACGCCGCTGCCCGAAAGCCGAGCCCGTCACACTGGCGACGCTGAAAGGCTATCGCCTGGAGTTCCGCACTTACGCCACCATCGTCGCCGACCCCAAGGCCGAGGTGCCGGGCGCGCTCTATCGCCTGACGCCGCCGTGTTTCCGGTCACTCGATGAATATGAGGGGCCGGAGTACAAAAAAATCACCGTGACCGTGGACGCGAACGGCGAACCGCGAGAGGCCACGGCATACATCATGCACGCCGGAGAACGCGCGCCGCCGTCGGTGATGTACTTCACCGATATCGCGCGCGGCTATGCCGACTGGAAGCTGGATGTGAATGTGCTGCGCCGCGCGCGTAATGCGCTGAAGCAGCCGGTGAAACCGGAAAAGCGCAAAGCCTAAGCGGCGGCGACGCGACGGCGTAAGAGCACAACCGTAAAGAAGGTCATGCCAAGCGCACTGGCCACCGCCGTCAGCAGCGATGACGCCGCCGCGCCCGCGGGACCATAAAGGCGCGTCAACACCACCAGCGTCGGCACATAGACGGCAGCGATCACCACCGTGTCGATGCGTAAAGCGACGCTCGGCCGGCCCATGGCATAGAGCGCCGGATCCATGGGAAAGCCGATCAGCGTGAAACCGGCCGTGGCCACCATCAGCACCAGCGGCAGGTATGCTTCCGCGAAGTCGGCGCCGAAGAAAACCTGGATAAAGAACTGTCCGGCGAAGATCGACAGCACCAGCATGGCAGCGCCGCCGCCGCCGGCCACAGCCGCGCCGCGCACGATCAGATTCTTGAAGTCGCGCCAGTCGCCGCGCGAACCGAGGCGCGCGAACTCGGGGTAAATCGACTGATTGAGCAACTCGGCGGGCTTGGAGATGGCGGTGGCCACATCACGCCCGATCTTGAACAGGCCCGCCGCCGCCGGGCCCGCCAGCAGGCCCACGAGAAAGGTGCTGGCCTGGCTGGTGACGATCTGCAGCGAGGCGTGCAGGTTGGAGAAGATCGAAAACCGCCAGATGCCGCCGTGGGGCGCGGTCATGCCGCGGAAGGAAAAGTCCATGCCCTTGAGTTGGCCGTGTTTCGCGGCTTCGCGCCAGCCGAGCCAGATCAGCGATACGCCGCCGATGAGCGCGGCCACGAACCACGCCAGCAGATAGGCCCAGAAAGGCGCTTCGAGAAACACGACGAGGCCGATGCCGATCAAGCGGAAGGCCGGCGTGACCACCGCTTGCGCCGCGAGGATGTCGAACCGGTCGAAGAGGCGCAAAAGCCCCATGGGCGTGGCGGTGAGCGTGAAGAGGATGATGACGCAGAAGGGTTGCGCGTAGGTGATGACCTCGGGGCTCCAGCCCACATAAGGGCCGACGATCGGTACCAGAAAATATCCGATGGCGGTGCCGATGAAGACACCGGCAATATCGAGCAGCGTGGTGAACTTCACCAGCGCCTGCAGCGCGGGGCTGTTTTTATTCTCAAGGCAGATGGCGCCGTAACGAATGACCGCCTGCCAGGACTGGAAAGTGGCGGTGGCGCCGATGACAAGCACGTAGGTTTGCAGCAGCACGAAGATGCCGAACTGCTCCAGCCCCAAACCGCGCGCCGAGAGACTGAGCGTGGCGAGACCCAGCAGGCCGTTGGTGGCGCGCCCCGTGAGCATCAGGGCCGCGTTCTTGAAAATGCGCCGGAAGATGCCGTCCAGGAACCACTGGCGGACAGTCCGTACGAGGCGCGGCAAATGCGAGAAGACGTTCATCGAGAAGACGTTCATATGGAGCAGAAATTAAGGTTCGCGCGCGAACAAAGACAACGAATAAGTGCAACCGGCGGGACCGCACCGCGTTAATATGAACCGCCCCTCCGCGCTGACCCGCGCGCCGGCGCACGGTAACATCAACAGGGCCTGTCCTTGGCGACTTTTTATCCGCTCCTGACGCTGCTTTCGATTGTGATCTTCGGCTTCCTGGGCTGGTATCTGGCCCGGAAGCGTAACCGCAATGCGGTCTTGTGGCTGGTGGGCGGGGCTTTCCTGCCGCCGCTGCTGCTCATTCTCGTCTTTCTGAAACCGGCGGACGCCGCGCCGGAGAGCGACGAAGGCGAGCTGGACGAAGGTTAGGGCTTAATTTCTGGTCGCATCGCGTTATCCGAAAACCGGAAGGCCACTTTTCGGCGCGATGCTCTATCTCACCACGCTCAGATAGCGGCTGAGGTGCACGTCCACGGCGTTGGCGCGCCAGCCGATCACACGCTGCGACACCAGACTCTTCGTGACGCCAAAATAAAGCGGGATCACCGGCTGGTCGGTCATGGCGATCTCCTCGGCCTGGCGCATGAGCTGGGCGCGGGCGCCGGCGTTTTCCATGTTGGCGGCCTTGGTCATCAAGCCATCGAAGGCGGCGCTGCGGTAGCGGCTGTAGTTGGAATTGACGCTGGACGATTGCAGCACATAGAGGAAGCTGGACGCGTCGTTGAAATCCGCCGACCAGCCGACGAAGGCCACCTCGTACGCGCCCTGACGCAAATTGGCGAAGTGCACCTTGCCTTCGGTGTTGTGGAGCGACGTTTCCACGCCCGCGCGCTTCCACATACCCGCGACGATGACGGCGATGCGGCGCAGGTCGAGATTGGAGGAATGGCTGTAGGTGAGCTTGAGCGGATTATCCGCCGTGTAGCCGGCCTCCGCCAGCAAGCGCTTGGCCTCGGCCAGGCGCACATCCGGCGCGGTTGCGGCGAAGTCCACGCGGGCAGGCGCGTAGGCCGCCACGTCCGGCGGCACGAAGCTGTAGGCCGGCTGCTCGCCCGCGCGCAGAACTTTCGTGGTGAGGATGTCTCGGTCCACGGCCAGCGACAGCGCGCGGCGTACACGCGGATCGCCGAGCTTCGGGGCGGTGGTGTTGAGCGCG
>JAIEMI010000299.1 GCA_019752235.1 Rhodospirillaceae bacterium
TGGACTTTCGTGCCCGGCGCCTGACTGACGATCAATAGTTTTGATGATGTGGCGCCACGCAATATTGGGCGCGGCCCTAAAGGCAGATCGGCGCACGCCGTGCAGGCGCGCGCCGCGGCCAGCGCATCTTCGAGCTTGCTCATAGGCTGCGCAGCAGGCCGTCGACGTAAGCCGGGACGGTCTCCGTGGCGGGACCATAATGTGTTTCAGCGAACAGTGTCGCACCGAGGGACGGTTCGAGATTAAGTTCGGCGGTGTGCGCCGCGGTGGCTTTGCGCACCAACGCGACAAAACCGGCGGCGGGATAAACATTGCCCGACGTGCCGATGGACAGGAACAGATCGCAATCGGAAAGAGCCTCGTAAATGCGCGGCATTTCCATGGGCATCTCACCGAACCAGACCACATGGGGCCGCATGCCGCCGCCCTTGCCGCAGCCTTGGCAGAGATCGCGCGACGACAGGTCGCCCGCCCAGTCTATGACATGTTGGCAGTAGTTGCAGCGCGATTTGGTGTAGACGCCGTGCATATGGATGAGGTTCCGCGAACCGGCGCGGTCGTGCAGCGTGTCGACATTCTGCGTGACGATCAGCACTTCGCCGGGCCATTCCTTTTCGAGACGCGCCAACGCGTGGTGCGCGGCGTTGGGCTGAACGTCCATGGCGCGGTGGCGCGCGCGGCGCATGTTGTAGAAGGCGTGGCAGCGTTCCGGATCGCGCGCGAAGGCTTCCGGCGTGGCGACATCCTCCAGGCGCACTTTCGACCAGATGCCGCCCGCGTCGCGAAAGGTTTCAAGACCGGATTCTTTTGAGATGCCGGCGCCCGTCAGAATCACGATACGCCCGTCGCGGGGCGGAAGGACTTGGGGGTGCGGCTTGGGCGCGGCTTCGGTTTGTTGCATGATGTGCGCCTATAGTGGGAAGCACGCACGCCATGATCAAGGTTCTGTTTGTCTGCACGGGGAATATCTGCCGCTCGCCCAACGCCGAAGGGATTTTCCGGCACTTCGCTGCCGCCGATGATGTGGAGATTGAAACGGATTCCGCCGGGACGCACGGCTATCACATCGGCGAAGAGCCCGATCCGCGCACGGTGAAGGCCGCGGCGGCGCGCGGGTTTAACTTGAGTGCTTTGCGCGCGCGGCGCGTGACGCGCGAGGATTTCGAGAAGTTCGATTTAATTCTGGCCATGGACCGAGGGCACTTCGCGCACCTCGACGCCATGCGGCCCAACGGCGCACGGGCGCAAGTGAAGTTGTTCCTCGACTATCATCCGGGCGGAAAATTGAAGGACGTACCGGACCCCTATTACGGCGGGCCGCAAGGCTTCGAGGACGTGCTCGACATAGTGGAAGAAACCAGCCGCGCCCTACTGGCGCGGTTGCGCGCCTAATTAAGTACCAGGTACGTAATATTATTAATATTTACATATAGATATATATGTACCTGGTACTAATTGAGCGAGTAATCGACGAGCGGAATATAAACAGGGCTGCCTTTGCCGGGGCGGCTTTCGAAGAGGGTGAAGTGCTCGATTCGAAAGGGGCCGGCCTGGAAGGGGGCGTTGCCCTCCAGGAACGCCGCGAGGCGCGGCGGCTGGGGTTTGTGGAGCCGGGCGAGCGTGACGTGGGGGGTGAACTTGCGACCTTCGGCCGGCCGGCCGGCGCGCACCACCGCCGATTCGACCTTGGCCTGGAGGTGCGACAGCGCCGCCGAGGGCTGCACCGCCGCCCACACCGCACGCGCCTTGGCGCCCTCGCCGAAGGTGTTCACGCCCGCTAGGGTCAAACTGAAAGCCGGCGCGGTGATGCCCGCCAGCAGGCCGTCGATCTCTTCGGCCTCGTGCTCTTCCACTTCGCCGATGAAGCGCAGCGTCAGATGCAGGTTCGCGGGCTCGACCCAGCTTGCGCCGGGGACACCGGCGCACAGGATGGAAAGGCGGGCGGCGACGCCATCGGGAAGGCCGAGGCCGACAAACAGGCGCAGCATGCGCTTAAGGCGCTTGGATCGGCGCCGGCGCGCGCTTGGATTCCGCCAGCTTCACGAGGCGCTCCGCCAGCGGCAGGATGCGCTTCACGATCTCCTTCACACCCTTGGGATTGGGATGAATGTGATCGCCTTGCATAAGATCGGGGACGGTGATGACGTCCTGCAAAAAGAACGGATACAGCAGCGCGCCTGTTTCTTTCGCGAGCTTGGTATAGATGACATTAAAGCGCTCGGCGTAATCGCGCCCGAGGTTGGGCGGTGCCAGCATGCCCGCGATCAACACCGGTAGGCCCGCGTCCTGAATGCGCTTCACGATCGCCGCCATGTTTTCGGCGGTGACCTTGGGATCGACCGCGCGCAAGGCGTCGTTGCCGCCCAGTTCGACAATCACGGCGTCGGGCTTTTCGCCCAGGGACCATTCCAGGCGCGAACGTCCGCCGCTGGTGGTGTCGCCGGAAATGCCGCCTTGCAGCACCGTGACATTATGACCTTTGGCCTTGAGGGCCTTTTCCAGCTGCGCCGGAAAGGCATCGGCGATGTTCTCGAGGCCGTAACCGGCGGTGAGGCTGTCGCCCAGCGCCAGGATACGGATGGGATCGGCGCCCTCGGCGGCGTGCGCCGGGCCGTCCCCGTTCATCACGGCCCCCATCACGAACAATGTGATCAGCGCCAGAAGCCGCCATGCCTTTTGTAACCGCGCTTGAGATGCTACCAATCCTGCCCCACCTTCACGGCGCCCCCTCTGATGGAAATTTTCCGCGCGCATGAGCCAGTCTCCGCTTTCTTCAGCAACCTCGCCTGCCATTTTGCTCGACAAGGTTCACCTCACTTTGGAGGGCCCGGCAGGCCCGGTCAACATTCTGCGCGGCGTCGATCTGTCGGTCGCGCCCGGCACGGCGCTGGGCGTCGTCGGCCCCTCGGGCTCCGGCAAGACCACGATGCTGATGATTGTGGCGGGACTAGAGCGCATCTCCTCGGGCCGCGTCGCCATCGCCGGCACGAACTACGAGGGCCTGAGCGAAGACGCCTTGGCGCTCTTTCGCCGCGACACCGTCGGCATCGTCTTTCAGTCCTTTCATTTGATTCCCACCATGACGGCGCTGGAAAACGTCGCCGTGCCGCTGGAGTTCGCGGGACGCAAGGACGCCTTTGATCGCGCCGAAGCGCAACTGAAAGCCGTCGGGCTGGGCCACCGCATTACGCACTATCCGGGACAACTATCCGGCGGTGAGCAACAGCGCGTGGCGCTCGCCCGCGCCTTTGCCGCTGAGCCCAAAATTCTTTTGGCCGATGAGCCCACCGGCAATCTTGATGGCGGAACCGGCCAACAGATCATTGAATTGCTGTTCGAGCTGCACGACCGCCATAACACGACGCTGGTGCTGATCACCCACGATCTCAAACTCGCGGGCCGCTGCGAGCGCGTGGTGCGTATCGCGGATGGCCTCATCGTCGGCGAAGGCCTGAGCGAAGGAGTGCCGGCGTGAGCTCGCCCCTCGCCCTGCGATTCGCCCTTCGCGAGTTGCGCGGCGGTATCCGCGGTTTCCGGATTTTCCTGGCCTGTATTGCTATCGGCGTCACGGCCATCGCCGGCGCGGCCTCCATGAATCAATCCGTGAAGGCCGGCATCGAAGGCGACGCGCAGCCGCTGCTCGGCGGCGATCTGCAGGCGCGCATCAGCGCGCGGCCCGCGGGCGAAACGGAGATCGCGGCGCTCCGTCAAAGCGGCACGGTCAGCACGCTCATACAGATGCGCTCCATGGCGCGCACGGAAAGCGAGACCGGCGAGGTTAAAACCCGCACGCTGATCGAGTTGAAAGCCGTCGACGGCACTTATCCGCTTTACGGCGAAATCACGATAAATCCGCCGCAACCGTTGGATCAAGCGATCGCGCGGCACAACGGTCTCTGGGGCACGGTCATCGACGCCTCGCTCATGGCGCGCCTGCAGCTCGCCATCGGCGATACGTTCAAAGTCGGCGAAGCGGTGTTGCAAATCCGCGGCGTCATCACCCAAGAGCCGGATCGCGCCGTGACCTTTGCGACGGCGGGCCCGCGCGTGATGGTGGCCGAAGGTGCGTTGGCCGCCACGCAATTGGTGCGCGAAGGCAGCATGATCGACTACATCTACAACATCAAACTGACGGGCGCCGAAACCGCGCCCGCACTGCGCGCGCGGCTGATGCGCGACTTTCCGAAGGCCGGCTGGCGCCTGCGCGGCCTCAACCAAGCCGCACAGGGCCTCGACAACTTCCTCGATAACGTCACGTTGTTCCTGACGCTTGTCGGGCTCACCGCGCTGCTGACGGGTGGAATCGGCGTGGCCAATGCCGTCCGCGCCCATCTCGCCGGACGGCTGACCACCATCGCGACACTAAAATGCCTGGGCGCGCAGGCGGATACGATTTTCGCGGTCTATATGATCCAGTTGAGTATCCTGGCCGGCGTCGGCGTGGTGATCGGCATTGTGTTGGGGGCGTTGATTCCGCTCGCCGCGGTGACGGCGCTGGGCGATCTGCTGCCGGTGAAGGCTAAACTCGGCATCTATCCCTGGGCTCTCGCGCAGGCGGCCGTCTTTGGCGTGCTGACGGCAACGCTGTTCACCCTCTGGCCGCTGGCGCGGGCCCGTGAAATCCCGCCGGTGGCGCTGTTCCGGAATCTGCTGGCTGATACGGGACGCATGCCGCGCGGCAAGTATCTGGCGGCGATCATCGCCGTCGCCGTAGCCCTCGCGGCCTTCACCATCGGCACGGCGGAGCGGCCGGACTTTGCGCTTTATTTTGTGGGCGGCGCCGCCGTTTCCATGGGCCTGTTCCGCGCCGCCGCCGCAGGCGTGATGAAGCTGGCGGCACGGCTGAGTTCGGGACGCGGCAGCGCCACCGCCGGACGGCCGTCGTTGCGTTTGGCCCTCGCGAACCTCTATCGCCCCGGCGCGCCGACGACGACCGTCGTCCTGTCCCTGGGTCTGGGCCTGTCGGTGCTGGTGGCCATCGCGCTGCTGCAATCCAACCTGAATGCACAGATCCGCGATGGCTTGCCGAGCGACGCGCCCAGCATGTTCTTTGTCGATATCCAGCCGCAGCAGGCCGAACTCTTCACAAAGACGGTGCAAGCCATTCCAGGAGTGCACAAGGTGCTGACGGCGAGCATGATCCGCGGACGCATCACCAAACTCAACGGCGTGCCCGCCGAACAGGCGCGGGTCAATCCCAGCAGCCGCTGGGCGGTGCGCGGCGAGCGCGGCATTTCCAGCGCGGCGACCTTGCCGGAGAACGCACGGCTGACGGAGGGCGCATGGTGGGCGCCGGATCACACCGGCGAGAACCTTGTCTCCATCGACGCCGAGGTCGCCCGGGATTTGTATCTCAAGCTTGGTGACGCCATCACCGTGGAAGTGCTGGGGCGCGAGATCAATGCCAAGGTCGCAAGCTTCCGCGACATCCGCTGGCAGTCGGGCACGATGAATTTCACGCTGATCTTTTCCCCCAATGCATTGGCCGGCGCGCCGGGGATTTCCATCGCTACCGTCAACTCCGATCCCGGGACCGAGGAGAAGATTGAGAACGCCGTGCTGGAAACCATGCCCAACGTCACCATCATCCAGGTGCGCCAGGCGCTGGATATGCTGAAGTCCGTGCTCGACACCCTGAGCGTCGCGGTGCGGGTGACGGCCAGCGTCGCGCTGGTGGCCGGCGCTCTGGTGCTGGCGGGCGCCATTGCCGCCGGTCATAGCCGGCGCATTTACGAATCGGTCGTGCTGAAAGTGCTCGGCGCCACGCGCGGCGACGTCCTGCGCGCGTTTGTCTTTGAATATCTGCTGTTGGGCCTGGCCACGGGCGTCATTGCCGCCGGCGTAGGCACGGTGGCGGCCTGGGGCGTGGTGACTCAGGTGATGAAGATCAATTGGACCTTCGATGCGCGGCTGATCGTCGCGGTGATCGTGAGCTGCATCGCCGTGACCCTACTCGCCGGTTTCACCGGCACGTGGCGCGCCATGGGGATCAAGGCGGCACCCCTTTTGCGCAATGAATGAGATGTAATCGGGCCGATTTACGGCCCGCGCGGCATCTCATTGAAATATAATAATATTTTTGTTGCATCCCCTATGAATATTAAGCGAAGATGATGCGTTTCCTGTTGCATGGGATCATGCAGATCCCAATATAGTTATCCGTGAATCCATGCGTGCCCGCCGCGGCGTTGTGCGGGCGTTTAACACACGAGGACAACCATGGCTTTTGAAACTGAACGCAGACCGCTGGGCGTCTATGACGGCGCGCTCGGTCGCACCGACGCGGCGCCGATCGATGCCGGCCTGCGCCAGTACATGCTGCGGGTTTATAACTACATGGCATCGGGCCTGCTGCTGTCGGGCTTGGTCGCTTACTTTGTCGCCAACAGCAGCTTGGCCAGCGCCTTCTTCCGCGTCACCGAGACGGGCCGCCTCGCCGGTTATACCGGCTTGGGCTGGGTCGCCATTCTGGCGCCGATTGGGCTGTTGTTCGGCATGCATTATGCCGTGCGGAACGGCAAGAACGGCATGCTGCAAGGCTTGTACTGGAGCTTCGTGGCTTTGATGGGTGTTGGCCTGTCCAACATCTTGTTGATGTACACAGGCGTCAGCGTCGTGCGCGTGCTGCTGGTAACCGCGATCGCTTTCGGTGGCTTGAGCCTCTACGGCTATACTACCAAGCGTGACCTGTCGCCCATGCGGACCTTCCTGATGATGGGCCTGATCGGCATCATCGTCGCTTCGATCGTCAGCATCTTCGTCGCGTCGACGATGCTGCAGTTCGTGATCTCGGTGGCGGGCGTGTTGATCTTCGCCGGCCTGACCGCTTACGACACGCAGACCATCAAGAACCAGTACTTCGAAGTGCAAGGTTCGAGCGGAGAAAATGCCTCGGCCATCATGGGCGCGACGTCGCTCTATCTGGACTTCATCAACCTGTTCCAGTTCCTGATGATGTTCCTCGGCCAGCGCCGCGAATAAACTCAGCATCTCGCTGAAACGAAAACGCCCGGAACGAAAGTTCCGGGCGTTTTTTATTGTGCCTGCCGATGGAGCTTACGGCGTGCTGACGCGCCAGTAGAGCCCCATGTTGGACACGACGAGATTCTTGGTGTCGTGGTTGACGGCGAGGTCGTAGGTGTCATGGCCGGTCACCTGGCCGGGCTTCTCCTTGGCGTAGGTGTACAGCGCATACCCCTGATACCCCCACTGCTTGCTACCGTCAGCGCGCGTGAACAGCGACCAGTAGCCGGCGGGCTTGGCATCGGCGGGCGCGATCAACGGCTTCCAGGTCTGTTCACAGGCCGCGTCGCAGCCGGTGACACCGATCATCGTTCCCATTGTCGGGTTACCGCGCGCGCCGCCACGGGCGTTGTGACCGCCGGTGCCGCCGTAGGTCGCACGGTCACGGGCATACAGGGCCTGACCTTCGGCCGCCGTCACGAAGACGCCGCCACGACGCTGATCTTTCATGATCGCGACTTCTTTCGGCATGAAATAGCTCATAATCATCGCGACGTCTAAACGCTTGTCGAGGCCTTTGCCGTTGGAATCGCCGAGTTCGAGATCGCCTTTGAACTGATAAAGCGCTTTGCCCTTATAAGCCCACTGGGAGGAGCCGTCGCTGCGGCTGACGACGGTAAAGTCACCGACCGGAATCGCGATTTGGGGCGCCACAACCGGCTTCCAGTTCGCCAATAGTGCACTGTCCTTCTTCACGTCGCCACTGAAGGTATAGAGCGTAAGGCCCTTGTCGTTCGTAAGCGCCTGACCGGGGGCCGTCAGCACTTCGCCAATGGTGATGCCGGTCGGCAGCACGGTCCATTCGGCGGGCAGGACTTCAACCACTTTATGCCCGTCAACACCATGGCCGGCGGGACCGCCGCCCATGCCCATCATCGTCGCCATTGGGTTGCCGCCGGGCTTGGGCTTATCTTTGAGCGAGGTATAGAGCGGCTTGCCGCGGAAGGCCCACTGCTTCGACCCGTCTTCGCGCGCGATGAGCGACCAATCACCGACCGGCTTGGCATCAGCCGCGGCGGTGAACGGCGGCCACTCGGTGAGGCATTCGGCGACGCAGTTGGATTTGCCGGGCGCGTCTTTATCGGAAACATACAGCGTCTGCGCTTTGTCGTCGGCCAGCACCACGCGGTCGCGCGGTTGGTTGGAGCTGGAGCCGGGCACGTTCACGCCCTGACCGATACGGACGATCTTCAAGGTGGCGCCGAGCGGAGTCACAGGCGCGACATCGGCGACCTTTGGAGCCTTCTCGGCGGCCAGGGCCGCGCCCATCACAAGCGCGGTGGTCAAAGCGGTGGTCGCCGCCAGAATTCTCGTCATACGCATCGGTTTCTCCTCGGGAAACATCATGGCCGTCAAACGGCTGTTAGATTTGTTGTGCCTCTCAGAGCATCGGCCCACGCTTCGAAAGAAGCGTGGGCCGACACAAGGAGAGATAGCCGCTAAACGGGTATCTATAGTCTTACGCGAGCACTTCGGTGATCGACTTCGACGTCGCCATCGAATCCGTGCCCCAGCTGTTGAGCGGAAGGCCCAAAGCCTGCTGGATAGTGAGGCCGACGCGGCTGCCCGGGTCGCCCTTGCCGGAGAAGTGGATCCCGGTCTTCATGCGACCGCCAGCGGAGCCGGCGGTGATCATCGGCATGTTCTCGACCGAGTGCACTTTGGCGTAGCCGGTGTCGGTCATTGCGAAGATCAGAGCGCGATCAAGCAGTGTCTTGTCGCCTTCGCGGATGCCGTTCAACGCCGTCAGGTAATCGGCGAAGCCGTCCATCACGCGCATGATGAAGTAGGTCGCGTTCGGCTGGTAGCCCAGCTTCTCGTCGATCGCTTCTTCGTGCGTGTAGATGTGGTGGATCATCTGGCTGCCGACGCGGCGCAAGCTGGACGTCATGTCGTTGAACACCAGGTTGACGACGTGGGTCTGATCGCAAGCGAAGGCATGCGCGGCCAGCTTGGCGAACAGACGGTGGTTGGCCGAGAGCACTTCGACTTCGGTCGCGACCGGACCGTCAGCCATTTCGCCCGGCTTCGTGCAGGCTTCGAGCGGCGCCGGCTTCTGCAGTTGCAGGTCCAGCTGTTGCTCAAGTTGACGCAGCGAGGTGAAGTATTCGTCGAGGCGCGCCTTATCCGCGGCGCCGACCATCTTGTCGAGATCCTGACGCTGTTCCTTCACGGCCGAGAGCACGCTCTGGCGGGCCATGACGGCGGGATCCGGCTTGAAGTCGGCAGAGTTCGGATCCTTGAATTCCGGTCCGAACAGGCGGGTGTACATGGCGGCCGGCGACGCTTCGCCGGGCTGGAACACGCCGCCGGAGCGGAACGAGTACATGTGCTTCGGGTTGCCGGTGGAGGTCATTTCCAGCGACTTGAAGCGTGTGGTGGAACCGATGTGGTCGGCGATGACGGTATCGATCGTCGGCGTGGTGACCGCGCTGGAGCGCGGGCACGTGCCCGTGAGGATCGTCATGTTGCCGGTGAAGTGCGTGATGGCCGGACGGCCATCGAGGTGCACCTTCATGCCGGTGTACATATTCACTTTGTCTTTGAACTTTTCCAGCGCCTTCGTTTCCGGGCCCATCTGGGTGATCTTGCCGGTCGTCGGCGGTTCCCAGCGGCCGGGATTCATGCCGAGGCCGAAGTACCACGTGCCGTACACGACAGGCAGGGCCTGACCGGTGGCGGCCAAAGCCGTGCCGTTGGTGTTCAGGAAACAGTCGAGGTAGGGCAGTCCGACCGTAACGGCGGCTCCACCCATCATACCTTTGAGAACCCGGCGGCGGGTTGCGATTCTATCTGATGCGCTCATTTTCCACTCTCCAATTTGGGTGTTGCTACTCGGCCGAGGCGACTGCAGGCGCTTTAGGCGCTTCGGGTGGCACGATACGGAAGAACGTGTCGCTGGTGGCGACGCGCCGTAACAGCTGCGGCAACTTGTACCCATCCGCAGCAAATTGTTTCTGCACGATATCCTTCAGCCATTCGGCTTCAGGTTTTGTGGCGCTACGGCCCACGCCATAGGCGTAGACGCGCTTCACGAGGCACGCCGCGGCATTGGCGTTGTCGTGGACGGTTTTGCCGAGACCGGGGGCGTCGGTGAACTTCACGCCGTCCAGCTCGCCGCTGGTGTCGATCTTGGCGCCGTTTTCGTTGTCGCGATAACCGCCGATGGTGTCGAAGTTCTCGAGCGCCAAGCCCATCGGGTCGGTGATCTTGTGACAGCCCGTGCACATCGCTTCGGTCGCGTGCGCGGTGAGGCGCTGACGCACGGTGCGAAGGTTCGGGTTGGCCACGTCCTGCACGACGTCGAAGTTCACGTTGCCCGGCGGATCGGGAACCTTCTGGCAGAGCAGAACTTCACGCAAGGCTTTGCCGCGCAGCGTCGGCGAGCTGCGGCCCGGATGGGAATGCAGCGCCACGAAGCTGGCATGGGTCAGGATGCCGGCCTGGCCGCTGCCGGGCTGGAATTCATAGGGCACCCACGCGTCGGGCAGGCCATCCGGCGCCATGACGGGCGTGCGGTAGAGCGAGCCCAGCAGCGGGGTGAGGAAGGTCTTCTTGGTGGTGAAGATGTCGCGGTAGTCGCCGTCGTTGGTGATCAGGAGATCGACCAGCGTGCGGAGCGTCTGTTCCTTGGCTTGAGCAGCCGCGGCGAAGGTGAACTTCGGATAGATCGCCGCGTCTTTGGCCAAGGCATCAAACGCATCGAATTCGAGCATGTCGGTGAAGAACGCGCGCACGCCGGACTCAAGGCGCGGGCTCGCGATCATACGATCGACTTGCTTGGCGAGGCCCTTCGGCGTGTGGATTTCGCCGCTATCGGCGGCGGCCAACAGCGCCGGGTCCGGCGCCGTGTTCCACAGGAAGAACGACAGGCGCTGGGCCTTCGAGTAGGCGTTCAAGCGCAGCGCGCCCTTGTTCTTCGGATCATTCTCGACGACTTCCTGACGATACAGGAACTGCGGCGCGGCCATCAGGCCGGCGA
>JAIEMI010000052.1 GCA_019752235.1 Rhodospirillaceae bacterium
GCTTCTCATCAGGCTCCTGTTCGGGGCGCGCCTGCGCAGCGGCGGGCGCTCTCGCCAGCCAAGGCTCGGCGTTGTCGACGCCTACGACCTCGACCGTCATCGCCAGCTCGTCATCGTGCGCCGCGACAATGTCGAGCACGTGGTGCTCGTCGGTCCCAACACCAGCCAGGTGATCGAGACCGGCATCCCCGTCCCCGCCGACGCCGGGGAGCCGCCGCCACAAGGTTTTACCGCCTTCAGTCAATTCCTTCCCAAGGACAAAGACCAATGACCGGCGCTTTGCTCACCGTTCTGCGCCGTGTCGCACCCGCCCTCCTGATGCTGGTGCTGTTCGCCGCGCCCGCGGCCGCGCAGAACTTCAGCATCGACTTCGGACCCACCGGCGCCAACGGCCCCAGTTCCACGACCACGCGCATCATTCAGCTTTTGCTGCTGATGACCGTCCTCAGCGTAGCCCCGGCCATACTGATGATGGTGACGTCCTTCACGCGCGTCGTCATCGTGCTGTCGATCCTGCGCCGCGCGCTCGGCACCAACACCAGCCCGCCCAACGCCGTCGTCATGTCGCTGGCGATTTTCATGACCGTGTTCATCATGCAGCCGACCTTCGAGGCGGCGTGGACGAACGGCATCCAGCCGCTGATGAACGGGCAGATCAGCGAAAGCGAATCCTTCCAGCGCACCAGCGTGCCCTTCCATGCCTTCATGATGGAGCACGTGCGCGAGAAAGACCTGAACCTGTTCATGAACCTCGCCAAGGTCGAGAACGTCGAAAAGCCCGAAGACACCCCTCTGCAGGCCCTGATCCCGGCCTTCATGATCTCCGAGCTGAGACGCGCCTTCGAAATCGGCTTTCTGATCTACGTGCCGTTCATCATCATCGACATGGTCATCGCCTCCGTCCTGATGTCGATGGGGATGATGATGCTGCCGCCCATGATGCTATCCCTCCCGTTCAAGCTGATCTTCTTCGTGCTTGTGGACGGCTGGTACCTGCTGGTGGGAAGCCTGGTGCAAAGCTTCCAGCGATAGCGGCTTTACCTCCCTCTCCCGCATCCGTCATACTGACGTCAGGGAAACCAGGGAGTCCTCATGACCGATGCTCAAACCGCGCTGCGGCAGCTTGCCCAGCGGCGCTGGCGTATGGCGATCATGCTGAGCGTGGTGATGGTCGCCATCTATTTCGGCTTCATTTTGCTGATCGCCTTCAACAAAGCCGCCATGGGCGCGCTGGTGATGCCCGGCCTGTCGGTGGGGATCGTGCTGGGCGCGTTGGTGATCGTACTCACCTGGGGAGTCACATTGTTTTATGTGCGCTGGGCCAACCGCCATGTAGACGGCGAGATCGAACGCCTCAACGCGGGAGGCGCGTGATGAATACCGCCATCGGCGAACCCAACGTCACCGCCATCATTTTCTTCTTTATCTTTGTCGCCCTGACGCTGGCCATCACCTGGTGGGCGGCGCGCAAAACCAAGACCACGGAAGAATTCTTCGCCGCCGGACGTTCGATCTCGGGACGGCAGAACGGCTTTGCCCTCGCCGGCGACTACATGAGCGCGGCGAGTTTCCTGGGCATCGCGGGATTGGTGTCCCTCTCCGGCTTCGACGGCCTCATTTATTCCACCGGCTGGCTGGTGGGCTGGCCGGTGGTGCTGGTGCTGATCGCCGAGCCTTTGCGCAACCTCGGCAAATACACCTTCGCCGACGTCGTCGCCTTCCGCCTCAAGCAGACGCCGGTGCGCATCGCCGCGGCCATCGGCACCCTGGCGGTGGTGAGCTTCTATCTCATCGCGCAGATGGTCGGCGCGGGCAATCTCATCAAGCTGATGTTCGGCATCAGCTATGAAACCAGCGTCATCATCGTCGGCATTGTCATGCTGGCCTATGTGCTGTTCGGCGGCATGATCGCGACCACCTGGGTCCAGATCGTCAAGGCCGGCCTGCTGCTGGGCGGCGCGGCGCTGCTGTCGATCCTGGTGTTGATGCAATTCAACATGAACCCGGTGGCGCTGTTCGCCGCCGCCGCCGAGAAATACGGCGAGAAAGTCCTGGCCCCCGGCAGCCAGGTGTCCAATCCGTGGGACGCGGTATCGCTCGGCCTCGCGCTGATGTTCGGCACGGCGGGATTGCCGCATATCCTCATGCGCTTTTACACCGTGCCCGACGCCCAGGCGGCGCGTCAGTCGGTGTTCTGGGCGACGGGACTTATTGGCGTGTTCTATCTGATGACCTTCATCCTCGGCTTCGGCGCCATGGTGCTCGTGGGTCAAGATGTCATCATTGGCGTCGACAAAGGCGGCAACATGGCCGCGCCGCTGCTGGCCGAAGTGCTGGGTGGAACGGGCCTTTTGGGCTTCATCGCCGCCGTGGCCTTCGCCACCATCCTCGCGGTGGTCGCGGGGCTGACGCTGTCCGGCGCCGCGGCCTTGAGCCACGACCTGTGGGTCTCGGTGTTCCGCAAGGGCCATGCCGACCATAAGGAGCAGCTGCGCGTCGCGCGCGTCGCCACGGTGTTCCTCGGCGTCCTCGCCATCTTCCTGGGCATCGCTTTCAAGGGGCAGAACGTCGCCTTCATGGTGGGGCTGGCTTTCGCGGTTGCCGCCAGCGGCAACTTCCCGGCCCTGGTGCTCGCGGTCTTCTGGCGCAAGGCCACCACCGCCGGCATGGTGTCCGCCATCCTGGTGGGGACCGTGACATCGCTGGTCTTTATCTATTACTCCCCCACCATCCAGATCGACGTCCTGAAGCATGACGGCGCCTGGTTCCCCTTGAAGAACCCGGCCCTGATCACCATGCCGCTGGCCTTCGCCGTCGGGATCATCGTGTCGCTGCTGAAACCCGAAAAAGCCGCCTTGGACGCCTACGATGCGAAGGAAAAGCGCATGATTTTGGGAACGGCGGCGGAGTAAATTCCATCGTTAAATCAACAAACTAGCTCCGTAGCCAAAGTTTTTTACAAAAAAGACGACAATTTTTGGGAGTGCCGAGAACATTTTCGGGGGTCCGCCGTTTTGTTTATGAACCGGCGCCCACCGTCCCCCAACGATCGCCGGTTATGACGACCCCACAAGCCCCGCCGCCAAACCCCCCATGGCCGCGGGGCTTTTTTTGCCCCCACGCCTTTTGCCCCCACGCCGACAACATGGTTGTGAATCAAGCCTGGGCGGCGACACGCCGTTTATTGCGCCGTTTCAGCAGCCACATCGCGAGGCCGGTGCCGACGAACAACAGCGGCAGGAAGCCGATCACGAACACCAGCACCCACCATATAATGCCGAGGGTATACCCGGCGTGAAGCTGCCGCTGGAAGGCGAGAAATTTATCCACCGGTCCATAGGCCGCGGGATCGCGCACCTCGGCGACTTTCTTCCGCCACGGATCGACAATCACGGTCGCGCGCGGCACGCCCGTCTGATCGCCGATGCGCGACATCGCCACCCGGTAGGGCTGTTCGGGATTGGCGGGCAGCGTAATGGCACGCACCACACCGTCGGCAATCGCTTCTTTCGCCAGAGCCACCGCGCCATCGGCGTCCAACGCCGCCGCGCCCTCGATGGGCGTCACCACGAAAGGCTGCTGATTGCGCGCGTCGCGCACGGCCGGACTTGCATCCACCCAACCGTTAATGGTCTGCGGAAACACGATGTAGACGCCGCTGAAGCTGACGATCATGAACACGATCAGGCCCCAGACGCCGACCGCGCCGTGCAGCTCGCGGTTCACACGCAAGGCGCTTTGGCCGAGCCGCACTTTGAAAGCGGCTTGCCATTGGCCGGGGCGCGGCCACCACATGACGATGCCGCTCAGGCCCAGGCCGCACATCAGCACGCCGAGCCAGCCGACAAATTGACGCCCCGGCGCGCCTTCGATCAGCATGCGCCCATGCATGTCATGCATCAGCCGCATGAAGTTGAATCCGCCTTGTCCCTGCCCCAGGCCGGGCGGCGGGTCGATCTTGGCTTCAAGCGTAATGGGATCAACCAGCACGCGGGTCTGCGCGGCCGGGCGCGGTGGAGGCCCACCGGCTTGCGCCCCGTCGCGGCGCGGCGCGGCGAAGCGCACAATCGCGGGATCGCCTTCTTTCGCCGGCGCATCATACGCGGACGCAATGCGGCCCTCAGGCGCTATGGCCTTCGCGGCGGCGATGATTTCGGCGGCGGACTTGAATTGTTCCGCCGCGGGATTGGCCTCGAAGCGCGCAGGCAAATTGTGACCCATCATCAGGACGCTGCCGGAGATGCCGAGCAGCACAAAGGGGATGCAGAAAATGATGCCCGTCCACAGGTGAAGCCACCCTAGAAAACGCCGGAGCGAAAAATGCGCGAAGAGCTTCTTCGCGGCGGCCCTCTTCGTCGCCTCGGGCGCGGGTTCGGATATTTCGGTCATGACCTTCTCTCTGATTCGGAAAAAATGAGGACGATGGCAAGAACCGCCAAGGGAGGGCAAGGAAGGCGCCGGCCATCGTCCTCTCTTCAAATCCGCGAACCTAGGCAGGCCCGCGGCTGAAGGCATCGGGTTAGAAGTTGTAGTTCAGCGTAAACGTGAACGAACGCGCGTCACCCACGGTCGCCCAGCCGTTGTTGCGGATGCGGGTGTAGTACGCGTTGTCGAACAGGTTGTTGACATTCATCTGGACGCCGGCCCGCGCGTTGATCCGGTAGCCGAGCATCGCCTTATGCACCCAGTAGCTGGGCGCCTTGAACAGCGGCGGCGCGCCGTTGTTCAGGAACATCTCGCCCTGATACGTGAAGCCGTAGCCGACCTGAAAATTGCGCGGCAGCTGATAGGTTGTCCACAAGCTGGCGGCGTGATCCGGTACTTGGTTGAGCGGGTTTCCGGCGAGCGGCGTGGTGGCGGCGAAGCAGCCGGCGGCCGTAGGGTTGGCAAGACAGAAGTTGGACACACCCTGCAGCACCTTGCTCTTGAGGTAGGTGTAGTTGGTGAACACCAGCCATTCCGGCGTGATCTGACCCGAGACACCTAAAGCGATGCCGTCCACGCGGGCGCTGCCGTCAAGCTGATCCGCCGGAAGTGTCGGATCGTTGGAGGTCACGCGATAGTTGGAACGCTTGTTGCGGAAGATCGCCGCCGTCGTCGAGAGGCGGTTCTCCAGCAGGTTCCACTTCGCGCCGATTTCATAGCTCTCGCCGCTTTCCGGACGGACGTTGCAGTTGGCCGCCGTGCACGCGCCGTTGACGGAGCCTTTCGACGGCAGCTTCTGGCTGCCATAGGCGACATAGAGGCTCGCTTCCTCGACCGGCTTGTAAACCAAGCCGGCGCGGTACGAGAACAGATTGTCGCTATTGCGGAAGATCGGACCTTGCGCGCTGAACGCGCCGGTGGCGGTGTACGTGGCCGTGGTATGCGTGCCGCGATTGCGCTCATACCGCAGACCGAAGTTGAACTCGATCTGCTCGATGATCCTGGCCGTATCGAACAGGTAGAAGGCCTGGTTGTCCACTTCGCCATCCTGCGCCGCGGCCTGAATGAAATTGACCGGGCCGGTATAGATGGTATTCGGGTTGGAGATCGTCATGGCCGGATATGTCGGCGTGCCGCCCGTGGCGGTGCGTTGCGTGTTGCCGTTGTCGAGATGGAACGTCTCGTTGCTGACGACAAGTCCGGCCACCGCATTGTGCGAAATACGTCCGGTATTGAACTGGACGATCAGGTCGGTCTGGTTGATGAGGGCCTTGTTATCGGTATCGCGCAGCGTTCCGCGCGGCCCGCTTGGGACATAAGTATTAGGCGCGGCGCACGGCGCGCCCGTCGCGGGGTTGATGCCCGCCGAGGTGCAGTAGGTGCCTTGCGGCGGATTGACGATCGAGAACTGCGTGGTTCTCTGCCAGCGCGTGAGATTGCGGACGGAGAACTTCTCGTTGAACGCGTGTTCGATCTTCACCGTCCCCTGATTAAGTTCGACGTTCTGCGTATCCATATTGCGATAGCCGAAGTAATCGCTGGGATCGGCGTCGGCGAGAGGCCCGTTGTTGAAGGCATTGCGGAAGTACCCGACGCCGTATTGCGGGATGTTGTTGTCTTTCTGATAGAGGTAGCTCAGCGTCACCCGGGTCGGCGTCGTCAGGCCAAAAGCGACCGAAGGTGAAAGACCCCAGCGCTTGTAATCCTCCACGTCGCGCCCCGGCACGTCGTTCATATGACCCATGGCGTTCAGACGCAGGCCGATGGTTTCGGTGATCATGTGGTTGGCGTCGACGGTGGCGCGATAATAGTTGTCGGTCCCGATGCCCGCGGAGAGGTTGGTGAAGTCACCTTCCTTGGCCATCTTGCTGACGAGGTTAATGCTGCCGCCGATGGAACCCGCGCCGCCGTAGACCGAATTGGCGCCGTTGACGACTTCCACCTGCTCGGTGTTGAACGGGTCGGAGCGCGTGTACTGCGCGCTGTCGCGCAGGCCGTCGATGGTGACGTCGGTGCTGGCGGTGAAGCCGCGCAACGTGATGCTGTCGCCGTAGCCGCCGCCGCCTTCACCGGCGCCGAAGGTGATGCCGGGCACGGTGCTGAGGATATCGCGCAGGGTCAGAAGGTTCTGGTCCTTGATAACCTGCTCGGGGATCACGGTGATGGTTTGCGGCGTGTTGAGCAGCGGCGCCGTGTACTTCGGCGAAGCCGCGGTTTCCGGCTTATAGGGCTGCTGCGCCGTGTCTTCGACGGACACCGGCGGAAGCTGCATGGGCTGCTTTTCCTGCGCTAAAGCGGGAGCCGCCGCGCAAAGAGCCAGCGCCAGAGCCGAAGTGCCGCGCAGCAAGGCCGCGCGCGCCGGCAGGTGTGCCCCTGCCCGGCTGGCGTTCCCCCAGCTGCCGCACCAGGACACAGCCACACCCATCGTTTCGTCGCGCATCGTAATTCCCCAGGTTTAAGTGAAATGAAGTCGCATCGAACTAATAATGCGAGTCATTCTTATTTGCGAATCATTTTCATGACAAGGGGAAAAATTGCGATCAGGCCCAGGCCGACTCAGGCCCGAATTTCACGTCAATTCACTGATACTGTTATGTTTTGAAAGGCCTACAAAGCCACCCGAGAAAGTCTAGTGACTTTGATTATGAGATTCATTATCACTATTACTCGTTATGAGTTGCAATAACTGACGCCTCGCAGATCGTCAACGCCGATGAATTCTCTCAATTTCCGCGCCCCGGTTGCATCCGGCAACAGTGCGCCGCAAAGCTCTCCGCGGTGGGAGCGGGCCGCCGGGCCGCCGGCCGCGGTAACGGCCGCTTTTGCGCGCGAAGCGCCGCGGCGCCGCACAGGCACCCGTGCCGTCGCCATGATCGCCGCCGTAGGCGTGCAAGTGGCGCTTCTGGCGGCGCTGATGTACGGCACCTTCGACAGTCCGCCGCCGGCCGCGCCGCCGCCGTTGCTGGTCAACATTCTGCCGGCGACGACGGAACCGCCTCCGCCGCCTCCCCCGCCGCTCAAGCCGACCTTGGCCGCCGCGCCCCTGGTCGTCATGAACATGCCCGTCGCGCCGCAGATCTATGAGCCGCCGCCGGTCGTGGCGATGCCCCCCGCGCCCAACGCCATCGCCGCCTCGCCGACGCCGGTCAGCTTGGGCGACCCGCAAGCCGCGGTGCGCGAATTTCAGATCAAGCTGCTGAAACATTTGCACCGGCACAAACGCTATCCCGCTGCGGCCCGCGCCAAGCGCGAGCAAGGCGTGGTTTACGTGCGATTTGCGATGGACCGGAGCGGCAACGTGCTGTCGGCGGTGCTGGAAAAGCGCGG
This sequence comes from Rhodospirillaceae bacterium, assembly GCA_019752235.1. Classification (GTDB taxonomy): domain Bacteria; phylum Pseudomonadota; class Alphaproteobacteria; order Rhodospirillales; family Rhodospirillaceae; genus SHVO01. The sequence goes on from JAIEMI010000052.1 coordinate 7,753, forward strand.
CCGTTGGGCAGACCTTGACGCGGAAGGTCTGGCGCTCCTAACGCGCGCGCAGCCGCTGCCTGTTCCCCCGGCGGACGTGACCGGCGACCCGATCGAGATGATCGTGCCGGTGGAATTCTCGCTGAAGTAATTTGAGAGCCCGCGGCGCTGCGTTAGAGTCTGATCGTTTCGCGTTGAAGCGGTCCGGGTTAAACCTAAGCCCCTCCCCCTTGTGGGGAGGGGTTGGGGTGGGGGTCTTTCTCGCTATGAGTTCCCCGGAAACAGGTCACCACGCTGCACGACCCCCCCACCCGGCTCGCTGCGCTCGCCGACCTCCCCACAAGGGGGAGGTCGGATCGCTTCAGCTTCAGACAATCCCGCTCTAGTTGATGGCGCTCAGCGGGTTCTGGCCGATCATATCTTTGTAGTCGACCATGAAGGACTTGAACTGTTCGGCCTGCTGGATTTGCTGGCGGACCGAAGCCACGTCCATGACGCCGCGCTCGCGCGGCGTGGTGATCAGAATAAACGCATCCTTGTAAGGCGTGCTGCCCATCGGCACCGTGTAGCGTTGGCGCACGCGGACCAGCGTCCGCTCGTCACCGGCCAGCGTGAGAGCCGTCGCCCAATCCAGCACCAGGCGCGCGTTGGCGTCACTGAGGGAGCCGGCGTCGGCGTCGGGCACCATTTCGGAGAGCGCGCGGGCGGCATTGCCCCAATCCTGCGCACGCCAATAGATCTCGGCGCGCAACTGCTTGGTTTCGGGCGTCGTGTCGGTGCCCAGCAGCAATACGGCCTCGTCGATCTTGTTCATATCGGTCAGCGCTCGCGCCTCAAGGCGGCGGCGCTGGGCGTTCAGGTCGCGGGCGGCGTCGGGCGTGCTGGTGTCGTTCAGGGTTTCAATAGCCTTGGCCGGCTGTTTGTTGAGCAGATACACCAACGCCAGACGGGCGCCGATACGCGCACGGTCGACGCCGGTCACGCGGAATTGCACCTGGCGCTCCAGCAGCACGGCGGCCTGGTCCAGAAGGTCGACGCTCACCAGACGGTCGGCGAGTTTGCGGATCATTTCATCGCCCTTCTCGCCCGGCGGCAATAACGAGCGGAACTCGTCAAAAAGGGCGATAGAGGTCACCGGCGACAGCTTGTCGCTGGCGGCGTTGAGATACAACTCCTCGAAGATCCCGGTCATCTTGCCGGCCGCTTCGTCGATGCGCGGATCGTCCTTGAAATAGGACGTCGTGATCTTCAGCGTGCGCAGCGCCGTGCCGTAATCCTTTTGAGCCACGTAAAGGTCGGCGAGACGCAGCAGCAGGTCGAGTTCGATATCGTCGCCGCGCCAGCGGTAGCGCAGCTTTTCCAGGCCTTCGATCAACTGCTCGGCGGTCACGGTGCCCAGCTTGTGTTCCAGCTCAAGCCGGTCACGCGTGCCGAGCACGCTATACAGCAAGCTCGAACTGTCCTCGGCTTTCTTATACTGCTGCAACGCCACCTGAAGCTCGCCGATCTTTTGATTGAGCTTGCCGTCCATGTAATCGATGGCGGCGAGTTCGTTCACTGTCGGCGTTTCCTTGCGGATCAGATCAATGAAGCCCTGCGCGCCGAAATCGTCGCCGGCGGCGATCGTGGAATCGACGCCGATCAGCGCCAGCGGAATCTTCACGGCGCGCGGATAAGCGCGGATCAACGCGCCGGTCTGGATCATGGTTTCGGCCTGAGCGCCGGGATTGCCGAGCTTGGCCCGCGCCGCCGCTTGCCAGAAACGCGCGTCGTCGTCGTTGGCGAGGCTGAAATGGCTGAAGTCGTCGGCGGATTCCCCGTAACGGCGCATCATCATGTTGGTGGCGCCGCGCAAGGCGCGATAGGGGCCGGTGTTCTCGATTTCCGGATCGCTGCCCTTCATGACGCGCAGAATGGCCAGCACTTCCGGGTAGAAGCCATTGACGAATTCAAAGCGCGCCAGGCGGAAACGCGCCTGCTGGCGGGTGTCCGGGCGCTCGTCGCCGAGCGCATTCTGCAGCGCCTGTTTATTGCGCACGTAGTCGTCGACCTTGCCGATCTGCCAGTCGGCGATGTTGAGGATGCGCTGCATCTTCTCATCGCCGCCCAACGCGCCTTCCGCCGAGGCCAAGGCCTTGGACAAGGCCATGCCGCCGTCGACGTCGATGTCAATGCCGGTCCGTGACGCCTGGGCGCGCACACCGTCGCTCTTCGGGATGACGACCACGCCTTGGGCGGTGACCGGCATATCGAGGTCGGCGAACGTGCGGTCCGGATAGATGCCGTAAGCGATCGGGATCACGGGCACGATCAACAGGTAATCGCCGACTTCCGGATCCTCGACCGCGACGGTGCGTCCGGCTTCGCCCAGCGGCAGGAACAGGTTCGGCGCGGGACGATCCAACTGCGCATTGATCTCGATGGCGCGGGTGGGGCGCAGCGGCAGCGCGCGGAAATCGAGCACCCAGTTCAATCCGTCGCGGCGCGGCGTGGGATTGATGTCGGGGCGCGTGACCATGCGCAGAATGGTGTTGTTCCGGTAAGGCAGCTGCTCAACGAAGGTGATATACGGCGCGCCGTCCTTGGCCAGCTTCGCCACATCCACCTGCTGATAGCGGTCGAACACGACCCAGAGATAATCGGCGCGGCGGAAGACCGCGGCGGCGGAGGGCTCATTCCAAGGAATCGTCAGGCTGACTTCGGCGGGGCGCGTGGTCAGGGGATCGACGCGGTTGGCCGCGGCGGCGCGGGTGACGCGCTTGCCGGTGGCGTCGACTTCGGTGGTTTCCGTGTTTTGACCCTTCAGCGCGGCGACGGCGGCGGCCTCCTTGGTGTCACGCGGCGGCGGCGCTTTTTTTTCCGGAGCCGGCGCGGGCGGCGGCGGCGCGGCGGCGGTCTTCGCCGGAGCCGCAGGCGGTTTCGTATCGGCGGGCGCGTTGGCCGGCTGCGTCGTCAGGTCGATGGCGATGGTGTTGGCGGTGGCAAGATCCTTCACCAGCATTTGCGGCGCGATCGGGAACGTGATCGTGGTCTTGCCGTTTTCCTGCAACGCCACCGCCGGGCGGTTGGCGGCGGGCAGTTTCTGGTTCAGCGCGGCGATGTCGATCCCGGCGGCGCTGTCGAACATCACGGCCACGCGGTCGCCGCGCCGTTCGATCTTATAGCCGGTCTTGGACGGCCAATCGAACGCCACGCGAAAATAATCGGGATGCGCGCCGGTGCGCAC
>JAIEMI010000205.1 GCA_019752235.1 Rhodospirillaceae bacterium
TGGTGCTTGCCTTGCGCGGCGGCGGCATCGGCGAGCGACAGGCGCACACCGCGCTGCTTGTCCGCCGCAAAGGCCGGATCGCCGAGCACCTTCGTGAAGTCGGCCGCGGCCGCGGCAACATTTTGCGCCGCCTGATGGAGGTAACCCCGGGCGGCATAAAGATCGGCATCGGCGGCGCCACGCGCCACCGCGTCATTGGCGGCGACGATGGCGGCATCGCGCTTGCCCTGACGTGAGAGCACATCCATCAACAGACGCGCGGCATCGGCGCTGTCGGGCTGCGCGGCCACGGCGGCGCGCGCTTCGCGCTCGGCGGCGGCGAGGTCGTTGCGGCCGATGGCCGCGTAAGCCGCGATCGCACGTTGGAACGCTTCGCCCTGCAACGGCGCAGCCCAGGCTTGTGTTGTCCAAGCCTCGGACGTCAGCGGCAGAACGCAGACGCCGGCGAGGACAATGTGCCGCAGCGAGGGGCGATGGGGTTTGTGATGGGTCATATTTTTAGGCAGGTTGGGCCGCAAAACTGGCCTGACGTTCCAGGGCCATGTCCAGGTCCGCGCGTTGTACGACATCCTGAGCCACGAGGAAATCGCCAAAGCGCCCGTGCCGCTCGGGTGAATACCGGCGCAAGGCTTCGTCCAAATCCTGACGGCGCGCCACGCCCATCTCGATCAATAGATCGCCTAAAAGCGGTTTACGCGTCGCGACGACATCGCCACCGGCGATCAAACGTAAACCCGTCACCAATTCGGATTCACAGATAATGGCCACGATGGGGTGCGCCGCCGTGGCGGCTTCAATGGCCTGAAGGGCTTCGGCCGTCGGGGCCGCTGAAGCCAACAGATTCAACGTACCGTCGGCGTTCTTGCCGAACGGCAGCAGGCGGTGACGCACGATCAGTTCAAGCGGCAATAGATAGCTGCTTGCTATGACGCGCTGGGCATCGAACGCCTCGCGCGGCATGTCGTGCTGATAGGCCAGAAGTTCCGCGAGCATCTCTTCGCTGACCCAGCCTTCCTTGAGGATGACCTTGCCGAGCTGCTGATTGCGGCGCGTTTGTTGGGCCAGGGCCTGGGCGAGCTGGGCGGAGCTGATAGCTTTCCACGACACCATGAGATCGCCGAGACGCTTGTGGGTCTCTTTCAGATGGCCGGTGGTGGGATAGACGTGGTCGGTTTTGTCCCAGGCCACCGCCTTGCCCTTGGTGACGTGCACGAACAGAAGTTTCCAGGCCCGCATGGCCGCGCAGAAGTTGATGGCGTTGTTGACGATCATGCGCGGGATGGAAGCTATACCGTGCACGATACCGTACATGCTGGAGACAAAATAGAAGCGCTGCCCGACGCGATTCAGCAGCAGGGCGACGTTCATCACCATGATCTGCTGCATCCAATCATGTGAAGCGATGAGATTGGAGTAGAGGTTGATGTCGAGGAGGCTGTTCAGCAGCGACACAAGGAGGAAGTTGAACATCAGGAAGTAGGCGAAGATGGCGATCAGCGACGTCACCGCGCCCTTGCGGTCGCGGATCAGCATGTACAACGTGCGCCAATTGCCGCGCCAGCCCAGCTCCAGCCAACCTTGGAAAGCGATGCCGAAAATCCAGCGGGCACGCTGGCGGTAGGCGGCTTTAAAATCGTCCGGGAAGAATTCGCGGATGGCGATGACGCTTTGCACCTCAACATCGCGCTCTTTACCGGTCAGGAGGCTCCTGCGGCGGGTGGTATAGGACACCGGCACACGCACGAACACCTGATCCATGCCCAGCTGCGCCAGGCGGAAGCTGAAATCATAGTCTTCGGTCAGGCTTTCGGTATTGAAAGGTTCGTTGTTCTTCTGGTCCGACAGGGCTTTAATGGCCCGGCGGCTGAAGCACGTCCCCACCCCCGCCGAGGGCACCTCGCCCAGAAAACTTTCGCGGACGACCAGATCCTTGGAATGCCATTCGGCAAAGTCGTCCAGATAGGTCGACCCCACCAGATTCCACCAGGGACGTTCGAGCGACAACACCGGAAGCTGGATGAAATCCTTTTTCGGCAGAAGGAAATTGAACAGCTTCAGTTCCAGCGGGTGAATGACATCTTCGCTGTCGTGAACCGTGATTCCCGCGAACTGCATATTGTGCTGCTCTTCATGCAGGAAGATGGCCTGGATGATCCAGTTCAAACAATCGGCTTTGCACGTCGGGCCATCGTGCGGCACGCGCACGTGAACCACATGCTTGTAGCGCCGGGCCATGGCGTCAACGATGCTGGCGGTGGCCTCGTCGTTCTTGTACGTGCCGCAGAAAATCTTGAATTTGGAGTATTCCAGGCCGGCAACGTTGTTTTCGATCATCTGGCCGATGACCGCGTCCTCGCGCCAGGCCGGAACCATGATGGCGATGGGCATTTCTTCCCGGCTCAACAGATGGTCGACGGACAGCGGCTTATACTTACGCCGCACGTAGACCGCGCGGTAGGCTTCACGCAGCCAGTAGTAGGCGTCGATGAAGGCGTCGTCTAAGCTGCTGAGCAGAATGATGAGCGAAACGAGTACGGCGGCCCATTCGAGCCATCGCACATAGTCGGCCAGCAGATAAGGATCGATGCTAAGAAGCATTCGGCGTTTCGCCCGAAGGCATATTTTGCGCCAGCCGTTTCAGTTTGCGGTTCTCCACGATCGCGCGCACGAGGCGCATCACGATCAAGGCGCCCAGAACGCCGAGGCCCGCGAAAATCCAAAGAGAATAGCGGTAGAACAGCGCCGAGGGCTGCAGCAGCGCCGTGCGCAAACCCGCGCGGCGGCTGTCGATCGCGCCCAATTCGCCGATGCGGCCCGTGGCGTCATAGATCGCCACGTCACCGAGGCTGAGATCATCGACCTTCACGTCGGCCATGGGCGCGCCGGTGGTGGTGTTGACGGAAATGCCGACGTGATTGCCGACGCGCACGACTTGCGTCAGCGCGGCAACGCCCGCACTTTTGATGTCGGCGATCTCAAGGCCGGTTTCATCGGTCAGATGAAGCCGCCCCTCGCCGACCTTCAGGTCTTTGTGACGGCCCCGCAGGTCCATGCCGAACGCAACAAAGCTCTCCGCCGGATTGAACGCCGCATCGGCCGCGGCGGTTTTTAAAAGCAGCGCCGAGGACGGAATGTTCATGGCGCGCAGGAAGCCATGCACGAACGGCAGGCTTTCGAGAGGATTCGACAGGTACGCCGTCGGCACGACGACAAAAGCGCGCTTGGAGAGCTTACCCTTCAGACTAAAAAACTGATCGTCGATCACTTCATTGTCCAGCACAAGACGGCTGGTGGGAAGGATCTGCGCCGCGTAGCCGCGCGTCTGCGACCGGCAGTCGCCACCCGAGGGGCCGCGCTGCACAGCGACGCGAAGCGTGTTCTGGGACGCCAGCAGATAAGGCGGAATGTTGGCCGCGAAGCGGACAACGCTGCTCTTCGGGTCGATCCTGTCGGCCTGGAGCAAAACGTCGTTGAGCGTCACGCTGACCACCGGCGAAGCGTCGGAGGCATCCGGCACCACGCGCATTTCCAATTCCACCGCCGACGGCCAGCGGCCCGGCGGCAACTGCGCGGCGTTGAAGGCCATCAGCCAGTCGCCATATTCGACAATCGACTGCACCGCGAAGTTACCGCCCAATTCGGTCAGCGGGATTTCCTTGGTGTCCTTGTGATCTTCCCTGGCCGCCTGCACTTCGGCGCGCCCGGCATTGGCAAGCTGGTTCCAGCTGCTGCCCAGGAGCGACGCCGCCGCGGAAGATTCATTCGGCAGCGTGATGATCGGCTGACCGAGCACCGAAAGAAGTTCGAGATTCTCGTCTTTTTCAAGCGGAGCCGGATTGGCCCCGTGCTTCACGATTTCATCGACAAGACGCAGCGCTTCGGGGCGGCCCTCGATCGCCGTCCGCAAGGCCGTCGCATCCCCGGTCATGGCGATGTTCAGCCAGCCCGACCCCAGCGCGATTTCACCAACAGCTATATTATTATGGGCCCGGAGCACGTTGTAAGCCGCGCGGTCGGCGGCGGTTTCCAGCTTTACGGTTTTTGCGCCCTGGAATTTCTGGAAGACCGGCGCGTCCCGCAAGGCCGGCGGAACAACAAGCTCCGCCGCATCGACGGATGCGCCGATCTGCGGCAGCGTCGTGATGACCGATGTGCGCCCCGCGGCCGAGACCGCCAACGCAACTTTCACGGCGGCGGCGTATTGGCCTTCGGACATAGTGCCCGCGGGCACGAGGATACGCACCACCGACGGCAACATGCTCCAGGCGGAACGGATGCTTTTCACGTCCTGGCCCGAGACTTCATAACGCAGTTCGCTCGCCGGAGAGACCGCCAGCGTATTGGCGATGGAGCGCTGTTCGCTGCAGCGGTTTTCGGATGTCAGCGAGGAAAAACGCAGGTCGAGTTTGATAAACGGATCGTTTAGGCCCGTGGTGGGAATCTTGATGTTGCGTTGAAATGTGCCTTCGCTTTCGGTGGGCTCAAGGGCGAAAGCGGGCACATCGTTGGCGCCGACCAGAAAGGTCAGGTGGCCGATGTTGCTGCGCAGATAGTTGCCGGAGATATTCACCTCGGCCGAACGCAAAGGCACGTTATCGGGCGTCGGGAAGAAAATCTGTTGGCCGGCTTCCGCGCCGCTGAAAACCAACGGCTTGGTGAAGTTGAGATCCTGCAGACGGTAGGTCCGCTTGACCAGCGGCTGCCACACTTCCGGCGCGCGCGGCGGCGCGACTTGAGCGGCGGACGCCGAGAACGCCGTCAGCGCGCACGACAGCAGCGCGGCGGCGCGCAGCATCGCAGGGATGCGCATTACTCGGCGGCCTGAATATGAGATGCGCGGCGGGCCAAATCCTTGCGCTGCTCGTCGCCCATCAGGGTGTTATGGATGCGCAGGGCGGCGCGGCCATCGCCGAACGGATTGACGAACGACACGTTGTCGAGCTTCATGCGCGGGGCATCGAGCGATTTGTTGGCTTCCGTCACAAGGACATGCGGGTCCGTGCCGACGAGGCGCGCGGCGCCGGCATCGACCGCTTCCTGACGCTCGGTGACGTCGCGCGTCACCAGCACGGGAACGCCGAAGGACGGCGCTTCTTCCTGGATACCGCCGGAGTCCGTGACGATCAGGGACGCACGGTCCATGAGGTAGACCATCTGGTGGTACTCGACAGGATTGATGAGGAACAGGTTACTCACATCCTTGAGCATGTCCTGCGCCGGACCGCGTACATTGGGATTGAGGTGGACCGGGTAGATCACCTGGGTATCGGGACGCGCGGCGATTTTGGCGAGGCCGCTGAAGATGCGCTTCAGGCCTTCGCCGAAATTCTCGCGGCGGTGGCCGGTGACCAGCACCAGCTTTTTGCGCGGATTGATAAAGTCGAAGGCGGTTTCGCAGGCGCCGCGCAGAACATGATCCTGACGCAGGCGATCACGCATATAGAGCAGCGCGTCGATGCCGGTATTGCCGGTAACGCGGATGTTGGCGGGATCGACGCCTTCACGCAGAAGGTTGCTCTTGGCGCGCTGTGTCGGCGCGAAGTGCCAATCGGCGACAACGCCGATCAGGCGGCGGTTGCCCTCTTCCGGATAGGGCGCATCCATGTCGCCGGTGCGCAGACCGGCTTCAATGTGCGCGACTTTAACGCGGGAATAGAACGCGGCGGCGGCGGCGCCGAAAGCGGTGGTGGTATCGCCTTGCACGAGGATGGTGTCGGGACGGAAGTCCTCGATCACCGGCGACAGCGCGCTCAACATCGTGCCCAGAATTTGCGTGAGGTTCTGGCCGTGGGTCATCAGTTTCAGATCGTAAGCCGGCGCGATACCGAACACGTCCAGCACCTGCTGGAGCATTTCCTTATGCTGGCCCGTGGAGCAGACCGCATGCGTGATGCGGTCGTCCTGGTCGAGACGGTTGATCAGCGAGGCGAACTTGATGGCTTCCGGGCGGGTGCCCAACACGGTGAGGATACGGCGGCTCATTTTTTTCTTTCTTATCTGAACGACTTTCGCGTTCGTTTGTGAGGTCCACACACACGCATTAGGAGAACTTCTGTTTTCCGTGCGGGCCTTATGCCGTGTTTCTCCCTCAAGAGTGTTAACAAATTCATACTTGTGTTAACGCCGCGGTTTTCCCGAAAACGTAGGCATTCGAAACGGTTAGGAGGCCCCATCAATTGCACCGGCAGGCCCCCGCGCTTCACAACTAACAAGAGCAAATCTTCTCACCTACAGGATGTACTGGAGGCATCTTGTCCAACCGGTGCGCGGAAAATGGGAAAAAGCGGACATGGAGCGTCCGCGAGGCATGAGGAAAAGCCCGGGCTGCCGTGCATAATTAGATGCAAGTAAAGTGGCTAGACGGTCGTCAGAATCCCGTGTTCCAGCCTGACGGTGCGGTCCATACGACTCGCCAGCGCCGGATTATGCGTGGCGATGATGGCCGCGAGGCCGTGATCGCGCGCCAGCGCGACGAGTTGGGCGAAGACGCCTTCGGACGTATCGGGATCGAGATTGCCGGTGGGCTCGTCGGCCAGCAACACCGCGGGACTATTGGCGAGCGCGCGGGCGATGGCGACACGCTGCTGCTCGCCTCCCGATAACTTTCCGGGGCGATGCTCGGCGCGGTTGGCGAGGCCCAGCGGCGTAAGGAGCGCCATGGCGCGTTCATGGGCGGCCCTGCGCGACACGCCCGCGATCATCTGCGGAACAATGATGTTTTCGGCGGCCGTGAATTCCGGCAGCAGGTGGTGGAACTGGTAGACGAAGCCCAGCTTGCTGCGGCGAAGTTCGGTGCGTTTGTCGTCGTCGAAGCCGCCGCAGTCCTGGCCGTTGAAGCGCACCTCGCCGCCGTCGGGACGTTCGAGCAGGCCGGCGATATGCAGCAGCGTGGATTTACCCGCGCCCGATGGGCCGACAAGGGCGACGATTTCGCCGCGGGCGACGCTGAGGTTCGCGCCGCGCAACACATGCAGTCCGCTTTCGCCCTGTTGATAGGTGCGGTGGACATCGATCAGTTCCAGCGCGGGGCCACTATTCATAGCGCAGCGCTTCCACGGGATCGGTGCGCGCCGCGCGCCAGGAGGGATACAGCGTGGCGACGAAGGACAACACCAGCGCCATCAGCACGACCGCCAGGGTTTCGTTCCAGTTCATCTTGGCGGGGATCTGGGTCAGGAAATAAATCTCGGGCGAGAACAGCTCGGTTCCCGTCAGACGTTGCAGGAACTGGCGGATGGCTTCGATGTTATCGCAGAACAAAAGCCCCAGCACGAAGCCGACGACGGTGCCGATGACGCCGACGCTGGCGCCGCCCAGCAAAAAGATACGCATGATCATGCCGCGCGTGGCGCCCATGGTGCGCAGGATGGCGATGTCCCTGCCCTTGTCCTTCACCAGCATGATGAGGCCGGAGATGATGTTCATGGCCGCGACAAGGATGATCAGCGTCAGGATCAGGAACATGACGTTGCGTTCCACCTGCAGAGCGTTGAAGAACGGCCCGTTGGTCTGTTCCCAGGTGAACACGCGCACTTTCGGGCCCAGCACGTCCTCCACCTGCCGCGCCGTGGGGCGGGCCTGGAGCGGGTCTTCAATCCGGACTTCCATGTTGGTGACGGAGGCCGGGTACTTGAAATAGGTCTGGGCCAGGGCCAGCGGCATGAAGATGACGCCGCCGTCGTACTCGCTCATACCCATGTTGAAGACGCCCGCCACCGGAAAGGCGTGGGCGCGCGGCACGGAGCCGAAGGCGCTGACGTTGCCTTTGGGCGAAATCAGCGTGATCTCCTGGCCCGCCTTAACGTTGAAGCGGTCGGCCATGCGGGCGCCGATGAGGATGCCCTCGCCGGTGATGTAAGGCGCCAGGGAGCCATCGACGATGTGATCGGAAATCCACTTCGTCTCCATGATGTCTTCGTGCTTGGTGCCGCGCACGATGGCGCCGGCCGCCGTGGTGTTGGACGTCACCAGCACCTGGCCTTCGACAATGGGAATGACGCTCAGCACGCCCGGGATGGTTTTGAGCTGCCGGGCCTTGGCCTCGTAGTCGAGGATGGATTCCTGAGCGCCGTAGACGTTGAGGTGGCCGTTGACGCCCAGAATGCGGTCCATGATATCGGCGCGGAAGCCGTTCATGACCGCCATGACGATGATGAGCGTGGCGACGCCCAGCGCAATGCCCACCAGCGAGAACCCGGCAATGACGGAAACAAAGCCTTCCTTACGCCGCGCCCTGAGGTAGCGCATGGCCACCATCCGCTCGAAGGGCCCGAAGATCATAAGGCGCTCTCTCTCAAAAGCCCCTCCCCCTTGTGGGGAGGGGTTGGGGTGGGGGTGCTTGTGGGCACCGTTATATCAACATCCCCCCACCCGGATCGCCTGAAGCGGCTCGCCGACCTCCCCACGAGGGGGAGGTAAAAGTGGACGTGAGATGGCGCGCGCATACGACCGTTCCCTAGACGAGAGTCAGTCGGGTAATCGCCGCTTCGAAGCTCATCTCTTCCTTAACACCGGTCGCGCGGCGCTTCACTTCGACCACGCCCTTGGCCACGCCTTTGGGACCGACGACGACCTGCCACGGCAGGCCGATCAGATCCATGTCGGCGAACTTGACCCCGGCGCGCTCGTCGCGGTCGTCGACCAGGACTTCGTAACCCTTGAGGCACAGGGCATCGTGGATGGCCTTGCAGGCGGCATCGCAGGCGGCATCGCCGACCTTCAGGTTAATGAGACCCACATGGAACGGCGCCACCGGATCGGGCCAGATGATGCCGTGCTCGTCGTGGTTGGCTTCGATGATCGCCGCCACCAGGCGGGACACGCCAATGCCGTAAGAGCCCATAAACACGGTCGCGGGGTTACCGTCGGAGCCGATGACCGCCGCCTTCATGGGTTCGGAGTACTTTTTGCCGAAGTGGAAAATGTGGCCCACTTCGATGCCCCGGGCGCTGACCAGGTCGCCGCCCAGCTTCTCGCCGGTGGCGGCGTCGTGCTTTTCCTCGGTGGCGGCATAAAGGCTGGTCCACTCGTCGATGATCGGCTGAAGGTCGGCCTCATAATCGACGTTGGCGGGGGCCGGCTTTTCCAGGAGCGCCTTGTGACAGAACACGGCGCTCTCGCCGGTGTCGGCCAGAACGATGAACTCATGGGACAGGTCGCCGCCGATGGGACCGGAGTCCGCCTTCATGGGAATCGCCTTCAAGCCCAAACGGGCGAAGGTGCGCAGGTAAGCGACGAACATCTGGTTATAGGCGTGCTTGGACTTTTCGTAATCCAGGTCGAAGGAATAGGCATCCTTCATCAGGAATTCGCGCCCGCGCATGACCCCGAACCGGGGGCGGACCTCGTCGCGGAACTTCCAATGAATTTGATATAGGTTCTTAGGAAGATCGCGGTAGCTTTTGATATTATTGCGGAAAATATCCGTCACCACCTCTTCATGGGTGGGGCCGTAGAGCATGTCGCGCTCGTGCCGGTCCTTGATGCGCAGCATCTCGGGACCGTAGTCGTCGTAGCGCCCGCTTTCGCGCCAGAGGTCGCCCGACTGGATGGTGGGCATGATGATTTCCTGGGCCCCCGCCGCGTTCTGTTCCTCGCGCACCACCCGCTCGATATTCCGCAGCACCCGCGTGCCCAGCGGCAGCCAGTTGTAAATGCCGGCGGCGTGCTGACGGATCATCCCGGCCCGCAGCATCAGGCGGTGGGAAACGATCTGCGCTTCGGTGGGGGTTTCCTTGAGGGTCGGCAGAAAGAGACGGGAAAGCCGCATGTGAGTCCTTGGAAATGGGCAATATTAACGCGGGGACCATAGGCGAAGGCCCCCCAATAGGCAATAAAACCGGGAAATATCAGGGCGCTATCACGGCTTCGGCGGTGTGGGTTTATGGGTCGGCAGCGTGACGCCGGCGGCGGTGAGGCCCTTGCGGCAGGCTTCGGCCAGCAGGGCTTCGTCTTGGGGCGCGATGCGCGCGCCGTTCCAGTAAGCGTCGTTGCCTTTGATCGTCAGCATGCCGATGGGCGCTTTGCCCTCATAGGGCAGGACTTTGCGGACCGGCTGCTGCGCGGGCAGACCCGGGATCGCGCCGGGCGCGGCATTGTTACGCCGGGCTTCGCGCAGGGCGAGCCGGTCGGCCAGGTCGATGCCGATCTGGATGTTGATCTCTTCCGGCATCTGCATGTTGTAACCCCCGCCCAGGTCGGCGGGCGCCACGGCCTTGCCGCGCACATCCACACCCGGCTTGTAGGTCACGTCATCGGCGGGCTGGTGCTGGACCAGCTTGCTGCAATCGCCCGTGGAGAGTTTCACGGTCTCGGCCAAGGCGCTTTGCGTAAAAAGTGCGCTTAAAGCAAAAGATGAACAGAAGATTCCTAGAGCGCTGAAAAGACTCACGGATCGAATCATGCTCACACCTTTTTTTAAGACGCTTTAGCGACTTCCTCGATCTCGACCAGGGTGCCGTCGAAGTCCTTGGGATGCAGGAACAGGACCGGCGTGCCGTGAGCGCCGGTCTTGGGCTCGCCGCTGCCCAGCACGCGCTTGCCGCTGGCCTTCAGCTTGTCGCGGGCGGCGTAGATGTCGTTCACTTCGCAGCTGATGTGATGGATGCCGCCGGAGGGATTGTTCTCCAGGAACTTGGCGATGGGCGAGTTCTCGCCCAACGGATGCAGGAGCTCGATCTTGGTGTTTTCCAATTCGATGAACACCACCGTCACGCCCTGATGCGGGATATCGACCGGCGCGGACACCTTGGCGCCCAGGCTGTCGCGGTAATTGGCGGCGGCGGCGGCCAGGTCGGGAACGGCAATGGCAACGTGATTCAGGCGACCGATCATGGAGTCCTCGCGAAGGGGTTACACCCCCTTGATATAGGACAACCCCGCCCGTTTGACCAGAATCAGGCCTCCGCGGGAGCTTGCCGTATCCCTTT
>JAIEMI010000195.1 GCA_019752235.1 Rhodospirillaceae bacterium
GCGCCGACGCCGTGCGCCGAGGTCAATATCGCCAGCGCGGTGACGCCAAGGCCGAATTCATGATCGGCAATGCCCGCCAGGAAATCACTGATGGGCCATGTTAAGCTGGCGGACACGGTGATCAGCAGGATCGCCCGGCGCAAGGTGGTGTGTGTGAAGGTGTAGCGGCACCCCGCGCTGAAGTCGTGCCAGATGCCTTTGAGCAGCGAGACTTCCGACGGCGGCGCGGGTTGGTGCGCGGGAAGCTTGAGACTGAGCAGCGCGGTGATGACAAAGAAATAGGTGGCGGTGTTGAGGGCAAAGGCATAGGCCGCGCCGACCCCGGCGATCAGCACGCCCGCCACCGCCGGGCCCACCACGCGCGCGACATTGAACATCAGCGAGGTCAGCGCCACCGCATTGCCGACGTTCTCACGCGGCACCAGCGTCGGCACCAAGACCAGGCGCGCCGTCTGGATGAGCGGTTGGATCAGACCCGAGAAAATTTGCAGGAGAAGAATGAGCAGCGGGGTGATGTTGCCGGTGAACGTCAGCACCACCAAAAGGGCGGACTGAATGGTCGCGAGACCCTGGCCGATGACGGCGATGCGGCGGCGGTCGAAGCGGTCGGCCAGGACACCCGTGACCGGCGCGAGGAAAATCACCGGCAGAAATTCGGCCATGGAGACCGCGCCAAGCCAGGCGGCGGAGTGAGTCAGTTCCCACGTCAGCCAGCCGATGGCCACGCGCTGCACCCAATTGCCGATCAAGGACACGCCGTTTCCGGCCGTGAAGACGGCGAAGTTGCGGTTGCCCAGTGTCGCGCGGAGGGCGGAGAAATCGAGGCCGAATGGCATGCTTCGCGCAGGATACTCATCCGTGTAACCGGGGCTAGTGGCTTTGGCGCAGGGCCGGTCCGTTTTTGTGATGCTGGAATGACGGGTCACGAGGTCTGCTGGGCGCGGTCCTGTAAAGACCTGTTACAGACCGGGGGCTCTTCTTCCCCCAGCGGTTCTGGCTATAGTCTGCTTCGAACCAGGGGAGGCTCGATCATTATGAATAGTACTGTTCCGTCCGGATCGCCGTTTACGCGGTTTTTCAAGTTCGCGGCGAAGGTCGAGCCCGGTGAAGTGGCGGCCGTGGTGGCCGGCTTCTTCCTGTTCTTCTTTGTTTTGGGCAGCTACTTCATGGTGCGCCCGGTGCGCGAAACCATCGCCACCATGCTGGGCAACGAAGCGGTGGCCGACCTCTGGCTCTATACCGCCATCTTTTCCATCGCGATTATTCCGGTATACGGCTGGCTGGTCGCCCGGGTCTCCCGCAAGCTGTTGTTGCCCAGCATCTACGGCATTGTCGCCGTGATTCTCGTCATTCTCGGCCTCGCCATGAGCGGCGGGCAAGTCGATCACACCTTCGGCAAGTTCTTCTACGTCTGGATCAGCGTGCTGAACCTGATGCTGGTGTCGATCTTCTGGAGCTTCCTGCTTGAGATGTTCAGCCGCGAACAGACCAAGCGGCTGTTCGGCCTGATCGCGGGCGGCGGCACGCTCGGCGCTCTGGTCGGTCCGTTCACCACGCGTCTGGTTGCCGAACCGCTGGGCGATTCCGGCGTCCTGTTTCTGGGCGCGGCGGGGTTCGTCGGCGCCATCGTGTGCCAACTCATACTGCTCAACATCTGGCGTCCGACCGGCGCGA
Source organism: Rhodospirillaceae bacterium (assembly GCA_019752235.1). GTDB lineage: Bacteria > Pseudomonadota > Alphaproteobacteria > Rhodospirillales > Rhodospirillaceae > SHVO01. Next base: position 1,675 of record JAIEMI010000195.1, read on the forward strand.
CGGCCGCCAGCGAAGAGACCAAAAAATCGGGCGTCGGCGGCAACCCGTTCGCGGGTATCACCATCGTCCTGAAGTCGCCCTATCTGCTGGGGATCGCGCTGTTCGTGGTGCTGCTGTCGGCGGCCAATACGATCCTTTACTTCGAGCAGCTGCGCATCGTCGCCGAAACTTTCCCGGACCGGGCCTCGCGCACGGAGGCTTTTGCGTCCATCGACGTGGTGGTGCAGTCGCTGACGATCCTCTCGCAGGTTTTCCTGACAGGCCGGATCGCCACCAAGCTCGGCGTGCGTTCGCTGCTGATCATCGTGCCGACGGCCATGGTGCTCGGCTTCATGGCGCTTGCCGCCTTCAATGTCTTCGCGGTCTTCGCCGTGGTGTTTGTCGCGCGCCGCTGGGGTGAGTACGCTTTCGTACGCCCCGGCCGCGAGATGCTGTTCAGCAGCCTCGACACCGAAAGCAAGTACAAGGCCAAGAGTTTTATCGACGTGCCGGTGTACCGCGCCGCCGACTACGTGGGCGGTCAGGCCAAGACGGCCATCGACGCGCTCACGGCGTCGCCGACCGTATCGCTGGTGGCCGGCGCGGTTTTGGCCGGCGGCTGGGCCGTGACCGGCTGGCTCCTGGGCCGCAAGCATGACGGCACCAAGGCGGGCGAAAGCGCGGCGACCGGTAAAACCGTAACCGCCGCGGCGGAATAGATTCCCGCATAAAATCCGGTTAGAAGAGGAATTCTTCTAACCGGAGCGATGCCGTGGCCGACGTCTTTTTCCCCGACTATGTGCTGGAACAGCTGGCGGCCTTCGGCGGCGTCGGCGCGCGGCCCATGTTCGGCGGTAACGGCTTGTTCCGGCGCGGCGTGATGTTCGGACTGATCAGCGACGGTGAGTTGTTTTTTAAAGTCGACGACAGCAATCGCGCGGACTTTGAAGCCAAGAAGTCCGCGCCGTTCACATACGAAGCGCGCGGACGAAAGATCGCGCTGTCCTACTGGTTCGTGCCGGAAGAGGTGATCGAGGATCCGGACGAACTCAAGGCCTGGGCGAGCAAAGCCTATGCTGTGGCTGTGAAGACCCGCAAGGCCGCGGCGTCCCAGCCTAAGTCGCGGCGGCGGTCGTTGGGACCGCCATCGCGCAGACGGCGTTAATAGCCGCGTTTAATATCGACGACGGAATAAAGTTTATCGCCCGCCACATAGCGGCGCAGGTTTTCGCGCATCACGATCCATGAGCGTTCCTGCTTCAGTTCCGACGCGCCCGCTGTATGCGGTGTGATGACGACGTTGGGAAATTTCCAAAGCGCGCTGTCTTTCGGCAAGGGCTCGGGATCGGTCACGTCCAACCCCGCGCCCGCGATCGTCTTCGCTTCCAGCGCCTTGATGAGATCGGCGGTCACCACGGTCTGGCCGCGTCCGATATTGACGAAGTAAGCCGTCGGTTTCATGCGCGCGAACATCGCGGCGTTGAACAGTCCGGTGGTCTCCGCCGTCAGAGGGAGAGCGTTCACCACCACGTCGGCTTCACCGATCATGTCCGGTAATTCGCTGGAGAGGCCCACCTTGGCGACGAACGGCGGGCCGTCGCGGCCGCTGTTGCGCGTGGCGATGACGCGCATGCCGAAAGCGTCGGCGCGCTTGGCAACGTCCGTGCCGATGCCGCCGAGACCGGCGATCAGCATGGTTTTACCTTCCAGATCCATGACGTTGGCCGAGGCCGCCGGATTCCAGTTACCATCGGCCTGATTCCTGATGGCGCCGTTGATGCCGCGCGTCAGGGCGAGGATTAGCCCCATGCTGTGTTCCGCGATGTTGGGGCCGTTGAGGCGCTGTGCGTTGGTCAGCACTATGGCGCCGTCACCGATCTTGGGAATCTTCGCGCAGTTCTCGATGCCGGCCTGCTGGGTGTGCACCCATTTCAGCTTCGCCCCCGCCGCGATGACATCCGCTTGGCAAAAACCGACCAGGGCATCGGCATCGGCGATGGCGGCCTTGGCGTCTTGCGGACCGCGCACGGGCACGATGGTCACGCCCTTTGCGGCCTCTTGAAACCACGCGGTGCGCGCGGGGCCGTCCGACAGGACCACAATCTTTTTTGGTTTTGTCCAACCCTTAAGGTCGCGCACCGGCGCGGCGCCTTCGCGCAAGCCCAGAGCGGCCACCACCTGGGCGGCGTCTTCTTCGGCTTGGACAGCCCCGGCGGTCAGGAGCAGCAGGACGGCAAGGGTGCGGATCATGACTTGTCCTCGTTGATCAGTTGGCGCATGGCGCGGACGATCTGCTCTCGCATATGGGGATCGTCCATGGCCGAGGACAACGTGTTTCGCAGTTTTTCGACGTTGCGCGCCGCGCGCTTATCCGCCGCGCCGTCGATTTGTAACGGCGGTATCTTGGGACTTTCCGGCTTCTTACCTTTGCTCATGGCGGTGGCCAGCCGGGCAGTTCAGGCTCGGCCTCGGGCTTTTTATAAGGGCCCCGATACGGTTTGACGCGCGCGATAATGAGGCAGAAGGCGCCGTGACTGATGGCGAAACACATCAGCACCGGCCAAGGCGGGATGCCTTTGAAGAACAGGATCGCAAGAAGGGTGAGGACAAAGAACACCGCGATGGTCATGAGGATAATGACGCGGCGCACATTCATGCGGCTGCCCGGGCGGCTCTCGGACCATGGAGATGTTTGAGGCATGCCGCAATTCTACCCCGTGCCGGACTTTTGTAATAGTTTGATATCTTATCGACCTCATTCCGGAGACTGAACCATGATCCTCGACCGCGCCCGCAGCCAGCTTCTGGTGGTGGATGTGCAGGACCGCCTGCTGCCCGCCATGTTCGAAGGCGAGCGCATGGTCGACCGCTGCGCCGTGCTGATGCGGGCGGCGCAGCGCCTGGGCATTCCGGTGACGATCTCCGAGCAGTACCGCAAGGGCCTGGGCGCGACCATCAGCCGCCTCGACAACATCAAGGGCGACGCCGCCGTGCTGGAGAAAATGCACTTCTCCTGCGCCGCCGATCCTGCGATCAAGGAGCGGGTTACAGGCATGATCTACACCAGACCCCAGCTCGTGGTGTGCGGCATCGAAAGCCATGTCTGCGTGATGCAGAGCGTGCTGGGTTTCAAGGCAATGGGCCTCGACGTTTACACCGTCGCCGACGCCGTCACGTCGCGCGCGTCCGCCAGCGTTGACGCGGCCTTGCAGCGTATGCGCCACGAAGGCGCGTCAACGGTGACGACGGAGATGGCGTTGTTCGAATGGCTCCATGTCGCCGGCACGCCGGAGTTCAAGGAGCTTTCGAAACTGATTAAGTAAACCGATTAAGTTTCATTCGGATCGCGGATGGTCAGCGTGAAGCCGGCCGCACGAATGCGATCCATGACTTGCTGCGCGTGCGCTTCGTCGCGGGTTTCGATGGTGATGGCCAGACGCGCGGCGTTGGCCGAAAGGTCCAGCGCGAAGCGGCCGTGATTGATTTCTAGCACGTTGGCGCCCAGCTCGGCGCAGATGCCGGCGATGGTGTGCAGCGAACCCGGGCGGTCGGGCATTTCGATGGACAGCGTGAGCACCTGACCCACGCGCACCAGATCGCGCATCAGCACCGACGACAGCATGCGCGCGTCGATGTTGCCGCCCGACAGCACCAGACCGACTTTGCGGCCCTTGAACTTGTCCGGATATTGCAGCAGCGCCGCCAGCGGTGCCGCGCCGGCGCCTTCGGCCACCGTCTTGACCATGGTGGCGTAGATGCTGATGCCGCGCTCCATGTTGGTTTCGGAAACAGTCAGCATTTCCTTCACCAGTTTCTTGACAATGGGGATGGAGACGGCGCCGACATCACGCACGGCGATGCCTTCCGCGACGGTCGCGCCAGTGCAGGGCAGGTTGCCGCGGTTCATGGCGTTGCTCATGGAGGGATACAGCTCCGGCTCCACGCCGATGATCTCGATGCCGGGCTTGAGTTCCTTGGCGGCGAGTGCGATGCCGGCGATCAAACCGCCGCCGCCGACAGGCACGATGATGACGTCGAGGTCCGGCACCGCTTCCAGCATTTCAAAACCGATGACGCCTTGACCCGAGATGACGTAAGCGTCGTCGTAGGGATGGATGAGCGTCAGGTCTTTTTCCTGGGCGATGCGCAGGCACGCCGCCGTGGCTTCGGTGAAGTTCTCGCCTTCCAGCACGACCTTGCCGCCGTAGTCGCTGGTCTTGCGGGTTTTGTTGAAGGGCGTGCCCTTGGGCATGACGATGGTTGCGGGGATGCCGAGACGCGTGGCATGGAAGGCGACACCTTGCGCGTGATTGCCCGCCGAGACGGCGATGACGCCGGCTTTCTTCTGCGCGTCGGTCAGCGTGGTCAGCTTGGCGATGGCGCCGCGCGCCTTGAAAGCGCCGGTGTGCTGCATGTTTTCGTATTTGACGAAAACCTCGCAGCCCGTGAGCTGTGAGAGCGCGGGGCGGTGCAAGGTGGGCGTGGTGATGACGAGGCCTTGCGTGCGCTCGCGCGTGGCGCGCACCATGGCGGCATCAAGAGTGGCGTCGGACGGCGTTACGAGATTCATGGCAGTCGGATCCTGGAAAGTGAGCGGACGAAAATAAAAAGCAGCTATCCCGGTCTCTCTTAAAGAGCCGGGGCTGTAATTCGTCCGCCGATGATCCGCCGTTGTGTCATGCCCGCTGCATAACAGGTTCCGCCGGCCGAGACAAGGCGGAGCGCCAAAACCTCTAAAATTTCAATGTGTTAACGCGGTTTAAAGATGAAGTTGTTGATGTAGCCGACGCGGGGTTCAAGGGCCGCGCGGTTGGCGGCGGGATCGAAGTCGGCGATGGGACGCAAAACGCCGTCGCGCAGGAAGAAGGCGTCCATCCCGAGGTCTTGCACCATCGCCAACAGCGTCTCAATGGGCTGGCCGGTATGCTGCTCTTCCAATTCGATCTGCATCACCGGGCGCTCGCGCAGAATGGTTTCGCGCCCGCCCGCTAGGACGGCGGCTTCAAAACCTTCCACGTCGATCTTGATGAAGCCGACATTGCTGAAGCCGTAAGAATCCAGCGTGCGCTGGGCGACGCGCACGATGCGCGCGCGCTCGTCGCGTTTGCGCGGGTTCAAGGACGCCGTCTGATTGGAGAAGCCGCGGCCGTACATGGGCACGATCAGTTCCGCCGTGCCGACGCGGTCCGACAGCGCCACCTGATGCGTCACCACATTCCGCGGCAGCGCGCGGTTGAGGATGCGGTAGATTTTCGGATTGGGCTCGAAGGCTTCGACGCCCCGGCACAGCCGCGCCAGCGTGTGACTGTAAACGCCTTTGTTGGCGCCGATGTCGATGGCGATGCGCTCGCGCGGCACGATCTGGGGCAGGAATTTCAGTTCCGGCTCGCCTTTGCGCATATGTTTGCGCAGCAGCCGCCACATATAAAGGCGCGCCGGAATCAGCGTGTATTTCAGCCGTTCTTCCCAGGTGTAAGGCGGTGTCCAATCGGGGGGCACGTCAACCGTCATCGCGGCAACTGCATCATGACGTCGTGCGGGTTGGGCGGCGGCGCGGAGGTTTCATCGGGCACCGCCAGGACGACAGCGCCGAGAACCGCGACCGCGAGAAAGAAATAGAGCAGCATCGTTGGCATGGGACGGTATTAATCCGCCGCTTCTCTGCACGCAAGACGTTAGCTCAGCATCGCCGAAAGCACGCGGACCGCCGTGGGTTGCGGCGCGTAATGAGCGGCAGCCCAGGCCCGTCCTTCCTCGGCGATGTCCGGCCATTCTTTTTCCCGGTCCAGCATTTCCGCTACCGAGTCCGCGATATTGTCGAGGTCGATGGGCGCATAGTGCCGCCACGCCACGGGTTTGACCGGCAGGGCGAAACCATATTTGTCGAAATCCAAATGCACCGTCAAACACCCGGCGGCGAAGGATTCCCACAGACGAAAGCTATCCCAGCGCAGCACCAGCGCGGGCGCCTCAAGGCGCTGGAAGGCATGCAGCGCCGCCGTGGGGGCGTCGTTCTTCTTGAACCAGTTGTTGTCCTGGATGGGCGTGTAGAAGTCGCCGCCGTAGGCCAGGCACACGGATGTGTTCAGCATGGCGTCGAGATAGGCGGGTGGGGCCAGAATAGAGCGATCCACCGACATATGTTTTGACAATGCGGGCACATAAGAAATGTCCAGCAGCGCGCGCAGACTTTGGTTCAAGGTCGCGCGGAAATTGCGCAAGGCGCCGCGTTTGCGCGTGGCAAAAGCCGGGCGCTGTTCCGTCGCCGCGATCAAACCTTTGCTGAGGCCGAAGGCAATCGGATGCCGCCGCCCGCCTTTGCCGGCGAAGGCGTTCTCGTGGGCGGCGAAGACAAGGTGTTCGTCGGGAATGCGGCTGAAGCTGGCGATGTCGCTCTGGTTCAGGTAGGCCAACCGTCCCTGTACACCTTCGAACGGGATGAACTGGTTGGTGTGGCTGATGTCGGCGATGTAGCCGGAGAATCCGGCGTAGGGCGGCGATACCAGGGGCGCGAGGTCCACGCCCTTCAGCGGCATCGACATGGGCCGCGAGGTGATCTGCGGTGCGGAGACCTTCACGGGAATGCCCAGGTCCATCATGCCTTCGATCAGGCATCCGGAATTATGTGTCAGCGGACCGCCCGCGGCATGGAAATAGACCGCCTTGGCGAAGGCGTTGCGCAGATCGTCGTGGCTCAGGATCCCCATAGGTTGCAGTTTATGGATGTGACGCCGATAAAGCCAATGCGCTTGCGTGTCCCTTCTCAGTTTTGCACCATACGCGCCATGGCAAAGGTGTTTTTCACGTCGCATTTACGCAGCGTCGCGCCCGACGGCGGTGTCGAGGCTGCGGGCGCGACGGTTGCCGCCGCGCTGGCCGATGTTTTCGCGCGCTATCCCACCGCGAAGGGATACGTGCTGGACGACCAGGGCCGCGTGCGGCTGCACATCGCTGTTTTTGTGGACAACGTCCATGTGCGGCGGGATATCCTTGAGTATCCGCTGCGGGGCGACAGCGAAGTGTATGTCATGCAGGCTTTGTCGGGAGGCTGAGGGAGGAGACGATGGCGCAGAATCTTTACGTGGCGTCCCGCAAGGGACTGTTGACCTATCAACGCGGCGCGAAGGGCTGGACACACAAAGCCACGGACTTCCTGGGCTCGCCGGTGTCCATGGTGCTGGTGTCGCCGGACCGGCAGACGATTTTTGTCGCGCTCAACCTGGGGCACTTCGGCACGAAACTGCATCGCTCGACCGACGGCGGCGGCTCATGGACCGAACTGACCGCGCCGCAATTCCCCAAGGTCGAGGGCGGCGAGAAGGACGAGAAGGCGCCCGCCGTCAACGCCATCTGGGCCATGGAATGGGCGGGGAAGGATAAACCCGGGTGCATTTGGATAGGCACCGCACCGGCGGCGGTGTTCTATTCCGCGGACAACGGCGAAAGCTGGACCCTCAATCAAGGCCTGTGGGATTTGCCGACGCGCGCCAAATGGTTCGGCGGCGGCACGGTCGATACGGCGCTGCACTCCATTTGCGTCGATCCGCGTTCGTCGGATCGCGTGGCCGTGGCGGTGTCCTGCGGCGGCGTGACGTTGACGGAGGACGGCGGCAAGACCTGGCGCGTAGCAGGGCATGGCCTCACGGCGGAGTTCATGCCGCCGGAGATGCAGAAAGATCCCGACATTCAGGACGCGCACCTGATGGTGCAGTGCCCGGCCAATCCCAAGGTGTCGTGGATTCAGCATCACAACGGCATCTTCCGCAGCACCGACGATTTGAAAAGCTGGCACGAGATCACGACCGCGCCGGTGTCGAAGTTCGGCTTCGCCGTGGCGGTCCATCCAAAAGACGCCGACACCGCGTGGTTCGTGCCGGCGGTGAAGGACGAGCATCGTTACCCGGTGGATGAGAAAATGGTCGTGCAGCGCACGCGCGACGGCGGCAAGACGTTTGATGTTTTGCGCCATGGCCTGCCGCAGGAAACCGCCTTCGATCTGGTCTATCGTCACGGCCTCGTGGTCGATGAAACCGGCGAAGGCCTGGCCATGGGCTCCACCACGGGCGCGGTGTGGACCTCCGACAATGGCGGCGACGCCTGGACGTTGCTGTCGGCCCATCTGCCGCCCGTTTACGCGTTACGGTTCGCCTGATCTGTAACAAAGAGACCATTTCGCGGCGTCGAAACCGCAGCCTATACTCGCGGCTTCTTTTAGGGGAGGTCGTGATGAAGCGTTTGATGGCGGCTGCCGTTCTGGCGGCGGGTTTAGCGGCGAGTGGAGCGGTGCAGGCGGCGACGGTGTTGATCACCGGCTCCAACCGCGGCCTCGGCTTGGAATTCGCGAAGCAATACGCGGCGCAAGGCTGGACGGTGATCGCGACGACGCGCAAGCCCGCCGAAGCCAAAGAGCTGAATGAACTGGCCGCCAAAAACAAAAGCGTGATGGTCGAAAGACTCGACGTCACCGACCTCGACAGCATCAAGGCGCTGGCGACCAAGTATAAGGGCAAGTCCGTCGACGTGCTGATCAACAACGCCGGCATCCTCGGCGACGTGCCCAAGCAGAGCTTCGGCAATCTCGACCGCGACCTGTTCCGCCAGGTCATGGACACCAACGTCTTCGGCGCCTTCGCCGTGAGCGAAGCTTTCCGCGAGAACGTCGCCGCGTCGGAGCAGAAGAAGATCGTCGCGCTGACCAGCCTCCTGGGGTCCATCACCACCGCCGGTCCCGGCCACACCTATTACAAGGCCAGCAAGGCCGCCATGACCATGGGTTTGCGCGTGCTGGGCAGTGAGTCGCGCAAGCAAGGCGTCATCGTCGGCATCATCGCGCCGGGCGTGGCCGACACCGACATGCTGAAGGAGTTCGGCTACAAAGGTCCGCTGACGGTCTCGGCGACCACGGCGGTCGAAGGTATGATCAAAGTCATCGCCGGTCTGACGCCGGAGATGGTCAAGAAACCCATCAACTACGACGGCAAGTCTTTTGAGTGGTAAGAGGGTGAATGGTAAGCGGTGTTCGACGCTTCCCAATCGTTCCGTCCGTCAAAGAGTTTCGGCTTTAGCGCGCTGACATCGATGTTGTCGATGCAGCGCGCATTGACGTCGATCTTGTCGGGATCGGAGCGCGGCACGTAGAAGGGGTGCATGCCGCAGGCG
>JAIEMI010000180.1 GCA_019752235.1 Rhodospirillaceae bacterium
TGCGGATCTGGTCCATGGGCTGGTTGAGGTCGATCTTCACCACGTCGCTGGACAGTTTCTCGGTTTTCACTTCGGGCAGGAACTGCGCCGGGTTGGTCTCTAACTGTTCGACATAGACGCCGTCGCGGGTGATCTTGCCCAACACCTGGCGGTCGGCGGAGCAGGACACGCCGATGCCCACGGGGCAGGACGCGCCGTGACGCGGCAGACGGATCACGCGCACATCATGGCAGTAATACTTGCCGCCGAACTGCGCGCCGATGCCGATCTTGCGGGTCATCTCCAGCACTTCGGCTTCCATGTCGAGATCGCGGAAAGCCTGGCCGTGCATGCCGCCCTTGGTCGGCAGGCCGTCGAGATAACGCGCCGAAGCCAGCTTCACGGTCTTCAGCGTCATCTCGGCGGAGGTGCCGCCGATGACGATGGCGAGGTGATAGGGCGGGCAGGCGGAGGTGCCGATGTGCCTGATTTCCTCGTCCAGGAATTTCTTCAGGTTCACCGGATTCAGCAAGGATTTGGTTCTCTGGAAGAGGTAGCTCTTATTGGCTGAGCCGCCGCCCTTGGCCATGAACATGAACTTGTAGGAATCGCCGGGCACGGCGAGGAGGTCGAGCTGCGCCGGAAGGTTGTTGCCGGTGTTCTTTTCCTCGAACAGCGAGATCGGCGACATCTGCGAGTAGCGCAGATTGAGTTTGTTGTAGGCGTCGGCGACACCTTCGCTGATGGCCATGGCGTCGTCGCCGTCGACGAACACCTGCTGGCCCTTTTTGCCCATGACAATGGCCGTGCCGGTGTCCTGGCACATGGGCAGCACGAAGCCCGCGGCGATGTTGGCGTTCTTGAGCAGTTCCAGCGCCACGAAGCGGTCGTTGGGCGAGGCTTCCTTGTCGTCCATGATGTTGCGGAGCTGCTGCAGGTGGCCGGGGCGCAGCAGGTGCGACAGGTCGCGGAAAGCTTCGGCCGTCAATTGCGTGATGGCCGACGGCTGGATGATCAGCATGTCCTTGCCGCGGAACTTCTGAACGCTGACGCCGTCCGCCGTGATCTTGCGGTAAGGCGTGGTGTCCTTGGCGAGGGGGAAGATTTCAGCGAAGGCTGCGTCCAGCATGAGCGGCGTCCGATAGAGGGGCGTGTTGAAGAGAGAGATTTTGAGCCGGGGGCGGCGCGCCCCATCGCGCCGCGGCCTGGAACAGGCCGGCTATTTCTTGCAGCCGGTTACTTTTTGCGGAAAGCGTCGAGCGTCACGACGTTGCCCGAGGCATCGGCGGAATCGGTGTCGTCGTCGGATGTGACGGCGGCCAGCGGCGCGCTGGGTGCCGGCGCGGCGGGCTTGCGCCCGCCCTTAAGCCGCTGGGTCACCTTGGAGGAATCCACCGGCAGCGCGTCGTTCATGGGTGTCTCGACTTCGTCGTTTTCGGCGTCGACGTCCTCATCGGCGCTGGTGCGCTCCTCGAATTCCACATGGAATTGCAGGCCGAATTTGGCGTGCGGATCGGCGAAGGCCGTGACCGCGGCGAAGGGGATGACCAGGCGCTGGCTGACGCCGTTGAAGCTCAGGGTGATTTCGAAATGCTCATCGTGCACCTGCAAGTCCCAGAACTGGTGCTGCAGGACGATGGTCATCTCATTGGGATGCAGCGCTTTCAGGCTCTGGGCGATCTGGACGCCCGGGGCGGTGGTGTCGAAGGTGATGTAAAAATGGTGCTGGCCGGGCAAGCCCTGAGCCTCGGTGATCTTCAACGCCTGCCGCAGCACGCCGCGCAGCGCGTCTTCCACCATCCGCTCGTAGCTCAGTGACGTAATATCCATATCCACCGGCAGCCTTTAAAACGCATTCCACCGCGTCACGCGGCTTCACTTCAACTGTTGCAATGCTTGATGACCGTATTCTCCCCGGGACCGGCACAAGGTTCAATCTAATTTAGGGGTGAATTCGCGGGCAAATTCTGCAACGGCGCGGGGAACAAACGCCGCTCTATGCGCGATCTTCGAGTCGCACGTAAAAGCTGTTTTGAATTGTAAGGAGAAAGTGGGGGGGCTTCTGTTGCCCGGTGCCCCCCCGAACCGCGCTTTGGACGTATAAACCTAGCGGCCGTTAGGCGGCGAGGCGGACGTCCTCAACGAGTGCAACGTTGTCGTTGGCACTTTTAGATATGACCCGATAACGGTGGTATCATGCCGGGAACAGCTACTGTCTTTACTGCGCACGTCGAGCCTAATTCGCCCCCATAAAGAGCACCTGATGTGTCATCAGGTGCCCGAAAATGGTGGAGGCGCCGGGTACTGCCCCCGGGTCCGCTACGCCTATGCCACAGCAGGTTTAGCGCCATAGCCGCTTGCGCGGCGTCAACAATATAAGGTGTTTGGGTTAAAATTGCTACCCGCGCCGCCGGGAAGCCGGAAAAACCGAAATTTCCCAGCGTATTACTGACTCTTGGGAAAGGCGGCGAATCACCGTAAGAAAGAACGCATGCAACAATACCTTGATCTGCTCGATCACGTTCTGCGCACCGGCGTGAAGAAGTCGGACCGCACCGGCACGGGCACTTTGAGCGTCTTCGGCCATCAGATGCGCTTCGACCTCGCGGCGGGTTTTCCGCTGCTGACGACCAAGAAGCTGCACACCAAATCCATCATCGTCGAGCTGCTGTGGTTCCTGAAGGGCGATACCAACATCGCCTACCTGAAGGACAACGGCGTTTCGATCTGGAATGAGTGGGCCGACGAAAACGGCGACCTCGGGCCGGTGTATGGTCACCAATGGCGTTCGTGGCCCGCGCCCGACGGCGGGCAGATCGACCAGATCGCGAACCTGATCGCCGGCATCAAAAAGAATCCCGACAGCCGCCGTCATATCGTCACGGCCTGGAACCCGGCGGACGTGGACAAGATGGCGCTGCCGCCCTGTCACTGCCTGTTCCAGTTCTATGTCGCCGAGGGCAAGCTGTCGTGCCAGCTCTACCAGCGCAGCGCCGACATTTTCCTGGGCGTGCCGTTCAATATCGCGTCCTATGCGCTGCTGACGCTGATGGTGGCGCAAGTCACCGGTCTGAAGCCCGGGGAATTCGTGCACACCCTGGGCGACGCCCACATCTATTCAAATCACTTGGAACAGGCGCACATCCAGTTGGGCCGTTCGCCGCGTCCGCTGCCGACCATGCACCTCGATCCCGCGGTGACCGATATCTTCGGTTTCAGGACCGGCGATTTCCGCCTGGAGAACTACGATCCGCACCCGCATATCGCGGCGAAAGTCGCGGTTTAGCTTTTTTAGGTATCCCATAAAAAACGCCGCGCGCCATGACAGCGCGCGGCGTTTTCATGACTCGGGTGGTTATTTCTTCTTCGATGCCGCGCCGGCGGCCTGATAGGCGTCCAACGCCGTCTTGAAGGCGGTCTGGGAGTCCTCGAATTCCTTGTTGATGCAGTTGCTGAACTCGATGAATTTGGTCTGATAGGCGTCGTATTCGGTGGCGACCTTTTCCATCGTCTTGCCGTCCAGGGTGCCTGTGGGGATTTCCGGAACGCTCGGCTTCAGGCCGCAATCGGCGGCCCAGGTGCCCGTGCTCAGCAGTGTTAAGGTCGCGGCTGCCGCGATGATTTTCGTCGTCCGGTTCATGGATAGTCCTCCCTAGGAACCTGTTTGCAATTTAAATCCGTCTCAAGTCTAACACGCGATTTTCGGTGAAGTCTAACGCCCTTCATCTTGATATATCGGGTGAATAGGGCTTTTCTGCGTTGGATACAGGGCAGCGCCCGGGCACGGCAGCAGGCGCGGAAACATCATTATGACCTCAGACGTACATTCCAGGCCGCCCATTCTCATCACACTCGTGGTCGCCAAGGCCGATAACGGGGTGATCGGGCGCGACGGCAAGCTGCCGTGGCATATTTCCGCCGATCTCAAATTCTTCAAGCGCATGACCGTGGGCAAGCCGGTGATCATGGGCCGCAAGACCTTTGAGTCCATCGGCAAGCCGCTGCCGCGGCGCACTAATATTGTCGTGACCCGTGATGCAGGATGGCGCGCCGAGGGTGTGACCGTCGTCCAGGATCTGCCGTCGGCGTTCGCCCTGGCCTACGAGGACGCCCACCGCAGCGGGGCCGATGAAATCGCCGTGATCGGCGGCGCGGAGATCTATCGCCAGACCGTGGCCAAGGCCGGCCGCATCTACCTGACGGAGGTGCACGATGTTTTCGAGGGCGATGCGCGTCTCGACCTGGATCTCACCGCCGGATGGCGCGAAACCGCGCGCGAGCGCCATGCCGCGGAAACGGCGGATGGTCCGGCCTTCAGCTTCGTGACGCTGGATCGCGTGCCCGGCTAAGGAGCCATCGCGCAGCTCGCCGTCATGTCGGCGATCACCTTGGCGTTCTGATTGTTCAGGAACTGCTGCACATAGCCGGTGAAAGCCGTCTCGGCGACGATATTGTAGTGATAGGAGTTGGCGCTGGGCGTAATGCCGGCCAATTGCTCCAGGGTCGCGATTTCCAGCGTGAGCTGGCCGTTGGCGGGGATCACATTGGTCGTGTAGGTGGTGATGAGGGCGCCGGTTTCACCGTTGTAAATCGTCAGGCGCGGCGTGGCGGCGACGGTGCCGGTGTTGTGCAGGACGACCACCGACGTATAGGGCGCCAGCAGCGACGAATGCACATAGATCAAGGTCTTCTGGTTGGTAGAAGGCGTGTCGCAGGTGCTGGTGTTGCTGAGCGACAGCGAACCCGTGTTCCACAGGTTGCTCTGGAAATTGCCGGTGAAGGTGGGGCGGATCGACAGCGCGTAGATCGCCGGCTTCGTGAAGTCCGCGTTGGCGTCGTCTTCCAATTGCCAGATGCCGAACTGCCGCGTGCGGTGCCCCGCGATGCTCGGACTCGTCCACGTGCCGAGCACATTTCCGGTCGTGTAGTCCGACAACGTGACCTCGACGGTGCCCGCCGTGTTGCCCGCGTTGTAGAAGCGCAAGTACGACGTGACGTTCGTGTGCAGCGACGAAAATACGGAGGAGACGCGCAGTCCGTTCACGTTGCCGGCGGCCGCGGTGCCGGGCGTCCAGCTCACCCAGCCGCTGACCAGCGACTGGTTCCAGGAATCGTACCAGGGCCCGCCGCCCTGATCGTCGAGGTCTTCGCCGTAGGAGAGCGAACCGACGAGGTAGCGTTGATTGGTTCCCCCATCGACATAGAAGAGCGGTCCGCCGGAGTTGCCGCCGGTGGCGTCGATGCGGAACTCGCGCACATGGACCTGTCGCAGGCTATTGACGGACTGGCTGGTCTCGGTGCCGTCGTCCACATACAGGCCGAACGCATTGCTGTTGTTGATTTCGGCGGGGTAGCCCGCCTCGGTGATCGGCGACAGCGTGTTGCCGTACAGGACCGGCATGAACGTGCTGGTGTGCGTGAACGGCGTCTTGAACTGAATGGCCGCGAAGTCGTGGCGGTAGTCGTCGATCGGATAGCTTTCTTTACCCGAAATTTGAGTCCACTGCGCGGTGGTCTGCACGGCCTGGACATCGCTGTTTACGCCGTACGGACGGATCGGGATCCCGTCGCCGAGGTTCGCCTGGGTTTGCCCGGGATAGACGCGCGCGGAGGTGACATAGCCGCCGCGTTCCAGGTTGTGAATACAGTGGCCGGCCGTCAGGACGACGTAGGGACTGACCAGCGTCGCCGAGCAGCGGAAACTCCCGCCGTCGGGATAGGTCACCGACAGATAACCCACGGTGGTCCAGGGGAAAATCTGTGTATTGCTGATCTTCACGCGGTCATCGACGCCGACGGCCAGCGGCTTTTCATAGGCCATTTCCGGAGCGGCCTCGGGCGCGATCGCGCTACTGCGTTCTTTAGGCGGCGCGACGGGAGAGGATTGCGCCGGATCGCCGAAGTTTTTGGTCGCAGGCACAGGCGGCAAATCAGTGATGCTCGACTTTACCTCCGCCCCGCTCTCGGACGCTGGTCTTTTGCCCGGCCGTTTCAATGGTTCCGGCTGTACGTTGGCCGGTTCCTGAACGTCCGGCGCGATGGACTGCGTGGCGTTCGTCTCGTTTGTGGTGGCGGCCGGCGCGCCGATGGCGAAGGCGTTGGTCAGGAACGTCTTGGCTTCGTCGCCGGCGAGCTGTTTTGTGTCTGGGCGCAAAAGGCTGATGCAGGCCAGCCGCTGTTGTCCGTCGACCGGCACATAGATTTCGTGCCACTCGTAATACCGGCCCTTGATGACCTGGCCGATGTGGCGCGTGGAGGCGCCAGCGTCGAGCGCCGCGCAGTTATAAGACGACATCTCCGGGAGACGCGGCGCGCTATTGGCATTCTGCGCTTGAACGTCATGCGCGGCGAAGGCCCACGCGAAAGAGAGCGCGGCGATGGCGGCGGTCTTAGGTGCGGGCGGCAATGATAGGCGGGCAGGGGCGAAGGATTGGACGATGGAATCCAAGGTCATACTCCATAAGCGTGCATCCTTCCCGCCACCGAATATAAATGGTTCCCGGATGGAAGACGAGGGTATGTAAGCCCGCAGATATGGCTTTTTTAAGCCTTTTCGCCGTGCCCTCTACCCATGAGCGTGCGGCATTGTGCCCATCGAAATTGTAGGGGCTTTTCGCTGGGTCTGGCCCGCGGCGCCGTTGAGCTTGTCCCAAATCCGCTGGGCAATGGTCATGTAGGCTTTGGCGTGCGGGCTCTCGGGTTCGGCCGCCACAATCGGCGTGCCGCCGTCGGAGGTCATGCGGATTTTGAGGTCCAAGGGTATTTCCCCCAGGAAGTCGGCGTTCAGTTCGTCGGCGGTGCGGTGCGCGCCGCCGTGATCGAAAATGTCGTCGCGGTTGCCGCATTTGGGGCAGAGGTAATAGCTCATGTTTTCGATGATGCCGAGAATCGGCACCTCGACCTTGCGGAACATGTTGAGGCCCTTACGCGCATCGAGCAGGGCGATGTCTTGCGGCGTCGAGACAATGACGGCGCCCGCCAGCGGCACGCGCTGCGACATGGTGAGTTGGGTGTCGCCGGTGCCGGGCGGCATATCGACCACCATGACATCGAGATCGCCCCATTCGACATCGCGCAGCATCTGTTCCAGCGCGCCCATGACCATGGGGCCGCGCCAGACGATGGGATTGTCCTCGGCGATCATGAAGCCGATGGACATGACTTTGACGCCGTGATTCTCCAGCGGGAAAACCCGTTTGCCGTCGGAGCCGGGTTTTTTGCCCGCGAGGCCCAGCATGCGCGGCATGGAGGGACCGAAGATGTCGGCGTCGAACATCGCGACCTTCTTGCCCTGGCGCGCGAAGGCCACGGCGAGGTTGGCGGCGGTGGTGGATTTTCCGACCCCGCCTTTGCCCGAGGCCACGGCGACGATGAATTTAACGCCCGGAAGTTCGATCCGGTCGCGGCCGCCTTTGGGCACCGGCTTCTCGCGTTCGGCCTCGGCGGTCAGCACGGCGGTCACCGAGACCGTTCCCGGCAAGGCATGAACGGCTTTCTCGGCCGCGGCGCGCACGGGCTCCAAGTGCGGGCCCAGCTTCGCCGGCACTTCCAGCGTGAAAGTCACATGGCCGTCCTTGATCAGGATGTCCTTCACCCAGCGGCGCGCGACGATATCTATGCCGCCGGTTCCCGAGTCCACGGTTTGCAGGGCCGCTGTGATCTGTTCCTGGGTCAACCGCGCCATGACACTGTCCGATCCTTATTCACGCGCGGCGCTTGAAAAATGGCCGTCCGCACCGACATATAACACCGCACCATAGGACCACCCGCGTAGGGACTTTTGAGGCTAGATTGCGACACAGGCGCGGTTGTCCTATAACCCATGAGGCCATCTCACGAACGATGAGCCGGGATCTCGCGGGTGTTGCCCGCAGAACCAGGCGAAGGATTAATCCATTGTTTTACAAACAACAAGGCGGAGGCCCCTGGGGGGGCGGCGGCGGCGGCCCGTGGGGCAGCGGCGGCGGCGGCGGTAACAATCCCTGGGGCGGACGCGACCGTAGCGGCAATCCGCCGCCGGATCTGGAAGAGATGCTGCGCCGTGGCCAGGAGCGCCTGCGCCGTTTCATGCCGGGTGGTTTCGGTAATGGACGCGCCGTGCTGCTCGTGGCGGCAGCCATTGTGTTCTTCTGGGGCATCAGCGGTTTTTATCGCGTGCAGCCGGATGAACAGGGCGTTGAGCTGCTGTTCGGCAAATACGTTAAAACCACACAACCGGGTTTGAACTATTGGTTCCCGACGCCCATCGGCGAAGTGATACGTCCTAAGGTCACACAGACCAACCAGGTGACCATCGGCTTCCGTGGGTCGGGCACGAATATCCGCGAAGTGCCGCAGGAAAGTCATATCCTGGCGGGCGACCAGAACATCGCCGACATTCAGTTTGTCGTGCAGTGGCGCATCCGCGAGGCCGGCAACTACCTCTTCAACATGCGCGACCCCGAGCTGACGGTGAAAGCGGCGGCGGAGAGCGCGCTGCGGGAAGTCGTCGGCCGCAATCCGCTGCAGGCCGTCATGACCAATCAGCGCGATCTGATCGCGCAGCAGTCGCGTGATCTGCTGCAGCAGATCATGGACGGCTATAACGCCGGCGTGACCATCCTCGATTTGCGCATTCAGAAGGCCGATCCGCCCAAGGAAGTGATCGACGCCTTCAACGACGTCCAGCGCGCCAAGCAGGACGAAGAGCGCCTGCGCAATGAAGCCCTGGCTTACCGCAACGACATCGTGCCGCGCGCCAAGGGTGAAGCCGCCCGCATGGTGCAGAACGCGACCGCCGAAAAGGAAAAGCTGGTGAAGGAAGCCGAAGGTCAGGCCGCGCGCTTTACCGCGTTCTATCAGACCTACGTCGCCAACAAGGATATCACCATCCGCCGCATGTATCTCGAATCCATGCAGGACATCCTGAGCAAGGCCGACAAGATCATCATCGACGAAAACGGCAAAGGCTCGGGCGTCGTGCCCTATCTGCCGCTGCCGGAGATCACCAAGAAGAAGGCACAGCCTCAGCAGGGAGGCGGCCAATGAACCCGCGTGTCATCGCCGGCCTCGTCGGCGCTTTCGTTTTCCTGATCCTGCTTTCCGGCTCGCTCTTCACCGTGCGCCAGACCCAGCAGGCCCTGGTGCTGCAGTTCGGCGAACCTAAGAGCGTGATCGCCGAGCCGGGTTTGCACTTCAAAATCCCGCTGGTGCAGGACGTCTACTATTACGACTCCCGCATCCTCGACCTCGATCCGCAGGGTCAGGATATGTCGCTGATCGACCAGCGCCGTATCAACGTCGACTCCTTCGCGCGCTACCGCATTGTCGATCCGTTGAAGTTCTATCAGACCGTGCTGACCGAGACCGCTTTCCGCGACCGCTTCGGCAATATTCTCAACGGCAGCGTGCGCGACGCACTCGGCCGCACCGATCTCGCGGACGTTCTGGGCGCCAAGCGCCAAGAAGTGATGCACGAGATCACCACGGCGGTGAGCCGCCGGGCCGAAGAGTTCGGCATCAAGGTGGTTGAAGTGCGTATCGGCCGTACAGAACTGACGGCAGACACGACCCAGGCGACCTACAACCGCATGCGGTCCGACCGTATGGCCGAGGCCGCCGACTTCCGCGGCCGTGGCCAGGAACAGAAGTCCCGCATCGAGGCCGATGCCGACCGCGAGCGCACGATCATCCTTGCCGAGGCGGAAAAGGAAGCCCAGACGCTGCTCGGGGAAGGCCAAGCCGAAAGCCGTAAGATCCTCAACCAGGCGCAGGGCAAGGACGCGGAATTCTACGGGTTCTTCCGGTCGATGGAGGCTTACCGCGGCTCGCTAGGTGACGGCACCACCATGGTCCTGTCGCCGAACTCGGATTTCTTTAGATACTTCAACAATCTGCCGCGCTAAGCCGGCATTTCGAGGCTAAGCCTGTAACAGCGCGCCGGGACGGCCCTGGCGCGCTGTTTCCTTGCCGCCCGTCCTTGCCGCAGGGGCGGCTTTCAGCAAAGATCACCGCTGCTATCGTTTAAGGAGACTCCGCCTTGAAATCCGCTGCTCGTATTGCCGTTGTCGCGCTGCTTGCCACGCTCACGTTGCCCGCCACGGCACGGAACGCGCCCGACAGTTTTGCCGATCTTGCCGATCGCCTGAGCCCGGCGGTGGTCAACATCTCGACCACGCAGCAGGTCGAGCGCAAAAAAGGCGCCGACGATATTCCGTGGGACGAGTTTTTCCCCGACCAGTTCCAGAATCGTAAGGACGGCGAGGCCCCCGAAGGCAGAGCGCCGAAGCGCCGCCAGACGTCGCTGGGGTCCGGCTTCATCATCGACAAGACCGGCTACATCGTCACCAACAACCACGTCATCGAGGATGCCGATCAGATTTCGGTGATCCTGGAAGACGACACGGTGCTGGAAGCCAAGCTGATCGGCCGCGACGAGAAGGTCGACATCGCGCTGTTGAAGGTCGAGTCCAAAAAAGAATTGCCGACGGTATCCTGGGGCAACTCCAATCAGGCGCGCGTCGGCGACTGGGTGCTCGCCATCGGCAATCCGTTCGGCCTGTCCGGCACGGTGACCGCCGGCATCATCTCGGCGCGGTCGCGCGACATCAAAGCCGGCCAATACGACGACTTCATCCAGACCGACGCCAGCATCAACCCCGGCAATTCCGGCGGCGGCCTGGTCAATTTCCAGGGCGAACTGATCGGCATCAACACCGCCATCATCGGACCGTCGGGGGGCAGCGTCGGCATCGGCTTTGCGGTTCCCTCCTCCATCGTCCGCACGGTGATGGAGCAGATCATCGAATACGGCGAGGTGCGGCGCGGCCGGCTGGGGGTGGCGATTCAGG